>CAIJPE010000304.1 GCA_903822435.1 uncultured beta proteobacterium | reverse complement strand
CTGGTGAAATTCCTGTGCCTCTTCGTCGGTCAGGCCGGAAATCGAGCCTTTTCGTTCAGCCATAGGATTACTCCTCAAACTTGGCCTGTCGGCCATAACCGCGCGATGCCTGCGCAGCAAAGGCAGCCGCGGATTTGGCCGCGACGTTGGGTGTGCCACCGAAGTGGCATGTTCTGGGGCCCGTCCGGGGACAGGCGCGTGATGTGTGGTTCATGCGGCGACCCCTGCACGAAGCGCGTCACGGGTGCGCTCCATGCGTTCGAGGCTGACCCGCCGTTCGCCGGCTTTGCGGGCGTCACTCTCGGCCCGGTCGCGCAGGCGCTTGGCCGCGCTGATCTGCACCAGCACCGGCTCGGCTGCCACGATTTCGTTGAGCAGGGCCTGGGCCTCGTCGTCCCAGGGGCAGCTGTCGGATTCGTTGATGCGTGCGGGCGTCGGGTCTACGCGGTCGAGGTCGGTGCCCAGCGGCAGGATGTTGAACAAGGCGTCGAACAATGCGTTGCAGAACTCCTGAACGATGTACGTGGCGCCGGCATATCCCATGAACGGCGTGCCCGTGGCCCGCCTGATGATGGCGCCCGGAAACGAAGCGGGGATGTAGGTCGGCCGCGGCCCGTGGCCACCGCCGACTTCGGCGAGGTACATGCGCTCGTTGTAGGAGCCGAACATCACCAGCGGCGGCTTGGCGTGCACCAGTTTGCGCACGGCCTCGTTGTCGGTCTTCTCGCCGGCCTTTCGCGGCACCGCGAAATTGCAGGGCAGGCCGAGCTCGTCTTCCAGGAAGTGCCGGATGCCACGCGTGTAGGTCTCACTGGCCACCACCGCGAAATTGGCGGTGCCGAAGAAGTCCTGCGTGACGCTGCGCCACAGGTCCCAGATGGGCTTGATGGTGGTGTGCTTCTCGCGCTGGATGAAGGGCTCGGGGTCCAGGTGCAGCAGCTTGCCCAGCTGGCGCAGGAAAGCGGTGGTGCTGTGCAAGCCGATGGGGGCTTGCAGGTACGGCCTTTCCAGCACTTCGCACAGCATGCGACCGTATTCGCGGTACATGCAGATGTTCACGTCGGCCTCGACCAGGCGCGACACGTCGGCCAGGTGGCTGCCCAGCGGGAACACCATGTTCACCTCGGCGCCGATCCCTTGCACCAGGCGGCGGATCTCGGCCAGGTCGCTGGGCATGTTGAAGGTGCCGTAGCAGGGGCCGATCAGGTTCACGCGCGGCTTCTCGCCGGCGGGCCGCTGGTCGAACGGCGTGCGCTGGGGGACCTTGCGCAGACCGTATTCGGTCCACAGCCAGACCATGGCTCGGTTGGCGCATTGCCATTGGTCTTCATCGATGGTGCGCGGCAGGAAGCGCGCGATGGTGGTGCCCTCGGGCGTGACGCCACCGCCGATCATCTCGGCGATGGAGCCCGTGACCACCACGCTGGGCAGGTCGGGGTCCAGCACGGCATGGGCGCGCTTCATGGCGCCTTCGGTGCCTTCGCGCCCGAGCTGCTCTTCGGCCAGGCCTGTCACCACGATGGGCAACTCATGCGGGGGCAGCGCATCGGTGTAATGCAACACGCTGGTGACGGGCAGGTTTTCGCAACCCACCGGCCCGTCGATGATCACCTGCAGGCCCTTGATGGCCGTGAACACGTACACCGCGCCCCAGTAGCCCCCGGCCCGGTCGTGATCGATGACGTAGTTCAGCTTGGGCGGCGCGCTCATCAGATCATCTCCTGCGCCTTGCGCTTGTTCATCAGCTTGATGACCTGGCGCTTGGTTTCGGCACGGAATTCCGGACGCTCCTGCGGCACGCCTTCCCAGACACCGGCGCGGTCGCCGTTGCCCACATCGCCGAAGAACTCGCTCATCTGGTCGAAGCGGGCCTTGTTGGCGATGGCGGCATTGATCACCTGGGCCAGCGAACCGGCGCCAGCCGGGCCCATCAGCGGCCGTGCGGAGATCAGGTTGGTGAAGTACAGCGAGGGGATGGTGGCCTGCTTGGCGGCCTGCACGACGGGCGTGGTGCCGATGGCCAGGTCGGGGCGGAATTCGCGCACTGCGGCGATGTCTTGCTCGAGCGAGGCGCGGTACTGCACGTGCACGCCGCGCGACTGCAGCCATTCCAGGTCCGGGGCCGACCACGGCGTCTTGGGGCAGGCGGTGCCGACATAGGGCACCTCGGCGCCGCTCTCGATCAGCAGGCGGGCCACCAGCAACTCCGAGCCCTCATAGCCGCTGACCGTGATGCGGCCCTTGATGGGCGTCTTGGCCAGCACGCCGCGGATGGCCGGCAGGAAGCGGTTCTTGGCCGCATCGATCTGGGCTTGCGGCACGTTGGCGGCCTGGCCCACGGCTTGCAGCCAGGCCTCGGTGCCGTCATGCCCGACCGGTGCCGATCCCACCACAGCCCGGCCGGCGGTGACGAATTCGCGCACGCTGGCCGTGTAGAAGGGATGGATGGCCGCGACGGCCGCGCAGTCCAGTGCGGCATACAGCTCACGCCATTCGCGTGTGGGCACCACCGGCCCGGCGGCCAGGCCCATGGGCTCCAGCATGGCACCGATGATCACCGGGTCGGCCGGGAACATCTCACCCAGCAGCGTGATGGTCGGCTTGCTCGAGACGCCGTTGCGCGGCGCCGTCACCGGCCCGGCTTCGGCTTCGGTGCGGGCGTACTTGAGCATGGCGCCGGCCAGCACGTCTTTCGCTTCGGCGTGCGTCGGCACACCGAAGCCCGGCACGTCGATGCCGATGATCCGCACCCCGTTGATCTGCTTGGGGAGCAACTGCAGCGGCACGCCGCTGGCGGTCGGCACGCACAGGTTGATGATCACCAGGCTGTCGTACAGCGCCGGGTCGGCGTGCTGGTGCACCGCATCGCGGATGTCTTCGAACAGCTTGCCCGTCACCAGGGACTCGCTGTTGAACGGCACATAGCCCACGCTGCGCCGCGCACCGTAGAAGTGCGAGGTGAACGTCAGCCCGTACACACAGCAGGCCGAGCCCGACAGGATCGTGTGCGTGCGCCGCATCCGCAGCCCCACCCGCAACGAACCGAAAGCCGGGCACATGCTCTGCGGCTGGTCATGCGGCCCCGCCCCTTCCTTGAGCGGATAGTCCTTGGCGTACTGCGCCAGCGTCTCGCTTTTGCCGGCGGACTGAGCGGCAGCGAGCATCGCTTCCTTGCCCGAATGACAGCCCGCGCCATCACCGGCGGTAACGGTCTTCTCGGCCAGCGCAGCGACGCCGCCCTCAAGCGAACGCCGCGGATCCGGCTCTGCCGGGCCGCCGGGGTTGCCCCCCTCGGGGGGAGCGCCGAAGGCGCTGCGGGGTGGGGTATTCATGCCGCGTCGTACACCACTTCGAGCGTGGGCTTGACGATCTCGTTCTGGCCCACCATGTCGAACAACGTGGCCGGTTCCATCTTGAAATCGCGGCCGGTCACCTCGGCGGAGAACAAGCCCAGCAGTTGGTCCTGGCTCTGCGGCTTCGGCCGCACCGGGGGGGCTTCGGCCACGTTGGTGGCCAGCGTCTCGAACAAGGAAGCCCACTGGGTGCCGGGCCGTCCGATGATTTCGTAGCTCGCGCTCTTGCGGCGGATGTCTTCGTTGGCCGGGATGGCGGCCAGGACCGGGATGCCGGCGTTGCTGGCGAACGCCGCGGCCTCGCCCGTGCCGTCGTCCTTGTTGATCACCATGCCCGCCACGCCGACGTTGCCGCCGAGCTTGCGGAAGTATTCCACCGCGCTGCACACGTTGTTGGCCACGTACAGGGACTGCAGGTCGTTGCTGCCCACCACGATGACCTTCTGGCACATGTCGCGCGCGATCGGCAGGCCGAAGCCGCCGCACACCACGTCACCCAGGAAGTCGAGCAGCACGAAGTCGAATCCCCAGTCGTGGAAGCCGAGCTTTTCGAGCGTCTCGAAGCCGTGGATGATCCCGCGGCCGCCGCAGCCGCGGCCGACCTCGGGCCCGCCGAGTTCCATCGCGTAGACGCCGTCGCGCTTGAAGCACACGTCGCCGATGGCCACGGCCTCGCCAGCCAGCTTCTTCTTGCTGCTGGTCTCGATGATGGTCGGGCAGGCCTTGCCGCCGAAGAGCAGGCTGGTGGTGTCGCTCTTGGGGTCGCAGCCGATGAGCAGTACCTTCTTGCCCTGCTGCGCCATCATGTAGCTCAGGTTGGCCAGGGTGAAGCTCTTGCCGATGCCGCCCTTGCCGTAGATGGCGATGATCTGCGTGGTCTTGGTGACCGGGCCCGTGGCGACGGGATCGGGTTCGACAGCGGCTTCGGCGCGCAACTGTTCGCGGGCCATGAACGTCACGGTGGCCGTTGCGGGGATGTTGCTCATTGCATCGTTCTCCAGTCGAGGGTCATCTTCAAGCAGGACGCATCGCCGAAGGCGGTGCGGTAGGCGTCGGATGCGTGGGTGGGCAGGTCGTGGTGCGTCAGAAGGCCGCTCAGCGACAGGCGACCGGACTCGACCAGTTCCTTGACCGCCAGCATGTCGGCTCGCTTCCATTCGGCGGCCGCACGGATGTGGGCTTCGCGCATGAAGGCCGGTGCAAAGTTGAAGCTCAGCGGCTGGCTGTAGAAGCCGGCCAGCACCACCTCGCCGCCGTGGCTGAGCCTGGCGATGGCCTTGTCGAGGATCCCGCAGTCGCCGCTGACGTCGTAGATGGCGCGGTAGTCGTGCCGGGGGTCGTCTTGGGGTGCGAGCACCTCGTAGCCCTGGGCGCCACCGCTGCGCGCAGGGTTGATCTCCCAGACCACCGGGGCCGGATGGCCGGCGGCGACCACCATGCGCGCCAGCAGGCGTCCGAGGACACCATGCCCCACGATCAGGTCGGGCGGGGTGCAAGGTTCCTGGGCGCCGCCGCACGCTACCGTGTGATAGGCCGTGGCGGCCAGGGCCAGCAGCACCGCCTCGGCGCCCAGGGCTTCGCTGACCGTGAAGACCTTGTCGTCGGCCACCACCAGGCGCGAAGCCGAGCCGCCGAACAGGCCGCGCACTTCGCCGTAGCAGCGGGCGCCGGGCACGAAGACACGCTCGCCGATCTGATGCCGTGCGGCCGGGCCGGCCTTGACGACGCGGCCTACCGATTCGTAACCAGGCACCAGGGGATACCCCATGCCGGGGAAACTGGGCATCTGGCCGTTGAACAACAGCTTTTCGGTGCCCGTGGAGATACCACTGAATTCCAGATCGACCACCACGTCGGCATCGCCAGCCTCTGTCAGATCGATATGGCTCAGTCGGATGCGCTCGGGCCGTTCGAGGACGACGGCATGGGTCTTCATGGGGTGCCTCCTAGAAGAGGGCAGCAACGCGTCGGGCGGTGTCTTGGTACGGGCTGGATCAGCATGCGACTTCGCTGAGTGAATCGGCTTTCTTTGATGTGTGTCATCTTAGACTGACGCAACTTAGTGTCAAGCGGGATTTACGCTTTTGCCCCGAATCGTTCTGGGCTTTGCATTCACGTGCCTCAGGCGGGCTTGCGCGCAACGAGGACACCGACCTGCAACGGGATGGGTGTGGGCAGCTCGCGCACAGCCTCGAAGCCCGCCGCATGCATCAGCGCGGCCAGATCGGCCGCCGTGCGTGAGCGCCCACCCCGCATGGCCAGCAGGTAGAAGCCGAAATAGGCGTCGCCCATTCGTGGCGCACCTGGCGCCCCGGCCATCGGCTCGGCCAGCAGCAGCGTGCCGCCCGGGGGAAGCGCGCGGTACACGGCGCGCAGGATGGTCATGGCCCTGGCGTCGGGATGGTCGTAGATCACGCGGATGAGCGTGGCGATGTCCGCCCCCGTGGGCAGCGGGTCGCGGGTGAAGTCGCCGCCATGCACGGCCGTGCGGCCATCCAGCCCCTGGGCCGCGAAGGCCGCACGGGCCACAGGCACGACGCCCGGCAGGTCGAAGAGCATGAGCTGCAGTCCCGGTGCCCGGCGGCCCACCGCCTGGAGGAACCGGCCCTGGCCGCCGCCGACGTCGAGCAGGCATTGGTGGGCCCGCACGTCGTAGGTGTCCAGCACCTCCTCGGCCACCAGGGGCTGTGAGGCCGACATGAGGGCCGAGTACTCATTCACCTGCTCAGGCGACAAGGCGCCCGGGCTGGCCGCCGTGGCATAGGCCCAGTACTGCGACAGGTGAGCCGGCGTGCCGGTGCCGCGCAGCAGCGCCACCGGATCCTGCAAGTCGGCATACAGCACCGAGTGATGCTCGACCATCGCCGCGATGGCTTCGTTGCCCACCATCGGCGCGCCCAGCTTGCCCAGCCCGAAGCGGCCGCCTGCGCGGTGTTCCACCAGATCGAGCGCCACCGCGGCGGCGAGCAGGCGCTCCGCGCCGTCCATCGGCAGATCCATGCGCCGTGCCAGTTCGGCTGCGGTCTGCGGACCCTCGGCCAGGTGCTCGAACAGGCGCAGGCGCACGCAGGCTTGGAGCACCTGGGTGTAGACGAACCCGGCCACCAGGTCGAACAGCGCACGGGCACGTCGCCGGGCGATCGGGCGCATCCACCAGGAACGCGCGGCGCGGCGCTGGAATTCGGGGCTCGTCAGGACCCTGTCGCGCCAAGCCTGCCAGCGGGCGCGCCACCCCATCGGGGCTTCGGGCGGGGTCGACCGCGGGCTCGAGGGCAGTTGGGCTTCCAGCATCGCGTCAAGCCGCCAGGGCCAGGTCGCGCACGGTGGCTTGCGGCACCAGGCGCTCGGATTCGGCGCGCACCAGGGCCCTGAGGGCCGGCGCACCGGCGCAAGGGGGAATCGAGTCCACGGCGCGCAGCAGCAGGTGGTCGAAATGGGCGATGGCGCCCGCCAGGCCCAGTTCGGTGGCCGAGCTCGGGCGGCACAGTGCGAGGTCGCGCCCATTGGGCTTGCCCAGCAGTTCGGTGGTCACGGCGACGTCGCGGATGTCGTCGGCCACCTGATAGGCATCGCCCAGGCACAGGCCGAAGGATTGCCACAGCGAAGGGTCGGAGCCCGCAGCGAGCGCGCCGGCCTCGGTGCAGGCCGCGAACAGCGAGCCGGTCTTGGCGCGGTGGTAGGAGGGCAGCGCGACGAAGGGTTCGCACTCCCAGGCCTGCCCGGCCACGATGCCCGTGGGCATGCCCACGCGCCGGGCGATCATGGTGAGCAAGGCCGGCAGCCGCTGCGGCGCATGGGCCGCACCCTGAGCCAGGCACTGGAACGCCAGCACGATGAGCGCATCACCGGTGAGCACGGCAATGCGCTCGCCGAAGGCGGCGTGCACCGAAGGCACGCCCCGCCGGGTGGGCGAATCGTCGAAGCAGGGCAGGTCGTCGTGCACGAGCGAAGCGCAGTGCAGCAGCTCGATGGAGGCGGCGGCCGCATCCGCCATGGACGGGTCGCCGTCGCCGCAGGCCCTGGCCACCGCCAGGCACAGCTGCGGACGGATCCGCGCGCCGCCCGGGAACACCGCGTGGCGCACCGCCGCAGCCAGCTTGGGCGGGCAGCCAGGCTCCTGGCCTGCTGAAACGGCCGCAAGCAACGCCTGCTCGATTCGGTTGATGGCCTCCATCGGGGCACTTCCTTTCTTCGGCTGAACCCCCACGGTCGGACCGCGGGTTCAAAACGGTTGGGGCACGCCCGGGTGAAGGGTCTGTTCGGGCCCCACCCGGTCGAGGTCTGAAATAAACGTCAGGTTAGGTTGTCACCCTAAGTTGTCAACTTGACGAGACAGGTCTAGGATAGGGCCATGCATTCAGCGAGTCAACGAGACCTTCCCCGCAGCGCTGGCGTGGCCGCCGACCCCGCGCCATGACGGTCCTTGCCCTGGGCATCAACCACCACAGCGCCCCGCTGGACCTGCGTTCGCGCTTCGCTTTCAGCGCCCCGCAGTTGCCCGCAGCGCTGCGTTCGCTGCGTGAGCGGCTGCAGCGCGCGGCACCCGAAGCCACCCTGCTGTCCACCTGCAACCGCACCGAGCTCTATGTCGCAGCCGACCACGCCGAAAGCGCGGCCGAACTCGCCCAGCCCGCGTTGGACTGGCTGAGTGAGCAAGGCGGGCTGGGGCAGCTCGGCAGTTCGGTTCGCCTGGCCGATCACGCCTACGTGATCGAGGACTGCGAGGCCGCACGGCACGCCTTCCGCGTGGCCTCGGGGCTCGATTCCATGGTGCTGGGCGAACCCCAGATCCTGGGCCAGATCAAGCAGGCTGTGCGAGAGGCCGGCCTGGCCGGCACCTTGGGCAGCACCTTGCACCAGCTTTTCCAGCGCTCGTTCTCGGTCGCCAAGGAAGTGCGCAGCGCCACCGAGATCGGTGCCCACTCGGTGAGCATGGCCGCTGCCACCGTGCGGCTGGCCTCGCAGCTCTTCGAAGACCTGCACGAGGTGCGGCTGCTGCTGGTGGGCGCCGGCGAGATGATCGAGCTGACGGCGGCGCACTTCGCCAGCCGGCAGCCCTTGTCGATGACCGTTGCCAACCGCACGCTGGAGCGTGGCGAGGCCCTGGCCGCGCGCTTCGGCGCCCAGGCCATGCCCCTGGCCGACCTGCCTGATCGCCTGTCGGAGTTCGACGTGGTCGTGTCGTGCACCGCCAGTTCATTGCCCATCATCGGGCTGGGCGCCGTCGAGCGCGCCTTGAAGGCCCGTCGCCGCCGCCCGATGTTCGTGGTCGATCTGGCCGTGCCCCGCGATGTCGAGCCCGAAGTGGCCCGGCTGCAGGATGTCTATCTCTACACGGTGGATGACCTGTCGGCGCTGGTGCAGACCGCCGGCGACAAGCGGCAGTCGGCCGTGGCCCGGGCCGAAGAGATCGTGGACGCTGGCGTGAAGAGCTTTGCGCACTGGCTGGAGCAACGGGCCAGCGTTCCGCTGATCCGCGCCCTGAACCAGCAGGCCGACGACTGGCGTGCCGCCGAACTGGCCAGGGCACGGCGGCAACTGGCGCGCGGTGGCGACATCGATGCCGTGCTCGAGACCCTCACCCGCGGCCTGACCGCCAAGCTGATGCACGGCGCCATGGCCGAACTGCGTGGCGCCGACGAATGCCACCGCGAACAGGTGGCCGAGACGGTGAGCCGGCTGTTTCTGCGCCAACCCGGGCGGCCCCAGGCCCCGCACTGAAGGGTGCGGCCAGGCCGCTCCGAACCGCGGATCAGGCGCCGAGCAACCGCTGAATCAAGGCAGCCGCCTCTTCGGGGCGTTCTTCGTGGCCCAGGTGGCCCACGCCTTTCATCGTGTGCACCGTGGCAGCGGGCAGCATGCGCCGGATGCGATCCGCGTCGCCAGGGGGTACCGTACCGTCATTCTCGGCCACCACCAGGTGCAGCGGCGGGCGCAGGGCCGGCAACTCGGCCTGCAAGCTGGGCAGGTCCCAGTGGGCCATCATGGCCAGCACGCCGGCCACATGGCCCGGATCGGCCACCAGGCGGCTGTACAGCGCCTGCCCTTGGGCATCCAGGCGCGAACCCGTGCTGCCCAGCAGGCGCTCGAAGACGACGCCCTCGGCCGCTTGCCACGACACGAGCTGGGGCACCAGCGGGTTCAGGGCCAGCAGCTTGGCGGCCGGCGCAAAGAAGCTGCCGGCAATGCCTTGCAAAGGTATCAACGCGGCGTTCATCCCCACGATCGCCTTGGGCGCCGCGCCACCTGGGCCCGCGTCCAGCGCCATCCGGATGGCGATGGCCGCGCCGGCCGAATGCCCGATGGTGGCGTCCGGCGCCATGCCCAGCGTGGCCATGAGGGCCGCCACGCCGCGGGCCATGCCGCGCATGCCCGCCGCAGGTCCACGGGCCGGGCCGCTGAAGGCGTGGCCCGGCAGGTCGCAGGCCACCACGCCGAAGGTGCGGGCCAGCAACGGCGCCACGTGGCGCCAGGAATGAGTGGACGCGCCGGTGCCGTGGAGCAGCAGCAGCAGCGGGGCATCGGCGCGGGGCCGCTCCCACATCTGCACGTGCCAGCGCAGGCCGCCGGCATCGACGAAGCGGCTGCGTTCGTAGTGAGGCCAGTGCTTGCCGTCGGTCTGCCAGTGCAGGCGCTGGGCCATGGCGACGCAGTGCCTCAGGGTGCCGCGCGCGGCAGGGCCTTGACGGCCGCCGAGAGCGCGGCCGATCCGGCCTGGGGCAGGGCGCGGTAGGTGGCGCCCATCTCGGTGGCCAGCCGCCGGGCCTGCGGTGCCGGGCGCTGGGAAGTGTCCACCACCAGCGTCGTCAGCCGGGCCGCGCGCACCTGCCGCGCCATCAGCAGGGCATCTTCCTCGGCCCGTTCGCGGCCGCGGTCGCCGTTGCGTGACACGTTCGCGCGGCCGTCGGTCAGCAGCACCACGACGGGGGTCGCGCCAGCGCGCAGCACCTGGCCGCACAGGCGCAAGGCGGCTTCCAGTGCAGCCGCCAGCGGCGTGCCCCCGCCGCCGGGCAGCGCCGCCAGGCTTCGCTTGGCCCGCACCAGCGACCGCGTCGGCGGCAGCAGCACCTCGGCCGTGGTGCCGCGAAATGCGATCACGCCCACCTGGTCGCGGCGCACATAGCAGTCGGCCAGCAGCAGGTTGATGGCGCCCTTGGCCTCGTTCAGGCGATGCAGTGCCGACGAGCCCGAGGCATCCACGACGAACAGCGTCGCCGTGGCTGTGCGCTGCTGCAGCCGGTTGACGCGCATGTCGTCGGCGTGCACGTGGATGCGCCGCGGCCCTGGTGCAGCCTGGCGGCGCACGGTTTGCCAGGGCGCGGCGGCGCGCAGCGTTTCGATCAGGTTCAGGCGAGCCCCGCCTCGGGGCTCGCCGCGGCGCGTGCCCACGGGCCGGCCACCCTTTTGCGAGGCCACCAGCCTGCCCACGCGCCCGGCCTGGCGCCCTTCCTGCGCCGCTTGCAGGGCGGCCAGCAGGCCTTCGGGCAGGGCAGCGATGGCCGCTTCGATCAGCCGGTCTTCCAGGGGCTCGGTCGGCATGGGCGGCTGCGTGGGCGGCGGCTCGGCATCGGTGTCGTCGGTGCCCGATGCAGGGTCAGCGGGCGGGGCTTCGTCGGGCGGGGGCGGGGGCTCGGGCGGAGGTGGCTCCGGGGTTTCGGGCTCTGGCGGCGGCTCGGTAGCCGGCATCACGGTGGCTCGCGGCACCAGCACCAGCTTCACGGCCAGCACGCCGTCCTCCTCGGCCACCTCGCGCCGCCCGGCCAGTGCCGCCGCAGCGCGGGCGGCCTTCAGGGCCAGCAGGCTGGCACGCAGGGCCGGGACGCCCAACTGGACCGCCGTGGCGCACAGGGCCTGGATCACCTCGTCGCTGGCCTGGACCTCGGGCAGGCGGGCCCGGGCGTGGGCGATGTCCGCCGGCGTGGCCGCGGCTTCACCGCAAGCCCGCAGCGGCAGGGCCCGCAGGTCCAGGTGGAACGCCAGGCGCTCGGTCAGCGCCTGCGGCGGCGCGCTGTCCTCGTCGCCGCCCTCGTCGTAGGCCACCACGCCGATGCGGGCATCCCAGCGGGCGCCGATGCCATCGCGCTCGAAACCGACCTCGCCATGGTCGAGGGCACCCACCAGCCGCGCAGCTGTGGCGGCCGGCAGTCGCTCGGCCATGGGTACGGCCACCAGCCCGCCATCGCTTTCGGCCAGCAGGCCGCGCTGGGCCACCGGCTTGCCGCTGTGAAGCGTGGCGGCCAGTTCCAGGCCGCCCAGCAGGCGGTCGTCGGCGATGTGGCCGGGCATGCGTCGCAGCGGCAGGCTGGCGGGCAGCAGCATGCGCAGGTCAGCGGCCCAACGGTCACGCACCGGTCCGGCGCCGGCGCGCACGACAGCCCCGCCCAGGCCTTGCGGGTCGACGGCCAGCAGCGCGGCAGCCCACGCCGCATCCACCCAGGCGGGCTCTGCAAGCAGGGGGGCAGCCGAAGGAGCGTCCAGGCGGGCGGTCACGCGCCGAAGAGTTCGTCCGCGACCCGGTCCACCCGCACGCTGGCGTCGGTGTCGTCCAGTGGGTCGCGGCGCAGGCGGTGGCGCAAGGCCGGCTTGGCCACACGCCGGATGTGGTCGTCGGTCACCTCGGCCTCGCCGTCGAGCGCGGCCAGCGCGCGGGCTGCGCGGATCACGGTGAGTTCGCCGCGCAGGCCATCGGTGCCCAGCGCCATGCACAGCTGGGCCGCGCGTTCCAGCGCCGCATCGGGTACGGCCACGTCGGGCAGGCGTTCGCGGGCGGCCACCAGCCGCTTGCGCAGCTTGTCGTCGTCCTTGTGCCAGCGCGCGACGAAGGCGGCCTGGTCGCGCTCGAACTGGTCGCGGCGGCGCACCACTTCCACCCGCGAGGCCAGGTCTTGGGGCGTGCGCACCTCCACGGCCAGGCCGAAGCGGTCGAGCAGTTGCGGCCGCAGTTCACCCTCTTCGGGGTTGCCGCTGCCCACCAGCACGAAGCGCGCAGGGTGCCGCACGGACAGGCCCTCGCGCTCGACCACGTTCTCGCCCGAGGCGGCCACGTCGATCAGCAGGTCGACCAAGTGGTCTTCCAGCAGGTTGACTTCGTCGATGTACAGGAAGCCCCGGTTGGCGCGGGCCAGCAGCCCCGGCTCGAAGGCTTTCACGCCGGCCGTCAAGGCCCGCTCCAGGTCCAGCGCGCCCACCACGCGGTCTTCCGTGGCGCCCAGCGGCAGGTCGACCACCGGCACGCTCACCAGCTTGCTCTTGAGCTTGCCGGCGGCCCTCAGGGTGGCGCACGCCTCGCAGACAGCCGCGCCTTCGGCCGGGTCGCAGCCGTAGCGGCAGCCCACCACCACGCGCATCTTCGGCAGCAGCGCGGCCAGCGCCCGCACGGCGGTGGATTTGCCCGTGCCGCGGTCGCCGAAAACCAGCACGCCGCCAATGCGGGGGTCTACGGCGGCGCACAAGATGGCCAGTTTCATCTCGTCCTGGCCGACGATGGCGGAGAAGGGGAAGTTCAAGCTCGACATGCGGTCTCGGGGATGGATGCTCAGGGGTTCGCGGCCGTTGGGGCCGAGCTCAGGCGTGTGCGGCGGGCCGCTTTTCGCCGGCGGCGACCACGTGGCGTGCTCGGCGCAGGGCCAGCATGACCACCGCCGCCACGGCCGGCAGTGTCAGGCCGACGGCCAGATCGGGTTCGATGTGCAGACCCATGGCCTTCAGCCCCTTGGCAAAGTAGCCTACGAGGCCTACCACGTAGTAGACGATGGCGGCCACGGAAAGGCCTTCCACCGTCTGTTGCAGCCGAAGCTGAAGCTTGGCCCGCCGGTCCATCGAGGCCAGCAGGGCCTGGTTCTGGCGCTCTCGGGTGATGTCCACGCGCGTGGACAACAGGCTGCTGGCCTGGGCCACGCGCTCTGACAGGTCGTGAAGCCGCTGCGACACCGTGGTGCAGGTGGCCACTGCCGGCGTGAAGCGCCGGGCCATGAACTCCTCGAAGGTCTGCATGCCCGGCAGGCGGGCCTCGCGCAATTCGGCGATGCGCCGCGTGACCAGTTCGAAGTAGGCACGGCAAGCGCCGAAGCGGTATTGGCTGGCGGCCAGGCCACTTTCGACCTCGGCCGCCAATCTGGTGAGCTCGTGCAACAGCGATTCGTCGTCGGCCTTGGCGTCCTGCGCATTGGCGATGCTGTCGGTCAAGGTGGCCAGCGAGGCCTCGATCTCGACGATGCGGGGGGACTGCCGCCGCGCGATGGGCAGCGCCAGCAGCGACAGCATGCGGTAGGCCTCGATCTCGAACAGCCGTTGCAGGGTGCGGCCGGCCTGGCGCTCGGTCAGCCCGCGGTCGAAGAGAAGGAACCGGGTGCAGCCGTCGTGCAACTGGAAATCGGTGTGGACGCGCGCTGCGCCGTCGGCGATGTCGGCCCCGCTGACCGTCTGGCCTTGGAAGACATCCGCCAGCACATCGGCCGCGGGGCCTTCCCCCGTAGCAGGAAGGATTTCGGCATGCACCGCCGCGATGGTCGAGCCCGGGATGCCCGCGAGCCAACCCGGCGTGATGAGATCGGCCGCCGGCTGCGCGAAAGGCGCCGGCCCGCTGCCTTCGGCCAGCACCGTGTAGCCGGAGAACTCGCCATGCCGCTCCCACTTGAGCCGGACCGAGCCGATGGCCGTGCGGAAATGCGTGGCCGTCGCCGCCGGACCGGGGACGCCGTGGCGGGCGCACAGGGCCTGGATGTGGTTGATCTCGAGCGCGCGGCTGTCGGGGTCGACCAGGACCGCCACGTAGCTGGCCCGCGCCGGTGCGCGAACCGGTTCGGGCGGCCGTGCGTGAACTTCATCGGCCAGCGTGATCCTGAGCGCGTGATCCGGAGGAAACATCGACATCGTTTTCTCGGCGCGTGACCCGTTGCAAGGAATTGGTCGGTCAGTATGTCACGCCCGCGGTAGTGCCCGCCCGTCGGCAGCCCGTTTGCGGGGTGGCGTCGGGCGCGGCCTGATTCTTTGCCACACCTTGGTCTGTGCACCGGAATCGACTCGGCTGCGTTAGGGACGGACTTGCGCCAAGGCAAGCATGTCCGCAGTCACAGGAGACCCTCATGAATTCGACGACCCGACGCATCTTCATCATCCAACTGGCCGGCGCGGGCACCGCCCTGGCCGCCGCCACGGCGGCTTCGGCGGCCACGGCAGCCAAGGACGCTCCGCCACCCAAGGCCCCTGCGGCGGGCGGCCCTGCCATGGTCGACGAGAAAGACGCGCAGGCCGCGGCGCTGGGCTATGTCGCCGACAGCACCAAGGCCGATGTCAAGAAGTTCCCCAAGCACGAGGCCAGCCAGAAGTGCGGCGGCTGCCAGCTCTTCGGCGGCAAGGCCGGCGACGCCGCCGGGCCGTGCCCGATCTTCGGGGGCAAGCAGGTGTCTGCCAAGGGCTGGTGCTCGTCCTGGGTCAAGAAAGCCGCCTGAACACCCTGAAAGCCCGCGGCTGCTAAGCTGGCGGGCATGTTTACCGGCATCGTGCAAGGCATCGCCAGCGTCCAGGCGCTGCGCGACAGGCCCGGGTTGCGCAGCTTTACGCTGGCGTTCCCGGAAGGCTTGGCCCATGAACTGGCCATCGGTGCCAGCGTGGCGGTCGATGGCGTGTGCCTGACCGCCACCGCCTTTCCGGGTCCGGGCCTGGCCGAATTCGACGTGATGCAGCAATCGCTGCATCTCACGACCCTCGGCCGCCTGCGCGACGGCAGCCCGGTCAATGTCGAGCGTGCGGCGCGCGAAGGGGCCGAAATCGGCGGCCACCCCTTGAGCGGCCACGTCGATTTCACCGGTACCGTGCAGCAGGTCCGCCAGCCCGAGAACAACCATGTGCTGCGAATCGGCGTGCCCGCGCCCTGGATGCGCTATGTCTTTGCCAAGGGCTACATCGCGGTCAACGGGGCCAGCCTGACGGTGGCCGAAGCCCAACGCGAGCGCGACGGCAGCGGCTGGTTCGAGGTCTGGCTGATCCCCGAGACTCTGCGCATGACCACCTTCGGCGACAAGGCCGAGGGCAGCGCCCTGAACGTCGAGATCGAGCGCCAGACGCAGGTCTTCGTCGATACCGTGCGCCAGGCGATCGACGAACGCCTGGGGCCCCTGGTACCGGCCTTGGAAGCGCTCTTGCGCCACCAGGGTCTCAGCCTCGACGACCTGGCCGGCCCAACGCCCTGTCCCCGTCCTTGACGCGGCCAGGGGGCGGCTGCCCCGTTGTTGCTTGCATTCAATTGCAAATTCAATCCTTCGGATGGGCTCAGGGCGTGAAAGCCGGCCCAGAATCAAGGCTTGTTGCATCTATCTGGCCCCACAGTGAACCGTTCTGCCGACCGTCCGCCCGTCCTGCGCTTTCTCGTGCTCTTTGCGGGCCTGCTGGCCGTTGCGCTGGGCCTGGCCGCGGTGTCGTCCGATGCGTCGCAGGCGCCTGCCGAGCGTCAGGCACCCAGCGGCGCCGCGGATCAGCGCGCGCCGTCGGCCACGCCACCACGCTGAGTCAGCCGCCTTCGGGGGGCGGCCGCATGGTCAGGGCGCCGTGCACAGGCAGTGCGTGACTGCCTCAAAGGGGTGGGCGCCAGGCTGGCCCGCCGTGAGCCCGGCCAGCCAACCCAGGTCCCGCAGCACCGCAGCGCCGCCTGCCGGGCCCAGCCCCAGCGCCACCGAAGCCGTTCGCAGGTCGGCCAGCGAAGCCTGGTCAGGCCCCAGCAGCCCCGCACCCACGTCGCCCAGATCCACGCCCAGACGCTGAAGCAGCCGGTCCAGACGTCCCGGTTCGGCCTCTACGTACTGAACGCGGTAGCCGTCGGCCAGCTTGGCGCGCTTGGCGGCCGAGGCCAGGGCGTCGCCATAGCTGCCCAGGCGGTCGACCAAGCCGTTCGCCAACGCGTCCTTGCCAGACCACACGCGGCCCTGGCCCACGGCGTCGATCTTCTCGGGCGTGGTCTTGCGGGCCTCGGCGACCCGGGTGGTGAAGTCGCGGTAGACGTGGTCGATGCTGGCCTGGATCAGCTGCCTGAAGCGCGGGTCGAAGGCGCGCAGGGGGTCGTAAGCGCCGGCCAGCCAGGTCGTGGTGGTCCCTTCGCTGTGAACCCCCAGCTTGTCCATCGCGCCCTGCGCCGTGGGCAGCACGGCAATCACGCCGATCGAGCCGGTGATGGTGGACTCGTCCGCGATGACTTCATCGGAAGCGGTCGAGATCCAATAGCCGCCGGAGGCCGCCACATCGCCCATCGACACCACCACCGGCTTGCCGG
>CAIJPE010000303.1 GCA_903822435.1 uncultured beta proteobacterium | reverse complement strand
GCCTCGCCTTCGTCATCAGATACGCCTCCCGTGTTGCAGGGGGCTGGCTCATCGCCTTTACCTGGCCTTCTAGATCCTGTATCTTCTCGGAATGAATGGAAGAGACTTTTTGCTCGAGCTCATTCAGTTTGTGAATGATATTTGTCTCACCCCTGGCCTTATGTGCAGCCATCTTCTCCATTTCCTCGATCGAGTCGAAGTAGCCGACGAGGAACGCCGCCTGGAACGACTCCCCCGCCTTGATCGGCCGCCCGCCGAACTCCTCGATCATGCAAACATAGCCCCGCTGATGACACCAGGCCTCGCTGACGACCGAGGGCTCCAGCGTCATGCCCGCCAGCATGGCAACACCGAGCGCCAGCGCTGGCCGATGATCGTTCTCAATTCGCCCAAGGGTTGGACGGGGCCGAAGTGGGTGGACGGCGAGCCCTGCGAAGGCAACTTCCGATCCCACCAGGTCCCGCTGCATCCGGCCGACCACCCCGGGCACCTCGAACTGCTGGAGGGGTGGCTGCGCAGCTATCGTCCCCAGGAACTCTTCGACGAGCAGGGGCGCCTGCGCCCCGAGCTGGCCGCACTGGCGCCGAGCGGAACGCGGCGCATGGGCGCCAATCCCCATGCCAACGGCGGCCTCCTGCTGTGCGACCTGCACCTGCCGGACTTCCGCGAGTACGCCGCCCGCGTGCCCGTCCCGGGCGCGCCGGGCATCGGCGACACGCACGTGCTCGGGCCCTTCCTGCGCGATGTGGCCCGGTTCAACGAGGCCGCGCGCAATTTCCGCGTCTTCGGACCGGACGAAACCGTGTCCAACGGCCTGGCCGCCTTGTTCGAGGCGACGAACCGCCAGTGGGATGCCCCCACCGCGCCTGGCGACCAGTGGCTGGCGCCGCAGGGGCGGGTGATGGAGATGCTCAGCGAACACCAGTGCGAAGGCTGGCTGGAGGGCTACCTGCTCACCGGCCGTCACGGCCTGTTCAACTGCTACGAGGCCTTCATCCACATCGTCGACTCCATGTTCAACCAGCACGCCAAGTGGCTGAAGGTCAGCGCCGGGCTGCCGTGGCGGCGCAAGATCGCGTCGCTGAACTACTTGCTCGCCTCGCATGTCTGGCGCCAGGATCACAACGGGTTCACGCACCAGGACCCAGGTTTCATCGACCACGTCGTCAACAAGAAGGCCGAGGTGGTGCGCGTCTATCTGCCGCCCGACGCCAACTGTCTGCTCTCGGTGATGGACCATTGCCTGCGCAGCCGGCACTACGTCAACGTGGTGATCGCCGGCAAGCACCCGGCTCCGCAGTGGCTGTCGATGGACGCGGCGG
The DNA here is from genome assembly GCA_903822435.1 of uncultured beta proteobacterium. GTDB lineage: Bacteria > Pseudomonadota > Gammaproteobacteria > Burkholderiales > Burkholderiaceae_C > Rubrivivax. Next base: position 12,758 of record CAIJPE010000303.1, on the reverse strand, counting down.
CGGCGCACTGCGCCGCGGGCATCGGCATCTGGGGTTGGGCCGGCAACGAATCGACGCCCGGCGCGCCGGATGGCGATCCAGACGTGGTCATGGCCTGCTGCGGCGACGTGCCGACGCTCGAGACAATGGCTGCAGTGCAGATCCTTCGCGAGGAACTGCCGGGCTTGCGCGTGCGGGTCGTCAATGTTGTCGACTTGATGCGGCTGCAGCCGCCCAGCGAGCACCCCCACGGCCTGGCTGACGGCGCCTTCGACGCACTGTTCACGCGCGACAAGCCGGTCATCTTCGCCTTCCACGCCTACCCCTGGCTGATCCATCGGCTAACCTACCGGCGCACCAACCACGACAACATCCACGTCCGCGGCTACAAGGAAGAGGGCACGATCACCACGCCTTTCGACATGACGGTGCTGAACGACCTGGACCGCTTCCACCTGGTGATGGACGCCATCGATCGCTTGCCGCAGACCGGTGCCGCGGGCGTCGCGCTGAAAGGTCGGCTGGTCGCCAGGCTGGTCGAACACAAGCGTTACATCCGGGAGCAAGGCCAGGACATGCCCGAGATCCGCAACTGGCGGTGGAGGCCTGCGCCGTGAGCCAGGGCCTCGAGCTATTCGAACTGGAAGCGCACCGCGAGCAGCTCGAAGCCGACGTGAGGGGCCTGGTGGAGAAGTACCTGGCCATCTCCGAGTGGGACGTCCCGGAGATCGATGAGCCGCTGGCGAGCAGGCTCATCGTCACGGCCATCAGGCAGGCGCTGGACCGCCTCGAGAGGGCCTTGCCGGACGCGCAGGCGTGAATTTCCTGACCGCCAACGCACAGGCCCTGATGGGTGTACCGGCGGCGAATCGCCAGACGACATCAGCGCCGGAGCCGACACACTGATCGCGCCCCATCGCGTCGTGGCAGGAAGTGACCGGGGTTTGCCTCATAGCCTTGCCGTCACGGCTTTGCGGACCACCTGGCCGATGGTCAGCCCTTGGCCAAGGATCGAGAAGACGACAATGCAATAGGTCAAGGCGAGCACCGTGTCGCGCTCCGGGCCCGCGGGCAGCGAAAGCGCCAGTGCGACCGAGATGCCTCCGCGCAGGCCGCCCCAGGTGAGCACCCAGCCCGAACCTTTCGGCAGCTTGAAGGCGCGTTTGAGCACACTGACCGGCAGACCTACCGTCAGCGCGCGGGCCGCGAGCGTGACGGCCATCGCCACCACGGCGGCGATGAAGATGTTGAGCGAGAAGCTCACCAACAGGACCTCCATGCCGATCAGCACGAAGAGGACGGCATTCAGGATTTCGTCGATCAGTTCCCAGAACAGATCGATGTAGTGCCGGGTGGTATCTGACATCGCCAGCGCGCGTCCCCCATTGCCGACAATCAGCCCGACGACGACCATCGCCAGCGGCCCGGAGACGTGCCATCGGCTGGCCAGCGCATAGCCGCCGGTGACGGCCGCCAAGGTCAGCAACACCTCGACCTGATAGTTGTCGACGCTGCGCAGCAGCCAAAAGGTGATGGCGCCCAGTACCAGCCCGAACAACAGGCCGCCGCCGGCCTCGCGCATCAGCAGCCCGAGGCCGGCGTCCAGGGTGGGTGCACTGCCACTGGCCAGCATGCCCAGCAGCAGCGAGAAGATGACCACGCCCACGCCATCGTTGAAAAGCGATTCTCCGGCGATCACCAGTTCGAGGTTCTTCGGTGCGCCGGCGGTTTTCAGGATGCCCATCACGGCGATCGGGTCGGTGGGCGAGATCAATGCGCCGAAAAGCAGGCAGTAGATCAAGGGCAGCTGCAGGCCGACCCAGGGCAAGGCGATCCAGGTCCCATAGCCCACGGCAGCGGTGGACAGAATGGTCGAGACCACGGCGAGCACGCCTACCTGCCATCGATAGGCCTTGAGTTCGCTCAAGTCAACGTGCAGCGCGCCGGCGAACAGCAGCAACGACAGCATGCCCTGGATCAGCACGGCCGAGAAGTCGATCGAACGCAGCAGTGACTCTTCGTACTGCCGTAACCCTGAAGCAATGCCCATGGCGTCCAGTGCCACCAAGCCCAGTGACATCGACAGCGCCGAGACCATCACGCCGATCGTGATGGGCAGGCCGATGAACCGGTGATTCAGGTATGCCAGCAACGCGGTGAGGACCAGGCAGGACGCTCCGATGTCAAGCATCACCCAGGGACCTCCTCAAACGCCGCAAACGATCGCAGGACCGGCCGACTGCGCAGGTCTCAACGTTGACATCAGAGGCCACACCTGCTCGCACCTGGTGACAGATCGTCTTGCGCTCTGATTTGCGAATGATGCTTTGCCTCAGTCAAAGTGTGGTGATAGACCATCCATCGTGAACGGCCACCCAACCCGGAATTTGACCTGAAAGCAGAGTTGGCCTCAATCTCTGATGGCGCTTGGCGCGGCGCCAACTGTCTGAGCCGCTGTCGGACGCCGAAAGGCAGCCGGTCAAAACCCTTCGAAAGGTATGCTGTGACGCAGTCCCGAACAGAGCGCCGCGAACAAGTTGCCCGCCATCAGTCACGCCGTCGCCTTCCTGCTGCTCATCTTCGCACTGACCTTGCCCCCGAAGATGTATCCCTTGCTGAGCTTTTCGCGCTGGTCGTTCTCTTCGTCGTGCTGCAGTCGTGGTCGCTCGAGAGCCTGGGCTGGTCTTCGGCCGCCCTGGTTGCCATGATCGTTGGCTTGCCCCTGTTTCTCTTGGGACTGGGGCGATTGGTCATCCCTCATGCACGCGGCTCGGAGTTCTCGCTGCTGGTCATGGTGGGTGTCATTGCTGCCTTCATGACCTACAAGCTCGGCGTCTACTACCTTGTCGGCGCCTTCCTCGCAGGCTTCATGGCCAAGCTGCTGCGCAAACGCATGCCGTCCTTGGCGTCGGAAGAGAACCTGCATGCCATCCGCATGTTCGCGTCGTTCTTCGTGCCTTTCTACTTCTTCTACAAGGGCATGGGAGTTCCGGCCGGCGCGCTCACCGTGGAAGCGCTCCAGGTGGGGGCAGTCCTGACGCTGGTGGGGCTGCCGGTGCGCGTGGGCCTGGTGTGGGTCCAGCGCCGGGTCATCAAGGGAGAGAGCGCCTTGGCCAGCCTGCGGGTGGCCGCGGCCCTGACCCCCACGCTGATCTTCACGCTCGTCCTGGCCAGCATCCTGCGCGAGCGCTTTCAGATTTCGGACGCGCTTTACGGCGGCCTGCTGATCTACGCGGGGATGACAACCATGCTTCCTTCCATGGTGATGGCCAGGCCGGTCGATTTCGACATGCTTCCGGAGCCCAGCCTGCCGCGGAGACCGTCTTGAACCCTGAGCAGCCCGGCGATTCGCCCAGGGGCGCGTGGCAGACGCTGCTTCACGCAGCGGGCCGTGTCGGGATCGAGCCTCGGGCCTGGAAGCACTGGTGGATCGGCTTGGTGCGCTCGGTCAACCACGAAGACATCCTGGCCAAAAGCGCAGCGGATGCCTCGTTCACGTTCAATTACGCGTTCATGGTGCTGATCGCTTCGGGCATCGCGACCATCGGCCTGATCGTGAATTCACCGGCGGTCATCATCGGCGCCATGCTGGTGTCGCCATTGATGGGCCCCATCGTCAGCACGGGCTTCGCCGTCGCCGGATTCGACGTGGTCCTGGGCCGGCGCGCAGCTGGCACGCTGGCCGTCGGCGCCGTGAGGGCTGTCGCTTTCGCCGCCCTGATCTCGAACCTGTCACCTGTCAACGAGTTGACCGCGGAAATCGTGGCGCGCACACGCCCGAACCTGTTTGATCTGGCGGTGGCAATTCTGTCAGGTGCGGCCGGTGGCTACGCCTTGATCCGCGGACAGGGCGGAGCGATCGTGGGGGTGGCCATCGCCACGGCGCTCATGCCGCCGCTGGCAACGGTCGGCTTCGGGCTGGCAACGCAACAGTGGTCCGTTGCGCAGGGCGCCCTGCTCTTGTTTGTCACGAACATGGTGGCCATCGCCCTTGCGGTGGCTGGGGTGGCGGTCTGGTATGGGTTCGGCCAGGGCGAATTCCGCAAGCGCTTTGCCATACAGGCCATGATTACCGTCCTTTTGCTGGCGCCCCTGAGCGTGCCGCTGTCCATCTCGCTTCGCAGCATTGCCTGGGAAAGCCATGTCCACCACACCGTCCGCACGGTGCTTGAGGAAGGCGCCAGGCAGTTGCCGCAGGGTCAGGTGGCGCAGATCCGCATCCGGTACAACAGCGACAAAGCGCCCGACGTCGAGGCCATCGTGGTCTGCCAGCGCCCGGAGGCGGGCTTCAGCGCGCGCATGGCAGCCAACCTTCGGCACGCCGTCGGCTCACCCGTGACGCTGAGGCTCACACAGCTTCAGTCCGACGATCCCGAAGGGGCCAAGCTGGCGATCAAGCAAGCCGGGCCCGCTCCGGCTTCGTTGCCGATCGTCCCCGAGATGGATGTCGTGCTGAGGGCCGAGGTGCCGTTCCCGATCGCTGCCCTGCAGGTCGATATCGCCAGGAAGCAGGCTGTGATTCTGCCGCGGCCCCAATCAGCCGTCGGCCTCTCGGCCTGGCGCAATCTGGAGTCCGAACTCGTGCGTCGCCACGTGGGCTGGCAGATCCAGCTGGTGCCTCCGCCGGTCGGTCTGCCTGTCATCCAGTTCGCGAACGGCCAGTCCATCCTCGACCCCGCGAGCAAGGATCGTCTGGAGACCAGCGTGTGGGCACTGGAGCGCTGGGGCGCCAAGGAGGTGCAGTTGACGGGCCACGCCAGCAGCACCGGCCGTGGACCGTTGTCGCTTGCGGAACAACGGGTCCATAGCGTATCGCGCTGGCTGGAGGAACATGGGGTGCAGGTCAGGAGTCAAGCCTTCTATCCGGCGCCGATGCAGACCTCGCGTGAGCGCGAGGTCGGCGAAGTGAACTACCGCAGCGTCGAGATCTCGCTGGCGGCGATGGCGGACGCGTCGGCGACCGCCACGCGGCCGTGAACTCAGGCCTTTTGAGATTGCGGCATGGGAACTTGTGGCGACTCGACCCAGTGGACAAACACCCCGCTCAAGGGCAATCCATTCGGCGTTCGTACGGTCAAGAAGTGGACCTGTTCGCCGAACGACGAGCCCAATCGTCAAGCCCTCCATCAGCACGGCGGAAACGCCGATCGAATGCAGCAGAGACTTTCCGAGCTGCCGCAGCCCCGATGCGATGCCTGAGCCTTGCAGGGGCTACGAGGCCCCGATTTCCGGTGTCCTCGAAGGCCCTCGTCAAACACCCCAGACGATGACTTCATCCGCCGCCTGAGCCTGCTTCAACATCTCGATGAATGGCCAGGCATGCTGGCGCAGTGTCACCGTTTCGGCTGCTTCCCCAGCCTCATCTTGCAAGGCCGGCTGGCCCTTGCCATCGGCCATTCTCGACTCGTCGTCCGCGACGGCAAGCTCCAAGGCCCGAATGTCCGAAGGCATGTCACGCGGCTGCATGATGCCCTGTGCCGCAACGGGCTTGCCCACGATGCGCAGCATTCGATCACCGACCGGTCCGGCCATCAGTACATCGCCTGTCACCTTGCATTTGAACTTGTAGATCATGCTGTTGCCTCTTCGCTGTAATCTCGTTGGGGAGCATGGCGACGTGCGGATCGCGATGCGGGCTATCAGCCTACGCAGAGCCTACGCAGGCTTCTGGGATCCGAAAGTCCGGGCATAGACGCAGGTGAACTCGGCGCCCACCAACAGGATCTGCGCTGAGAAGTACACCCAGAGCAGTACCACCACCAGCGAACCGGCCGCTCCAAAGCCCGACGCCACGCCGCTACGGCCGATATAGGCACCGATGACGACCTTGCCGCCCGTGAACAACAAGGCCGCGAGCAGAGCTCCGAGCCACACGTCTGCGGTCAAGACTCGCTCCCGCGGCATCAACCTGTAGATCAGGCCGAACATGAACGCCACGAGCACAAAGCCACCGATTGCATTGCATGCCTCCACCACGGCCTGCCAGCCCCCGAAGACCGGATCCAGACGGCGACTCACAGCGGCGAGCATGGCACTGGCGACCAGCGACACGATCAGCAGGAAGCCGACCGCGAGGATCATGCCGAATGCCATCAGCCGGGCACGCACGAGTGTGAGCCAGCCGCTTTTGCGCAACCCTCCCGGTACCCGCCAGATGCGGTCGAGCGCGTCCTGCAGTTCGGCGAACACGGTGGTGGCGCCGACGAGAAGGAGCAACAGGCCTACTGCAGTGGCCGTCAGGCCCTGGGTGGGTTCGCGCACGCTGGCCAGCAGCCCCTGCACGGCGCCGGCTCCCTGTTCGCCCATCAGATCCTTTAGCTGCGCCTGGATCTCGCCGCGGGCGGCGTCTTCCCCGAACACGAGTCCCGCGACTGACACCACGATGATCAGCAACGGCGCCAGCGAGAACATCGTGTAGTAGGCCAGCGCCGCGCCCATGCTGGGCACGTAGTCGTCGAGCCATGAGGTCGCGACCTGCTTGACGAGACCCCACCATGCGGCGGGCGGGCCGACGGACGTCACAGGCCGCCGGCATTGCCGGCCGTCGTCGGGATGAAGGCCATCAGCGCTGGACGGGGTCCGTCCCGGACAGGGGCAGGCCGGAGGTCTTCTCGCGATGCTCGTGGAGCCGTCCAAGCGTGCTGTCCAGCAAGCGTGCCAGTTTCTGCGAGGCGCCTTGCACCGCTTGATCCAGTGTCGCGGCGTGGTCTGTCACCGCCACGGGTTGACGACCTTCGAGACGGGCCTCCAACATGCAGCGTTGATCGGCTTGCCCGCTCTTGCCGCCGTTCTCGTCGCTCAGATGAACTTCGACGCGGGTGATGTGTGCGCTGAAGCGCTTCAGTGCCTGCTCGACCGAGGCCCTGACTCGCGCAGCAAGGGCCTCGGTGCCGTCGATGTGGACATCAGTGTTGAGTTGGATCTTCATGGTCACGGGCTACTCCTGTGGGGTCTTGGGACGCACGCATGTTCGGTGTCGAAAGCTTGCCGCGACGCTGGCGCGGGAAGGTGTAATCGGCCGGTGGCAAGGCGCGGGCTCGGCAGCAGCACCCCGGCGAGGTCTGCCACAACGTTGAGCGATGCCGCCATGCCACGAGTTCCGTGACCCGGATAGCAGCCAGCGACCATTCCTCGCCGCCCATGCAGTCTTCCCAGCGTGCGCGGTCCCGTCTGTACGACGGCGCACATGCGATGGGCTCCGCCTTGAGACCCGTTGTCGAATCAGCCGTGACGCTCTGCCAGGGATTGAGTCGTCGTCGCGAAGCGCGCCTCGACGCGAGCAGATGGCCCGTGCAACCCAGGGCGTTCCGGTGCGACAACGCACAGACCTGGCGTCCTCATGCGCGCACCGTCGAGTCCGAACCCGGACACGTTCCATCGGCCTCCTGCCTTGTCGTCACTTCGAATGCCCGGTCCTTGTCCAACCGGTCTCGTTCGACACCATAGAAAGCAGCCAAGCCATGCTCCGCCAGACGAATGACCTTCAGGACCTCGCGATCGTTGCCACCGACAGTGCCATCGACAGCGAGATTGGCGATGTGAAGGATCTCTACTTCGACGATGAGACTTGGACGATCCGCTACCTCGTCGTCGACACCGGGACGTGGCTGTCCAGCAGAAGGGTGCTGATTTCGCCGATGGCTGCCGGCAAGCCCGATTGGACCGGCAAACGACTGCCGGTTTCGCTGACGCGCGAGCAGGTCAGGTGCAGTCCCGAGATCGACACCGAGATGCCGGTAACCCGGCAGCACGAGACCGACTATCTCGACTACTACAGCTATCCGTACTATTGGGGCGGCGTGGGCTTGTGGGGCCGCGGCGGGTACCCGAACATGCTGCTGCCGGGTTACGCCGGTTACGGCTCGGCCGAGGCGACACGCGGGGAATCCGACGCCGCCCAGGCTCGCGCCGATGCGCGCCGACGCAAAGGTGACCCGCATCTGCGCAGTTGCACGGCTGTGGTCGGATATCACATTGAAGCCAGTGATGGCGAGATCGGTCACGTCAAGTCCATGCTCGTCGATGAAGACAGCTGGGCTATCCGCTACGTGGTGGTAAGCACCAGCCACTGGTGGTTCGGCCACGACGTGCTGGTGGCCCCTGAATGGATCCACCACGTCGGCTGGGCGGAACACTCCGTCTCGGTCGATCTGACGCGGGATGCCCTCAAGCACGCGCCGTGGTACGACCCTGCTGTGCCGCTCTCGCGCGAAATGGAGATTGCCGTGTACAAGCACTACGGGCGTGCAGGGTATTGGGCTGGTGCTGCGCCCGCCACGGACAAGTCCCTCCACAGCCGCGTCGACGCCTGACTGGGCTTCACAAATGACGTGGAACAAAGGCGCGGGTGTCTCCGTCCAATAGCATCTACGGTCGCGTCCGGCATCGGTCGGGTACGCCCAGCAACGCAAGGAGATTCCATGAAGAGAAATTTGATTGCGATGGCGATGACGATGGGGATGGCGGTGGCGGGCAGTTTGCCTCTCGCTGCCCGCGCGCAGCAAGCGCCATCGGCGGCGAGCGGTGTGCAGACGAGCACCGACCCGGCCCGAGCCGCTGCCATCGAGAAGGAAGCAGGCGAGATGAAGGCGCGTGCCGGTAGCCAGCCCAAGGTCTTTTTCCGTGGCAAGAGCGACTCCGGCTTGGCGATCCTTTCCGGTGGAAACTCCACCGGCGACCGTGTGACCATGCACGCGGAGCGAGGCACCTACAGTCTTTGGGTTGCTACGATTGCCAAGCCGTCGGGCGCCTATCTGGCCGACGTCAAACTTCGCATCGTCAACCTGGGCGACAAGTCTGTCGCCCTCGAGCGCACGATGGAAGGTCCGTGGTTGCTGGCTGCCTTGCCTGCCGGCAAGTACGAGGTCGCGGCCACCCTGATGGCCGATGGTGCGAGCAAGGAGCAAACGCTCTCGAACCTCGTGACCGTGCCCAAGACAGGGCAACGCCAGGTCGTGTTGCGGTTCGATTCGCCCGCCAAGGTGGGGCCGGAAATGGACAGTCCGTTCAAGGGCAACCCCTTCTCGGCAACACCCGCCAAGAAGTAGAAACTGTTCGCCGAAGCCGGGCCGTCACTCAAACGCGAAGCGGCGTTTCAGGTGACGGCGAACGCCAGCAGCACCGCTCCGAGCGAGAGCAAGCTCAATCCGGCGATGAACACGGTTTCGGCGAAGGACTCGAAGCGTGAACCCAACCGGCGCGACCGCATCGACATGAACGACAGCAAGGCACTGACCAGGAACACCAATGCGTCCACCGCCATCAGCTTGTCCACCACTTTGCGCCGGGTGCCCACAGTCCCCAGCAAGCTGATGTAGAGCGTGGTCAGGCACACGCCGATCATCGTGGCCGATGTCGGCAGGATATGTGCGGACAGCCCGTTCGCCGCCGGTCGCTCGTTGCGGCCAGCGGATTCGAGGGGCGACGTGGCGTCTGGATCGATCACGAAAGCGGCCCTGCCGGCCTCGGGTTCACAGCTGCTTCACGTCGCGCTTCCACGGTCCAGAGAGGATCTGCCGCAGCCCCGTCGGCTTCGTGGCTGGGGTCGGGTCGGTCACGGGTCTGGCGCCCAGGCTGTCCAGGCGTTCGTTGATCACGCGGAAGTGATCGGTCAGCAGCTGCCGCAGCCCATCGACGCGCGACGCCTCGGCCTTGTCGGCCAGGTCGTGTGCGCGCTGAATCTCCCTCAGCAGACCGCGTGTCTCCTTCAGCGTGCTGATCTGCTGATGCAAGTAGGCCACGAAGCAGAGCGCCAACGGCACCGCCACCAGGCCGAGCATCAGCAGCCCCAAGGGCCAGCGGACTTCGGTGACGACGAGGTTGATGGGCGAAGTCGCCAGCAGCGTGGATCCGTTCAGCGCCGCCAGCGCGGCCACCAGGCCGATGCTGATCCAGGCCATCCAAATGATGGTCTTCTTCATGCTGTCCTCCTTTCAGGAACGGTCGAGGAACGAGCCGGTGTCAGCAAGCCGGGCGGCGCATGCAGCGCCAATTGGGGAAACGGGATCTCGATGCCGTGCTGGTCGAACGCCGCCTTGAGTCGCCGCAAGTATTCGCGGCGCACGTCCCACTGCGCCAGTGGGGCAACCCGGAAGCGCCCGCGCAGAACGACCGCCGATTCGTCCCAGCGCTCGACCCCCGCCAGTTCGAAGGTATCGAGAATGCGCTCGCGGAATGCGGCGTCGTCGCGCAGCACCTGGGCGACCTGCAGCATCACGGCCATCACGCGGTCGAGATCCTCGCGGTAGGCCACGCCCACGTCCACCACGGCTTGCGCATAGCCACGGCTGAGATTGACCACGGCGCCGATCTGGCCGTTGGGCACGAAGTGCACGTGGCCGTCGTAGTCGCGCAGCCGCACATAACGCAGCGTGACTTCTTCGACCAGGCCGCTGTGGTCACCGAGCTTGATCACGTCGCCTTGCCGAATCTGGTTTTCAAGCAGCAGAAAGAAGCCGGTGAAATAGTCCTTGACCAGGCTTTGCGCACCGAAGCCGACGGCCAGGCCGACGACCCCGGCCGCACCCAGGATGGGGGCCACCGAGATGCCGATCTCTGACAGCACGAGAACACCCGCCACCAGGGACATGACCACCGCAACCAGGTACCGGAACACGCGCCCCAGTGTCTCGGCGCGCTTGACCGCCTCGGCGTCTTCCATTCGCTGGGCGATGCGCTCCCGGAACCGGCGTATCAGCCCTTGCAGGATGGATGTCCCGAACCACGCCACGGCCACGATCGCGACGATGCGCAGCGCCGTCACTACCCAGCCGCCCGCATCGCTCAGCGAAGCACGGAGGAAGCCAGCCCATTCGGTCGTCATGGGGTGACCTTCACACCACGTCGTCCCATGGCCGCGACAGCCGCATGGCGCCGTTCACCACGCCGACCATCGAATAGGTCTGTGGGAAGTTGCCCCACAACTCGCCCGTGGTCGGAGCGACGTCTTCAGAGAGCAGCCCCAGTGGATTGCGGCAGGCCAGCATGGCCTCGAAGATTTCGCGGGCCTCTGCCGTGCGTCCGATGCGGGCCAATGCGTCGATGCGCCAGAAGGCGCAGACGTTGAATGCGGTCTGAGGCAGGCCGAAGTCGTCGGCCTCTTCGTAGCGGCGCATGAAGGGGCCGTCGCACAGATGCTGCTCGAGTGCCTGCAGCGTGCTGACGAAGCGCGGGTCGCGCGGGTCGATGAATCCCACCTCGGCCATCAACAGCACGCTGGCGTCGAGGAATTCGCCGTCGAAGCTTTCCACGAACGCCTGGCGGCGCGCATTCCACGCGTGCTGAAGAATCCGTTCCCTGATCGTCTGGGCACGGGCGCGCCACCATTGAGCCCGATCCTGCAGCTGCAGGGCGACAGCCGCCTTGGCCAGCCGGTCGCAGGCCGCCCAGCACATCAGCGACGACGAGGTGTGCACCCGCGCCCGCGTGCGCAATTCCCACATGCCTGCATCGGGCTGGTCGTGGAGTTCCCAGGCCCGGTCTCCCATCAGTTCGAGCGCGCGGAAGTCGTCGACGCCGGCACGGCGGAACAGGCGCAGGTCATGGAAGGCCTGTGCGGCACCCAGCACGATGTTTCCGTACACATCGTGCTGATGGTGCTCGTAGGCCTGATTGCCCACCCGGACCGGACCCATTCCGCGGTAGCCGGCAAGGCCCGGCTCGATGCGCTCCGTCAGTTCGCGCTCCAGGCCGATGCCGTACAGGGGCTGCACATGGCCACCTGCGCTGCCGCGCACGACGTCGTGCAGCCAGCGCAGATAGTCCTCCATGGTGCCGACCTCGGCCAGACTGTTGAGTGCACGAACCACGAAGAAGGCGTCGCGCAGCCAGCAATACCGGTAGTCCCAGTTGCGGCCGCTGCCCGGTGCTTCGGGAATGCTGGTGGTCATGGCGGCCACGATGGCGCCAGTCTCCTCGTACTGGCACATCTTGAGCGTGATGGCGGCGCGGATCACCGCGTCCTGCCACTCCAACGGCACGGCCAGGCGGCGTGTCCATTCGCGCCAGTGGCGGGCCGTGGCTTCCTCGAACCAGCGTGCCGTTTCCTCGATGCCGCCGTCCAGCGTCTCGTCCGGCCCCAGCAGCAAGCTGATCGGCGTGTGCAGCGAGAACCAGGTCCGGTCGGCGATGTAAGTCAAGGGCGCGTCGGTGGTCAGGCGCAACGTCTGATCGGGCAGCAGGAAGCGCAGGTGATTGGTCCCGCGGGTGACCATCCGCGATGCCGTGCCCCAACCGCCGCTCGGTTGAACCGAGATTCGTATGCGGGGATGACCCGTCAGCGCGCGAACCCGGCGGACCAACTGAGCCGGGCGGAACATTCGGCCATGGTGTGTGAAGCGCGGCGCGAAGTCGACGATTTCGACGGACTGGCCAGCGTCGTCATGGAGCGTCGTGCGCACGATCGCGGTGCCGCTGTCATAGGTCTGGTCGACACGCGTCATTCGCTCGAGTTCCACCGAGAAGCAGCCCGAATCCGGCGCGGTCTGGTCCGAATCGAGCAACGCGTGGAACGCCGGTGTGCTGTCGAACCGAGGCAGGCAGCACCACACGATGCGTGCGCGTCTGTCGATGAGCGCGCTGATCGCACAGTTGCCGATCAGTGCCAGGTCCAGTGACGCAGGACCGGGGTTCGATGTCGGGTTCGATGGCACCGAGCGGTGAGCTTCCATTTGCATAGACCCAAATATATACTCCACCATCCGGTCATGCAACCGGTGCTGCTGGGGCAGGCATCGCGATGCCGTCGCAGTCACCGAAGAAGGGCAGCCGCTCCACCCACT
>CAIJPE010000302.1 GCA_903822435.1 uncultured beta proteobacterium | reverse complement strand
GGACGTTGTACCGAAACCGTGGGCACCTCGCGTCCACACGCCGCCCGATTGGGGCAAGGCAACGACGTCGGCAGCTCGAACGACTCCTCCTCAGCGGCTCGACGGGCAGCCGCCGACCCCAAGCAGTCCGAGGAGTTGTCGAAGTGCTTGCCGTTGAGCCGCCTTTCGGCGGTGCGGTTCCGCGCCGTCGGCGTGCGCTCGCGTGCGTTTCAATCCGGCCTTACGGGTACGGTCGGCAGCAGCCATCAAGACGCCGTATGCTCGGCGCTGACTTGGAGGACTCCTCATGTGCATCTGCGGAAGGCTGCTGAGCAGGCGTGATTGGCTGACGATGACGATGGCCTCGGCGGCAGCGTTGGCAGACAGCGAAGCGTTGGCCGAGGAGTCCTCTGCCGACGTATACGCCGTCCTGCGCACCGCGGTCAGCGTAGACCTTCACACCCATGCCGCCGGCATGATCTTCGCTGCCGGTGTTAGCGACAAGCTTGCTGCCGGAATGCGTGCTGGCAACCTCAGTGCAGTTTGCCTCGCGCACGTTCCCGACGGCCCGGTCATCGGCCGCCGAGCTGATGGCGTCCTCGGTCTGACTCGCCAGCCGGAACCGGGTGAACTGTACAAGGGCCACATGAGGCGATTGGACTGGGTCGACCGACTCGTGAGCCAGGGCGGAATTCGAAGAGTTGTGACGGTGGCCGAATTGCAGGATGCCAAGGCCAAGGGCGACCCTGCAATGATCCAGGACGTCGAAGGCTGCGATTTCCTCGATGCGAAGCTCGAGCGCCTTGAGGAGGCCTTCAAGCGGGGAATCCGTATCGTTCAACTGGTCCACTACATCCCGAACGACATTGGCGATTTCCAGACCGGGGAGGTCGTGCACAACGGTCTCACCGAGTTCGGGGCGAAGGTGGTTCGCGAGTTGAACCGACTCGGTGTCGTGATCGATGTGGCGCACGCCACCGAGGCGATGACTCGCGACGTCGCCAAGGCCACCAGCAAGCCGTTGCTGCTGTCGCATGCAGCACTCCAGGGATCCAGGGCGATGGGAGAGTCACCGTTGGCTGCCCGTCAAATATCGCAGCAGCACGCGCGTATGGTCGCCGCAGGCGGCGGCGTGATTGGCATCTGGCACTTTTTTCCTGGCATTGCGCGCTATGTGCAAGGAATCAGGGAGATGGTCGACGTCGTTGGCGTTGAGCATGTGGGCGTGGGCACCGACCAGCAGACTTCGCCGGGTACGCTGCAAGATTACGCGGCCTTTCCGCGGCTGGTTGACGGGATGCTCAAGTCCGGCTTCAGCGCTGAGGACGTGGGAAAAATGCTCGGCGGCAACTTCCTTCGCTTGTGGCAGGACGTGTCGCGACCAGCCTGACTCGAGCGGGCACTCCGGGCCCGTGCGGTGAGTTGCCAGTAAGCTGCCCGCCACCACCGGCGGCTTGTGGCCGGGACCTCCAGTTCCCCGTCATCGCCGCCAGCGGCCGTTCGATCAACCGAACATTCCGACAGAAGCGGCGATGGAGCGGTGGGCTTCACGCCGCACGGCAGCATCACCACGCCGCAGGTGAAGGTGACGCTGGCCGACACACTGGGCGCCGGCAACACATTCCAGGCCGCGCTACTGACCAGGGTCGCAGAGACCAGTCGCCTGATGCCGGGGGCGCTGGCAGCCATCGACGACGCGGCGCTGGCGGAAGCACTGGCTTTTGCCGCCCGCGCCGCGGCCATGACCTGCAGCCGCCGCGGCGACGACCTGCCGCGCCGCAGCGAGTTGCGACTGCTCAAGCGGGCGGCTTTACGCCAAGTCTGGCAGGCTGGCGCGCGGTGTGCGTGCCGGCAACCGGCTGTGCAGCAGCCGGCCCAGCTGGCGCACCGCCGGCCGCGGCGCCGGCTCGGGCTGGTCGCTCAGGCCCACAGTAGCCGTGCCCTGCAGCGGGCTGACGAGCACTGGCGCGTCGCTGTCGACGATCCAGGACTCGCCGAGCTCGAGCACGTGGTCGGTTTCGTCGCCATCGACGGTAACCCAGAGCGTGCCGGCCAGACTGCGCACCCGCGTGCCGCGGGCCGATTGCAGCCGAAGCGGCACCGGGCTGGTCAACGGCACCACGGCTTGGTGAAGGTTGAGTTGCATGGCAGACTCCTTGAATGCGTTGACTGCATGGGAAGCCATGCCATCACCAACGCCGTGCCGCCATGGTCTCCCTGCTGCAGGTGGCCGACAAACGTTGAATTTGCATCCCTCGCATTCTCCTAGTGCATGTCAAACAACGCCGACCGCCTGCCGCCGCTGGACCTGCTGGTCGCCTTCGAGGCAGTGGCCCGGCACGGCTCGATCACGCTGGCCGCGGCCGAGCGCTTCATCACCCAGTCGGCGCTGAGTCGGCAAGTGCAGGCGCTGGAGTCGGCACTCGGCGTGCTGATGTTCGAGCGCCGCCACCGCGCCCTGGTGCTGACGCCGGCTGGCGAGCGGCTACTGGCCGCCACACGCGCCGCGCTCGCCCAGCTGGGCGAGGCGATGGCCGCCGTGCGTGCGCCGCGCCCGCCGGCGCCCTTGGCGCTCACCACAACCCCCAGCTTCGCTGCGCTGTGGCTGATCCCGCGGTTGGCCGGTTTCACCGGCGAGTACCCGGGCGTGGACGTGCGCATCGATGCCAGCTTCGAGCGCCGGGACCTGCGGCGCGACGGCTTTGACATCGCGGTGCGCTACCAGCCGATCGTCGGTGGTGATGGCGAGCGCCTGTTCGGCGAGGCGCTGGTCCCGGTGTGCAGTCCGGTGCTTCAGAGGCGCAAACCGCATCCGCTGCGCACGCCGGCCGACCTGGTGCACCACACGCTGTTGCAGGTGGCCGATCCAGGCGGCGCCAGCATGCCGCTGGAGTGGGAGCCCTGGCTGCGCCAGCTGGGTCAGCCCCAGTTACAGCCGGCCGCGCGTCTCACCTTCAACAGCTACAACGAAGCCATTGCCGCTGCTCTGGCTGGCCATGGCGTGACGCTGGGCCGCCGGCCGCTGATCGATGCGCTGCTGAAGAAGCGCCAGCTCGCTGTGCCCTTCGGCGAGGCCACTGACACGGCGCGTGCCTATTTCCTGCTGCTGTCACCGGCGGCCGCCAACAGGCCGGATGCGCAAGCGCTGGCGACGTGGCTGCGGGGGCAAGCGGCGTCGGTTTGAGGGTCTGGACTCTAAGCAGACCTTGTTTGCCGACGCAATTGCTTGCACCTGATCCCATGGTTGCCGGCGTTGCCCCGATTTGAGCAAACCTGTGAAAGATTGCGAATACCAGCTCTGCACACTTCGGGCCGGGGGTGCGGCAGAAAACTTGGACTGGTCAGACAGCGATTCCCAGAGACTGGCGGTGCTCCACGGGGCTGCGAGAGCCGAGTGACAACTTGATCCGTGCCTCGTTGTACCAGCGGATGCAGGCGTCGAGCGCGGCCATGAATTCGTCGATGGTCGTGTCGAGCCAGTCCCTGGCGTAAAACAGTTCGTTATTCAGCCGGCCGAAGAAGCCCTCGCAAGCGGCGTTGTCGGGCGAGCAAGCCTTGCATGACATCGAGCGCACCAGGCGCGCGTCAGCCAAACGGCTTCACCCGCAGGGATATGTTGGCGGCGATGATATATTCCGTTCCATTTGCAGGGATCCGGAGGGGGAGTGGCTGCGCATCGCTCGGACGCTCGAATTCGTTGGCCTTTCGTCACCGTCACCACCGTCACAGTCGGCCAGGGCGTCAGCAGCCCAACTGAAAGACAGCTGTTGATCATTTGTCGCTTCATCAGGTTGACTCCCTTCGAAGGACGTCGCGGCTGGCCACTGGCCATTCCATCACCATTCAGACGGTGGATGCGGGCATGACCGGACAGGCGCAGGATCAGCCGGCGTCTTGAGATTGCCTTCACCGGGGCGCTCGGTGTTCGCGGATTTGTCACAGATGTCCGATTTGACACCCCCGCCGCGTCTGACCCGTCGAGGATCGAGCGCGGACGGCCGCGCGCGCCCTCCTCAACCCCGCCGACCGGAGCAAAAAATGAAATCACCTCAAATACTTCGGGCTTTCAGCCCAGGCCGAGACGCCATAACGGCGTGGGCCCGTCGCACCCGAACGCGTGCTTACGCTGGTCATTGGCCAACAGCGTTGCATCTTGCCCATGTGGGGTCGGTAGGGCTTGCCTTCATGCTGGCCGTTGCCATACTGACCCTGGCGTCGCTGCAGGCTATCAAAGCCCATCCGGAGATTGTTGGGGCTGCAGAATTCGAACTCGTCTACGCCGCCAGCAGCAGCTGGGTTACGCCGAGTGGCGCGCCCCTGTTGCCAAGGGGTGACAGTCTGTCGCGATGCTTCGATGGCGCGATGACCAGCATGGGTGGGACGGTGGATGGACGTGGATATCAGCGAACCGATCCGGCGTGTCAACGCCGATGAGCCCGGCGCGCAGGACGCGCTGTTCTTGGCCGCCTATAGCGAGTGGCGTAAGCTGGCTCGCTCCAGGCTGCGAGACTGGGGCCGCAACACTGTGCTGGATACCCCCGCGCTGGTGCAGGAGTTCTACCTGCGCTTCATCCGGGGTGGCCCGTTGCGCAGCGACGACCGAATGGCCTTCTTCGCTTTCACTTCCAAGATGATGTGCTCGGTGGGCTCGGTGATCATCGATGCCGTGCGCGAGCGCCAGGCCGAGCGTCCCGGCGGCGACCTGCAGTGCCTGCCCTTGCCCCCCCGATCGCAGGCCCGTCTGACTCGACGCAGGTTGGTTGACGCTGGCCAATATCGTGGCGAGAACATCAACTCGCTCATCGAATACCGCGGCTATCAAAGGACACAGCGGCGCATCTCCAAGGGATGCGTCGAGTCGAGCATCAATCGGCTCATTGGTCGGCGCATGTGCAAGGAGCAGCACATGCGGTGGTCTCGCGACGGCGCAGACGGCGTGGTGCAGGTCCGCGTCGCGCCTCAGAACCAAGAACTCGAGGCGCCTTCCCGACAGCACTTCGAATGGTCCGGCAGCAGGTGCATCTCGTGGCCCTGGATGCGGGCTTCCCACCCTTTTTAACGGCTTCCTTCAACAGTGGGTGCAGCAGCCGCGCCGGATTGCTGATGATCTCGCGCGACGCCTGGCCGCGGATGCACAGGAAGCCTCGGCTGTCGGGGTTCGCCGGGTCGCCCTTCACCCCGACCAACTGTCCGTCGCGCACCTCGGCGAGCATGCCGCACAGCGTGGGATGGCAGTTCATCGGGCACATGGTGCGCGCGACGCCCGTGGTGGCAAGACTCACGCGGTTCTCCTCGGGTGGCGGGCCCCGACATCGACGCAACCGCGTTTCGACGTGCGCCGCAGTTGATGGTGAAGGTATGCTGCGACGTCATGACGATCGAACGCGAACAACTCGAAACAGGGATCGCAGCGCTCGAAGCTCAGCGCGCCCTTCTAGGGGACGCGGTGGTCAACATGGCATTGGCACCGCTGAAGGCCAAGCTGGCTTCGCTCGGGGACAAGGTCGAATCCGTGCAGCCCGAGGCCGCCCGGAAGCTTAAGCAGGTCAGCATCCTGTTCCTGGATTTCGTCGGATCCACTGCCTTGGCGCAGATTCTCGACCCGGAAGCGATCAGCGCGGTCATGGACGGTGGACTGGCTCGAGCCACTGCATGGGTGCGCCGGTATCACGGGACGGTCTTGCAGTACGCCGGTGACAGCCTGCTCGGTGCCTTTGGTGTCAGCGAGGTCCGCGAAGACGACGCCGAGCGGGCTGTGCACTGCGGCCTTGCACTGCTCG
>CAIJPE010000301.1 GCA_903822435.1 uncultured beta proteobacterium | reverse complement strand
TGCACAAGCTGCGCCTGTGGGTCTACGTGGACGAGGCCGATGTCGGTGCAGTGAAGGTCGGCCAGGAAGCGACATTCACCGTCAGCGCCTTCCTCAGCCGCCCCTTCCCGGCTCGCATCACGCGCGTGGGCTTCGGCTCGACCATCACCGACAACGTCGTCACCTACCTGACGTACCTGGACGTGGACAACGCCGACCTCAGTCTGCGGCCGGGCATGACGGCCACTGCCACCATCGTGGCCACACAGCGCAAGGACGTGCTGCTGGTACCCAACACCGCGCTGCGCTTCGCGCCCAGCACGGCGCCGGCGGCGGCCAAGAAGGGCATCGCGTCCGGCCTGGTACTCGGCCCGCCCCGCACCAGCAGCACGCGCAAGTCGGCCGCAGCCGGCGCCAGCACCGCGGGCGCGAAGACCGTGTACGTGCTGCGCGACGGCGTGCCGGTGGCGGTGCCCGTCACGCCGGGCATCAGCGATGGCCACATGACGGAGATCACCGGCGGCGAGTTGAAGGCCGGCATGGCCGTGGTCACCGCGCAAAAGACCTCGGGCACGCCTTGAACGCGCCCCTGATCCAGCTGGTCGGCGTGAGCAAGCGCTATGGCAGCGGTGCGTCCGAATTGCTGGCCTTGAAGGCCATCGACCTGAGCATCAGCGCGGGCGAGTTCGTGGCCATCATGGGGCCCAGCGGCTCGGGCAAGTCCACGGCCATGAACATCCTGGGCTGCCTGGATACGCCGACCACCGGCCAGTACCTCTTCAAGGGCGCCCACGTGGAAGCCCTGTCGCGCGACCAGCGGGCCCGGCTGCGCCGGCGCTACCTGGGTTTCGTCTTTCAAGGCTTCAACCTGCTGGCCCGCACCTCGGCTCAGGAGAACGTGGAGTTGCCACTGCTCTACCGCGGCGACAACGCGGCGGCGCGCCGGCTGGCGGCTCAGAAGGCGCTGCAGGCGGTGGGCCTTGGCGGCTGGGAGCGCCATACCCCGGGCGAGCTCTCGGGCGGGCAGCAGCAGCGCGTGGCCATCGCCCGGGCCATCGTGACCGAGCCGGCCGTGGTGCTGGCCGACGAGCCCACCGGCAACCTGGACACCCAGCGCAGCCACGAGATCATGGGCCTGCTGGTGGCGCTGAACCGCGACCACGGCATCACCGTGCTGATGGTGACGCACGAGCCCGACATGGCCGCCTACGCGCACCGCATGGTGCACTTCGTCGACGGCCGGGTGGCCAGCGACGCGATCAACCCCAATCCGGTGATCGCGGCACCCGCCGGCCTGGGTGTGGCCGAGACGGTCTGATGCTGTACTCGGTCTTCATGCTGGCGTTGCGCTCGGTGCGGCGCAACATGCTGCGGTCGTTCCTCACCATCCTGGGCATCGTCATCGGGGTGAGCGCCGTGATCACCATGGTCACGCTGGGCAACGGCGCCACGCAGGCTATCGAGGAGAAGATTACCAGCCTGGGCACCAACCTGCTGATGGTCAGCCCCGGCCAGCGCATCGGCGGGGGCGGCGGCGGCGGTGTGCCGCAGTTCACCGAAGCCGATGCCCAGGCCATCGCCGCACAGATCGGCGGCGTGGCCGCGGTGGCGCCCCAGGGCCGGGCGAGCGTCACCGTGGTGGCCAATGGCCGCAACTGGGCCACCAGCGTCACGGGCAGTACCAACGACTGGTTCGTGACCGGCAACTGGGAGCTCGCCAGCGGCCGCCTGTTCGACCCCGCCGAGCAGCTGGCCGGTTCGGCCGTGTGCATCGTGGGCGAGACCGTGCGGCGCGAGCTCTACGGCGGCACGGTCGGACAGACCGGCTTGGGCCAACAGCTGCGCGTCAAGCAGTTCTCGTGCGACGTGGTGGGCGTGCTGGCCGCCAAGGGCCAGGGCGGCATGGGCGACCAGGACGACACCGTGGTGCTGCCGCTGCACACCCTGCAGCGCCGCGTGACCGGCAGCCGCAAGGTGAGTTCGCTGATGGTCTCGATGCAGGACGGCAGCGACAGCACGCCGCTGAAGGCGAGCCTGCGCCAGTTGCTGCGCGAGCGGCGCAAGCTGGC
The DNA here is from genome assembly GCA_903822435.1 of uncultured beta proteobacterium. Lineage (GTDB taxonomy): Bacteria > Pseudomonadota > Gammaproteobacteria > Burkholderiales > Burkholderiaceae_C > Rubrivivax. The sequence continues at coordinate 2,326 of CAIJPE010000301.1, read as the reverse complement.
CGACTCGGACGACGACAACTTCAACATCTTCGACACCCAGCAGCTGGCCGACACGCTATCCAGCACGATGGGCGTGCTGACCAGCCTGCTGGGCGCGGTGGCCGCCGTGAGCCTGCTGGTGGGCGGCATCGGCATCATGAACATCATGCTGGTCAGCGTGACCGAGCGCACCCGCGAGATCGGACTGCGCCTGGCCGTCGGCGCCCTGGAAGGCGAGGTGCTGCTTCAGTTCCTGATCGAGGCAGTGGTGCTGTCGGCCCTGGGGGGCCTGGTGGGCATCGCCATCGCCACCGCGGCCTCGTACGGAGGGGCCCTGTTGATGGCCGTGCCGTACCGCTTCGACCCCGCCATCAACGGCCTGTCGCTGGTGTTCTCAGCGGCGATCGGGATGGTCTTCGGCTACTTTCCGGCCCGGCGCGCCGCGCAGATGGACCCGATCGAGGCGCTGCGCCACGAGTGAGCCGCACCCGCCCGGCCCACGGTTCGCCAGCGTACAGATCGGGCCCGCACGGCCGCGCAGACTGCAGGCTCCAACACCCAGGAAGAAAGCGGCCATGTTGCGCAGCCTGAAAGATCTCGAGTCCTGCGCCATCGGCGCTACCGACGGCCCCATCGGCGAGGTCAAGGACCTGTACTTCGACGACCATGCCTGGGTCGTGCGCTACCTGGTGGTGGAAACCGGTACCTGGCTGTCCAGCCGACAGGTGCTGCTCTCACCCATGTCCATCAGCAACCCCGACTGGGGCAACCGCCTTCTGAAGGTCCGTGTCAGCCAGGAACAGGTTCGCAAGAGCCCCGACATCGACGCGAGGAAGCCCGTGTCGCGCCAGCACGAGGCCGACTTCATGGGCTACTACGGATACGCGAACTACTGGGGCGGCACGGGCCTGTGGGGCGATGGGCTGTACCCCTACGCGCTGCTGCCCGGCAGCCCGGCCTTCGGCATGAGCGTGGAGGGCCAGGAACGCGAGCGCGCCGCCTATGCCCGCGACATGAAGGCCCGCCACCGCCACGACGACCCCCACCTGCGCAGCTGCAAGGCCGTTTCGGGTTACCGCATCCACGCCAGCGACGGCGAGATCGGCCACGTGCAGGACCTGCTCGTCGACGAAGACACCTGGGCCATCCGCTACATGGTCGTCAACACCAGCAACTGGTGGGTAGGCCACAAGGTGCTGGTGGCGCCGCAGTGGGTCAGCGGCATGCACTGGTCGGATGAGAGCGTCAACGTGGACCTCAGCCGCGCCCAGATCCAGGGCGCACCGGTGTTCGAGGGCACCGAGGCGCTGAACCGCCAAGGTGAAATCGGCCTGTACAGCCACTACGGACGCGCCGGCTACTGGGCCGGGCCGGCCGAGTGACCGCTGCGCATCACCCCGTGGCGTCCAGGGCCCAGCGCCGCGACAGCAAAGCCGGGATGTCGGCCGCTGCCATGGGGCGGGCAAAGTAGTAGCCCTGCAGGCAGTCGCAGGCCATGGCCTTGAGAGCCAGGGCCTGCTCCAGGGTTTCAACGCCTTCGGCCGTGACGCGCATGCCCAGGCTGTGCGCCATGGCCAGCACGGCGCGGACGATGGCCTCGTTCTCGCCGCCCCCCAGCAGGCCGGCGACGAAGCAGCGGTCGACCTTGATGTGGTTGATCGGCATGCGCGTGAGGTAGGCCAGCGATGAGTAGCCGGTGCCGAAATCGTCCAGCGCGATGCGCACGCCTTGCTCGCGCAGGCTGCTCAGGGCCACGCAGGTCGCCTGGGTGTTCTCCATCAGGGCGCCCTCGGTCACCTCCAGTTCCAGCCGGCCCGGCGCCAGGCCGCTGTCCGCCAGCGCCTGCATCACCCGGCCTGGCAGGTCGGGCGATGCAAATTGCAGAGGCGAGAGATTGACCGCCACGCTCAGGGCCAGGCCCTCGCGCTGCCACCGCGCCGCGTCCTGGCAGGCGACGCCCAGCACCCATTCGCCGATGCGCTCGATCAAGCCGTTCTCTTCGGCCAGCGGAATGAACTCCAGCGGTGAGATCAGTCCCCGCGTGGGATGCGACCACCGGATCAGCGCCTCCACCGACTGGACGCAGCCGGTGGCCACGTCCACTTGGGGCTGGTAGAGCAGATGGAACTCCTGGCGGTCGAGCGCCGCGCGCAGGCTCGCGTCGAGCTCCATGCGCTGCAGGATCTCCTGAGTCAAGGATGCGCTGTAGATCTGCGCGTTGTCCCGGCCGTGGTTCTTGGCGTGGTACATCGCGGTATCTGCGTGCTTGAGCAGCGTGGCGCCATCGCGACCGTCCCCCGGGTACAGCGCGATGCCGATGCTCGTGGACAGGCTGACTTCCCGGCCG
>CAIJPE010000300.1 GCA_903822435.1 uncultured beta proteobacterium | reverse complement strand
TCGGACGCCGACGGCGTGCACCCTGCCCATCACGAAGGCGCAAGCACCCGGACTGCCATTGTGCCCATGGCCATCCGCCACGCTGCGCCAGGCCGTGCGTGTCGCACCCCCAGTACGGAGGCCTCGGGTTCGATCACGCGCCATCCGGACCGGCCAACCGGGCCGCGGAGCTGCGTGGCGTTGGTATCCCGCGCCGCAATGTCACCCGAGCAGCGACAACTCGAACCCGCGATCGTCGCCCTGCAGGCGCAACGCACTTTGCTCGGCGCTGCGGTGGTCGATGCCTCCATCGGCGCGTTGCGGGCGCGGCTGGCGGGGGCGGCAACCGCCTCCGCGCCGCCGCCCGAGCCGGCCCTGGCCCTCAGGCAGGTCGGCACCCTGTTCATGGACGTCGTGGGCTCCACGGCGCTCGCCCGGCAGCTGGACCCCGAAGCCGTCAGAGCCGTGATGGACGACGCACTGGCCCGCGGCACGGCCATCGTGCAGGCCCATCACGGCAAGGTGCTGCAGGATGCCGGCGACAACATCCTGGCCGCCTTTGGCGCGGATCAGGCGCGGGAGGATGATGCCGAACGCGCGGTGCAGGCCGGGCTTGCCTTGCTGGCCCTGGGCAAGGTGCAGTCGCTCGAGGTTGCGGCCCGCCACGGCCACACCGGTTTCAATGTGCGCGTGGGCATCCACACCGGCGGCGTGCTGCTGGGTGGCGGGGTGGACGCGCTGATTCAGAGCTGCCTGGTTCGCCGCGCGAAGCCGCGGTCGTTTCGGATCGGCACCCGCGGCATCGAGGGCGTGGCCACGAAGATGATCGCCCGCGATGCCGAACTGGAGGTGCGGCAGCTGGCCTTCAAGCGCCTGTTCGCCGTGCGCGCCCTGTCCTCGGTCACCGTGGTGGCCGACGCCGGCATCGGCAAGAGCGGGCTGCTGTACGAGTTCGAGGCCCGGAGCGAGGCACGCCCCGAGCGCTTTCTCCTCTTCCGGGGTCGCGCCAACCCGCAGACCGGCAACCAGACCTTCCGGCTCTTGCGCGACATCTTGGCCTGGCGCTTGCAGATCCACGACGATGACAGCGTCGAGACGGCACGCCCGAAGATGGAAGGCGCGATCGTGCCGCTGTTCGCCCCCGACGACGGTGCGGAGCTGGCAGAGGGCCATGCCCATCTGCTGGGCCACCTGATCGGCATCGAGTGGGCCAACAGCCGCCACCACAGGGGCATCCTGGACGATCCCAAGCAGATCAGGAATCGCGCCTTCCATGCGGCGGCACAGCTGTTCCGCAGGCTCGGCGCAGCCGAGGGTGCGCCCGTCGCGCTGCAGCTCGACGACCTGCACTGGGCCGACCGCGAGAGCCTGGACTTCCCGAGCTACCTGGCGGAAGTGAACCGCGAGGTGCCGATGCTGGTGCTGGGCTTCACGCGTCCCTCGCTGTTCGAGCGCAGAACGCAGTGGAGCAGCACCGAAGGCACGCACCGCCGCATCCACCTCATGCCGCTGGACGAGCGGGCCAGCCGCGACGTGGCCGACGCGTTGACGGCGATGTCCCCGTCGCAAGGTCAGCGAGGCTGCTCGATGCCACGCGGCAGAAACTCAGTCGCAGGCGGTCACTGAGGGCGCCATCGCCGCTCTCCCACAGGGTCTCGCGGGAGCAGGGAGCTGAAGCCGACACATCCGGAATCCACGGTTCCGGGCAGCCACCGGGCCAGCCGGCATTCGCAATTGGGGATGGTGACGGGCCCATTGGGTCCGAGCCGGCAGGATGGATGGGGCCTGGCCGGTGCGGCACCCCAGCGTGATTCAGGGCTCTGTCTTCACCCGCGCAGGCGGCAGAGCAAGCGAGGGGCGCCACACCTTCTGGACGCTGGCCATGGAGATGTTCGAGGAGATGACGCGTCCGAAGTGGTCGGTGACCAGGCAAGGTTCGTCCGTGTATTTGCCCCAGTTCGTTTCGCTGACCTGGACCCGGGCGACCTGCCCGTCCTTGGCCTCGGTCAGGACTTCCTCGACATAGGCCACGCGCGTCGCCTTGGCTTTGTTGGGGACGGCGTACATCACCACGTCACCCACCTGCACCTGATCCTTCTCGACGTTGCTGCGCCAGTTCTGTGGCCATCCCGGCTGAATCTTGCCCGTCTTCAGCTCGATGTAGTCACGCGAATAGCCACGCTGGGCGATCCACTTCGCGCAGTCGCGATTGAAGTCGAAGGTCTGGGCCTGCGCCGCACCGCCAAGCAACGCGCCCACCCATAGCGTGAGAATCCGCATGACCGGGATTATGGCGGCGGGCCGTGCCGTCGCCGATCCGGTGTCAGTTCTTGCGACGGCGAACCAGCGCCGCGGTGTCCGATCACCGCCGAGTCATTTCACAAGACGCCTCACGGCCCCCGAATGAGGGGGTGGCGCCGCGAATCCAGCGTCATCGCCTTGCGCCAGATCGGCGACAATACCCACAATGCACCGGGGGGTTTTCAATGCTCCCAGCAGTGCCCAAGAAGGCAAGGGTCTGCCCTTAGGCGCTTGCCACCTGTCCCATCGCTACCTGTGAACACCCCCCATGAATCAGATCACTGCCAGCCAACTCGCGGCTGCCCTCGGCGCATGGGCACTGACGTCCGCCGCCCAAGCGGCCACGGACGTCTACAGCCAACCCCAGAACGGGGCCTTTGTGGCCACCTCAGCGGTCTACAACGTCGGCGCGGCGGATCCAGGATTCACCTGGTCGCTCGACCAGGACGAGGAGATCTGGGCCTATTTCAGCCTGCCCGCCAACGTCAGCTTCAATCGAATCAGCTGGTACGGCTCGAGCGCGGACGGCAACTTTGGGGTTGACCTCTTTGCGGCATCGTGCTTTTCGTGCGGCGTCAACCTGGTCCAGACCAGCGGAACATTTTCGAGCAACCTGCTGTCGAGCGCAGGCCCCTACACGCCGGCACAAGTGCACATGACACTGGTCACCGGCAGCATCTATTCCTACTACGTCGATCTGCCCTCGACCGTGAGCTTGAGCGCATCCAGCGCCTATGCGATTTCGGTGGTGAACAACTATGTCTCGTCGCCGTTCCTGTGGGCGGGGTCCGGCACGGGCAGCGGCACTCACCTGCAATACGTCGTCGGACAGGCCATGTTTCTGCCCGGGCCTGGCAACCTGGCCTTCACGCTGACCAACACCGCGCCTGTGCCCGAGCCCGCAGCGTTCTGGATGCTGGCTCTGGGCCTGGGCGTCGTCTGGGGCAGGTCGCGCAAGGCCACGTCGCGTCACCCATAGGCCCCTCAAGGCCGGCGCGATCCATGCGCGCCGTGCGGCGGGCACCCAGTCCAGGCGCTGCAGGCCGTACCACCGCTTGCCGGCCGTTGCCGGGGCGCCGGTTTCGATGAATGGCCCACCCCGTCCGCGGTGACGGTGGCGGTGAATTCGATGATCGATGGCTAGCTGTTGTTGATCCACGCGCCCGAATCCACGGCGCCGCTGGATCTGTCGTGCATCGAGAAATTGCCACCGGGAAGCTGCAGCCGGTCTGGCGAGCCGGAGAGCGCGGCTCGCGCCGCCCGCAACCCTTGTGGTTGCCGAACCCGACGAAGGCCTGATCCCAGCAAATCACGTCAGCGCTGGCCAGGCCGCCCGTCTCCAGGCGATCCCCGGGTTGCAGCAAGCAGCCGGCGCGGTCCGGCTGCGACTGAAGCGGCGCGCCGCGCCGCTTCAGTGGGCCCTTAGTTGAACGTGAGCCGCGTGGACATCACGTTGCCGTTGGTTTCCAGGAAACCTTCCCACTCCAGCCGGTCACCCACGGCGGGCGCCGTGGCAGAGCCCCCGTACTGCTTGACGGTGCAGGCTGCATAGTCGATGCGCTTGCCGCCCGCGAGGACGAAGCCGGCTCCGGTTGCAGTGACGATGGCCTTGCCGGCTGAAGCACGCGCGCCGGTTGGGCGGGTACACGACAGCGTGGCTGCCGGCTTGACCGTCATGGAACTGGCGTAGCAGCCCGCCACAGGGTCCATCGTGCCAAGCCAGTCGACGATCTCACCGGCGATGAAAGTGGTTGTTCCACCCGTGAAGGTCGTACCCGCAGGGGTGGGTGTGTACCAGATGTGGTCGCCCAGGTTGAGGCCGCCATTGACCACGATGAAGTTGCGCCCGACCGATGTGATCGTGGCATTGCTGCCGCTGCAGGTGGCATTGACGATGTTCAACGTGTAGGCCGCACTACCCACGGATCCGCGCGCGTCGGTGGCCGTGGCTCCGACAGCGTAAACACCCGCCGCGGTGGGCGTACCGGCCAATGTGCCCGCATTCAGGCTGAGTCCGGGTGGCAGGTTTGATGCCGACCAGGTGTAGGGCGCAGTCCCGCCGGCAGCAGTCAGGCTGGCGGTGTAGGGCAGGCCCACGGTGCCGCCCGGAAGCGTCCCGCTGACGGTCACAGGCGCAGGCGGCGGGGGAGGCGGCGGCGGCGGCGTGGCCACGCCCGCCATGGTCCAGTTAGCGCCCGAGGTGTTGGACGGGTTGATGATGCCCCCGTAATTGCCGACATAGGGCTGGCCATTGCCTGCGAGCGTGCAACCCGCGGGCGCACCGCTGCAACTGGCGTAGAACTGCGTTTCGGTCGCCTGGTCGTACATGTAGGCACCGGTGACCAGGCCCGTCGCACCTGCGATGTCCGAGCCCGGGATGAACGCCATGGTGTTCATCGTGTAGGCCTGACGGTCGATACCGACCATCGCAGGCGCCGCACCGATCAGCGTGTTGAAGCCGCCCAGAATGTCCCACGCGTTGATCGCGCCGCTGGCATTGGTGTGAATCTGAAAGGTCTGAACAGGCAGGTTGAAATTGAGAAGTTGAACGCCGGCGGCGTTCACGACTTGCAGGCTGCTCGCCGTCACATTGGCAGACGCCTGCGTGATGTAACTCGTATTGGGTGCCAGCGGAGCCGACGTGGTAAAGCTGATGACGAGCCTGTCGCCGGTGGCGTAAAAGCCGGGGCCTGTGTAGGTGTAAGTCACGGGGGCAGCCAGTGCAGGCACGGCCGCCAGCAAAGCCACGGAACGAAGGCACTGATTGAGAGTGGGCCACATCATCTGTCGGTCTCCGATATATGCCTGCACCGACAATTGGGCACAGCGCGCGGAGCAGGTTAGGCGGGGCCGGCCTTCAATTGCCTGACAGTGCGTCAGGCTGACCTTCTGTTACGCAGCCTGACGGATTGCTGACCGCGCTCAATGCCCTCGAGCCACAAGGCCTGCAGACTGCCCTTCTTGGCCAAGGTGGATCTGGCGGTGCAGGATCCGTGCGAGAGGGCAGACCAGGGCATTCACCCGAATACGGCGAACGGCGTGGAGACGATGCGGGTTTTTCTTCCAGCGCCTCAAAAGGAACGTTGCCGCCTTTGAGCACGCCGTCGGCTGCATCTTTGATGTGACAGGCATTGGCTTCATGCCTCTTCAGGCCATTTGCGATGCCGAACAAATTCTTGTCCAATGTCTTGGAAATCGCCATCCATTCGATCGTCTCAAGCGCACTGCGGACACCTTTGTCATGAACTCCAGGCCGCAGAGCCAAGGAGAAGTCCCACTCGCCGAATGTGTTGTCCAAGCCGTCGAAATCCAACGGCAATGTCGCATTGACCCCTGCGACAAGATGTGACCCCAGCGCTCCACCCAGGCCAATCCCAATCCCAATCCCAGTCGTCACTGCGACTTGCTGAAGCGCAAGACAGCGAACTCTCCCGGGGCCGCTTTCCATGGTCCGCCTGCCGTGGGCCGGTACTGCGCCCGGTGCCTGCTCCAAGCACCGCCGCCCCGAAATGGCTTGGCGGTACCCCTGGGGTTGTTGCGAGCGCTCCGCTCCGGTTGCCGCCAGCCCGAAGGTCGCCATCACATGACGCAGATCCTGAGCCTGCGACTTCAGGCTCGATGCGGCGGATGGTCGTCGTACCCACGCCCCGGTGCTCGGCCCGTGTGCTAGTGCTCCAATGCCCGGCGTTGATCGGCCTCTCATGCAGCGTGGCCTGCACGACGCGCGAATCGGTTCTTGGCAATGATCATGGCCGCATGGCCGCTGCGCGGGGCCTCCATGGTGCGGCGCTCGACCAACACACGCAGCGCCTGCCCGGTGAGCTCATACCGTTCAACCGACTGGGCAACTCGCATCGATTCAGCCTGCGGCGTCGCCGGAGTATGCCAAGTCAATTAAGTTTTACTCATTCTCGCGCTTTACATGTGCGCGCATCAGGCACGCGCCAGGCACGCAGCGTATCGCGCAACACACATCGTCGCGTTAGCCATATCCAGGCCCGAAAGGCCATCTGGCGAAGGCGCGACGCCAACCAGTTGCATTGGGTTTCACTTCATCGCAATTGCACAAGAAAACCCGGCAACTAACCG
>CAIJPE010000299.1 GCA_903822435.1 uncultured beta proteobacterium | reverse complement strand
TGGAAGCGCGGGTTGGCCTGCACCTCGGGGCCGTAGTAGGTGGGGTTGTCGACGAAGTTCTGGGCGATGGCATTGAACTGGATGCCCAGCGGGGCCAGCTCCAGCGCCACCGACTGCATGTAGGCCAGCTGCGCACCGCGTGCGGCGCTGTAGCTGCCGGTCCGCTTCTGGCCGCGCAGCGCGGCGGCGCTGCCCATCAGCAGGATGCGGCCCTGCCGACGCGCGACCATCTGCGGCAGCACCGCTGCCACCAGCCGCGGCATCGGGTCGACCAGGTGCGCGAAGACATGCCGCCACTCGGCGTCGGTGATGTCCGCGGCCGGCGTGCCGGGCGCGGGCAGGGCCAGGTGCAAGAGCAGCACATCCACGTGGCCGGCGTTCTGCACCAGTGCGGCAGGCAGCGCCGGGTCCTGGTCGAGCGGACGCTCGTCGGCCATCACCGTGGCGCCCTGTTCGGCAAACACCCGGGACAGGGCCGGGCCCATGAAGTCGCGTGACTGGGTCAGCAGCACGCGCAGGCCATCCAGGCGGGTCGGGTTCATGGTCGGGATGCCTCCAGGCGTTCGATGGCGGGCAGGCCCCAGCTGCCGCCCAGGGCGCTGGGCCGGGGGGAGTACAACGGTGCGTTGAGCAGGAAGGGCTGGCCCGCCTCCACGGGCAACCAATTGGACTGGCGTTCGGGCGGTGGTGGCTCGGCCTGGATCCACAGGTCCAGCGATCCGTCGGCCTGGAAGACCAGCGCGTCGCGGTCCCCCACGGCATGGCGGTGCCAGGGGTTGGCGATCAGGACGTCGTCCGCGCCGTAGCGGCCCAGGTTGGCCGGTGGTGTGGACCAGCCGCGCACGACGTGGCGAGGCTGCTTGAGGGCGCGGGCCACGCCCAGATCGCGCAGGTGTTCCAGCGGGGGGTGGCGGTGGCGGCACGGCAGGCTGCCATGCAGGCGTACCCGCCGCAGCACGTTCTCGGGTCCGATGGTCTGCGCTGCGTGGGCCCGCGTGAGGTCCATCAGCACCAGCGGCACGCCGTAGAGGTAGGCCGGGGCCGCGTCACGGACGCGATGGACCTCTGCGGCCACAAGGGCCACCACCACGGCCAGCCCCAGCCCCGGCAAGCTCGCGCGCATCCAGCGCTTTCGGAGGCTGCTCACGGCCCGGCCGCCACGAGGATGGTGCGAAAGCCCAGCTGGCTGGCACCCAGGTCGGCATCCTGCGGCGGGCGCGAACCCGCGCGGTAGCGCATGCAGCAGTCGGGTGCGCACAGGAACGAGCCGCCCTTGATCACCTGCTGCGCGACCTGGCCCGGGCGCAGGCCCGGGTGCGCGGTGGTGTCCACCGGCCTTTCGGCCACCGTCACATAGCCCGTGGCCTGCACGAAGGCGGCGAAGGCGTCGTTGGTGACCTCGGTGCGGTCCATCCAGAAGCCGCCCACCTGCACCAGCCGCCGGGGCCCCTCTTCGTCATACACCGTGTCGCCGAGATCAAGGCGACCCGGCGGCACCCACACCATGCCCGGCCGCGGGCTCGATGCGCTCGGCGCCGGCAGGGCGCAGGCCGTGCGTTCGGTGCGGGCCTGCCGGTCCGTGCGGGCCCTCATGGCCTGCCAGGCGCCTGCCGCGGCAGCCATTGCGAGCAACGACATTGCCACGGCCAGCAGCCGCCGCTTCAATCCGGGTGCTGCGCTCTCGCCCTGCATGTGCCGCAGCCTGCCAGGTTGCCTCACCCCGGGGCCTCAGCCGCCCGCCATCCCAGCCAGCCGCTGGGTGATGATCGCGTGCGCCTGCTGCATGATGCGGTCGATCAGCTCCTTCACGGTGGGCACGTCGTGGATCAGGCCCGCCACCATGCCGCAGGACCAGGCGCCGGCATCCATGTCCCCGTTCTGCATGATGCGCGGATAGACCCCGGCCACCTCGTCGATGATGTCCTCGAACTTGAGGTTGGCGCCCAGGGTGCGCTCCTTCTGCAACAGCCGGTCCACCGCGGCGTTGTGCAGAACGCGCTCGGTGTTGCGCAGCGGACGCATCACCAGGCGCGTGTCCAGTTCGCTGGCCGCGACGATGGCCTGCTTGACCTTCTCGTGCACGGGTGCCTCTTTCGTGGCGATGAATCGCGTGCCCATGTTGATGCCCTGCGCGCCCAGCGCCAGCGCGGCCACCAGAGAGCGCCCGTCGGCCATGCCGCCCGAGGCCACGAAGGGGATCTTCAACTCGTCGGCTGCCCGCGGCAGCAGGATGAAGTTGGGGATGTCGTCTTCTCCAGGGTGGCCGCCGCATTCGAAGCCGTCGACGCTGACGGCATCGCATCCGATAGCCTCGGCCTTCAGGCTGTGGCGCACCGAGGTGCATTTGTGGATGACCTTCACGCCCGCATCGTGCAGCCCGGGCAGCCACTTCTGCGGGTTGTTGCCCGCCGTCTCCACCACCTTCACCCCCCCTTCGATGATGGCCCGGATGTAGCCCGGGTAGTCCGGCGACGTGACCGTGGGCAGGAAGGTCAGGTTCACGCCGAAGGGCTTGTCGGTCATCTCGCGGCAGCGGTGGATCTCTTGCGCCAGCAACTCGGGCGTGCGCTGCGTCAGCCCGGTGATGATGCCCAGCCCGCCCGCGTTGGAGACGGCCGCGGCCAACTCGGCCAGGCCGACGAAGTGCATGCCGCCCTGGATGATGGGATGCTCGATGCCGAAGAGTTCGGTGATCTGGGTCTTCATGCCGGGGTCTCCATGGTGTGAGGTGGGGTGATTGTGCCGACGGCGTGGCGTGGATGAACGCGGCCAGGGCCGGTGCGCCTCGGCGCCCTTGACTTCCTGCAGGAAGTGCCGGCGCCGCGGATGACGGCGTGGGGCTGCCCCCGGGCGCCGGGCACGCGCTCTTGCCACACGCGGTGGCGGCGCGTGGGAAAGGGCGCGTCGTAGGCGGTCATCTCTGCTGGGGTCAGGCCTTCGGCGCACCCGGCCTTGACGAGCTGCCCGATGGAGAACCACGGGCTCCAGCGCGCGAAGGACCGCCAGATCCTGAAGGCCCTGGGCACCGGGCCCAGGCCCGTGGGCAAGCCGCCGTTGGCCAGCACCACGAACGAGTTGCAGGGCTCGTCCACCGCCAGCCTGAACGAGCCCAGCGGCTCGCAGCGCCGGTTCAGGCGGTGGGCGTGGCGGCCAAACACCAGGTGCAGGTCGCCATATCAGTGCACGGCCATGTCGCCCGGCCACATCGGTCCGCCGGCCAGGCGCGGCGAGCGGTCCAGGGGCCGCAGGCTCACCGGTGAATCCAGCGCCGCGGTCGATGCCTGTCTGTCAGGGTTTGCCGAGCGGCAGCCTGCCGCACCCATCTTGCCGAGCCCACGCCGATGCCCGCGGCCAAACCTCGACCTCAACGCCAGCGCCAGCGCCCCGATGGCCCGCTGCGGAGCCGTGACGACTGGCTCGACGCGGCGCACGCCGCCGTGGTGCAAGGCGGCTTCGACGACCTCCGCGTGCTGAAGATCGCCCAGGGCCTGCAGGTCACCCGGGGCAGTTTCTACTGGCACTTCGAGGGCCACGGCGATATGCAGGCCGCGCTGCTGGCGCGGTGGCGGCGCCAGCAGGTGGATCTGATGGCCAGCCTGCCCTTGTTCTATCTGGCGGTCTTCGGCAGCCATCAGGCCCTGAGGCGGCCCGCCTTGACCGGCTCGCCGCACGGGCCCCGTGTCCCGTTGTTTGGCACACTCCGTCGCCCCGACACTGCCGAGCGACCCCATGAACCAAGACCGCTTCCTGCCGATGCAGCGCCGCAAGGTGCTGGCGCTGATCGGCTCGGCCCCGCTCGCGGGACTTCTCCCGGCCTGTGCGAACGGCCCGGGAGCCGGCTCGTTGCCGCCCATCGTGTTCGTGCACGGCGACGGCGACACCGCTGCGCTCTGGACCACCACCCTGTGGCGTTGGCAGAGCAACGGTTGGCCGCGCGAGCGTTTGCACGCGGTCGATTTCCCCTATCCCAGTTCCCGCGATGACGACACCGTGCCGCAGGACGGCCGCAGTTCCGCCGCCGACGAGACCCGCTACCTGGCCGCCGAAGTCGACAAGGTGCTGGCCGCCACGGGGGCCCGCCAGGTCGTGTTGATGGGCAACTCCCGCGGGGGCAATGCCATCCGCAGCTACATCGCCTATGCAGGCGGCGCGGCCAAGGTGTCGCATGCCATCCTGGGCGGCACGCCCAACCACGGCGTCTGGGCCGATCCGGCCTTCCGTCCCAACAACGAGTACAACGGCGCGGGGACGTTCCTGACCGGCCTGAACACCCAGCAGGGTGCCGGCGGCGACGAGATCACGCCAGGGCCCCGGTGGATGACCCTGCGATCGGACAACAACGACAAGTACGCCCAGCCCGATGGCGTGTGGATCGGCGCCCCGGGCCGGCCCACGCACGTCACGGTCGAAGGCCCTGCGTTGCGGGGCGCCACCAACGTGGTGCTGCCGGCGCGCGACCCCCGCGAGACCAGCTACCACCACGAGGCCTTGGCCGCCGCCTTCCGCTTCGTCACCGGCCGCTCGCCCACCGCGGCCGGACCGCTGTACATCACGCCCGAGGCCCTGGTCACCCTCAGTGGCAAGATCACTGGCGTGGCTCCTGCCGGCCCCACCAACCTGCCGGCCCCGGGCGGCCGCATGGCCGTGTATACGGTGGACCCGGCCACTGGCCTGCGCCGGGGTGCCGCGCTGTTCGACGGCGCCATTGCCGAAGACGGCACCTGGGGCCCCGTTCGCACCGACAGCCAGACGCCGCTGGAGTTCGTGGTGCAGGCCACCGGCTTTGCCGTGGCCCATGTG
>CAIJPE010000298.1 GCA_903822435.1 uncultured beta proteobacterium | reverse complement strand
GGTTGCCCATCAGGTAGTTCTGGTCGACCAGGAAGCCATAGAGGTTTTTCAAGATCGTCACCGCGTGCCGCTGCGCCGATGGCGACAGCGGCCCTTCGAAGGGGCGCCACAGCGGTGACCAGCGCTCGCGCCCGCGGTCCCCGCACCAGCGGCTGCGCGGCTGTGGATCGGCCAGGAAGTCGCGGTACTCGATGCAGTCCTCATTGCTCATCGAGGACAAGGCCTTGCCCTTGTGCGTGATGGCCCAGAGCAGTAAGCGCTCGGCTTCCTTGCGATAGGCGCGCTGCGTGTGCGAGAGCGACTGCAGCCAGTCCAGGCCTTGCTCGACGCCCGTGTCTCGCTGGCGGCGGCGGGACTTCAGGTGGGCTTTCTGGTCGGGGGTCAGGCCGTGCTTGGAACGCAGCCAGACCAGGATGGCCTGATAGTCGTTGGTGGCCTTGAGCAGGCACTGGGCTTGAGGCCGCCGGTACAGGCCGTGGCTGCCGTCGAGCTCGGCGGGCACGATGAATTTTTCCAGGGGTCGGATGGCCGTGGCCGGCGCCACCACGGCGTTGAGCTCGTGCGCGAAGAGCTTGCTGCGCGGCAGCGCCACGTGAGGACCCAACTGCAGCTCAATGCTGTCTTCATGCTCGCGCAACCACTGCACGATGCGCAGGGCCTTGTTGGATCCCATCGCCTTGATGCCGGCATGCCACCGTCGGCCCACGCCGTTGATGCGTTCGACCAGTTGGGCCAGGGTGAAGATCTCGGCCGCCTCCAGGTGACCGCTCAGCGTCGGGTTCAGCCAGGCGGCGACCGAGTCGCCGGCCTTCGGCGACTGGGCGACCAGGCTTTCGAGCCAGCGCAGCGCTTCGAGCTGGCGGGCGATCAGGCGGCCACGCCGGCGTAAGCGCTGCGTCTCGCGGCCGTATTCGGCCTCGTAGGCGGCGATCTGGTCGGCCTGGCGCTCGTCTTCCAGGCCGTGTGCTTCGGCGAAGGCCTCCAGGCTCGGCAGCTCGAAGCTGGGGTCGGCAATCCGGGTGGCGTCGATGCGCACCAGGCGCGCGGTGCCGTAGCGGTCGTGGCGCTTGGCCGCCAAGGCGAATTCTTCGCGGATCCAGGCGATGGTGGTGCGCACCGTCCGCTGGTCCGTGCCCTCCCCCTCCAGTCGGAGGTATCGGTCCCAGCTGTCGCGGGCGTCCAGTCCCTGGACCACCGAGCGCATGAAGGCGAAGTGACCTACGTGCAGCTTGCGTTGACGTGCGGCGCTTAGCGGCGCGAAGCTGCGCTGTGGCGTTCGGTTGGCGGTGCCGAACGGCGGCGTTGCAGCACCAGCGCCCTGCCCTGCTCGCCCGTCCCTGGGCGGATTTGTGCCAGAGCCGGCCAGCGCATTCACGGCCACAGACTTGGCCATCAAGTCTTTCCCTCCTGCTGGGCATCCAGGTAGTGGCGGACCGCGCAGAGATCGGAGACCTGGCCGCTCATCATGCGGTCCAGCGCCGAGGCGCCGGCGAGGAAGGGCGCGGTGTTGGGCTTGCGGATCCATTCGTCGGCCCGCTCGGGCACAGGCAGCAGGCGCTGCAGCGCCGCATCGATGCCAAAGAGGTACGACAGTCGCTGTTGAACGTCGGCTTCCAGCGGGTCGACCTGGCCCTGCCGCCACTGGTACAGCGTCGGACGCGTCACGCCCAACAAGGTGAGTTGCTCTGCGAAGGTCAGTTTCCACGCCTCGGCCAGGCGCCAGAACGTGCGTAGCGCGGCGTCTGCCGACTCCACCGTGTCTATTTGGACCCGGGCTGGCGGGTCAGTTTCGGGAGCTCGGGACGCGTCCATCGAGGGCATGCATTGGGCGTGAGGAGCGTCGGCGATTTGCGCGGTGTTCAAGCGACAGCAGCGGACAAGCCCATGAGGTTCGCCGATTCAGTGCCGGGCAGGCAGGTGCGCCACACCGAAACCCTCGGCCAACGCTGCCAGCCGCTTGTCCAGGGTCCATAGCCGGGCCTGCGGCGTGATCAACGTGGACGCCAGCAAGATCATGTCCACGAGGCCGCAGCCGTGACCGTAAAGCTTTTCGCGGTCTATGAAATCCAGCACCTCAGGCAGACTGGCCTGCTGGGTCTGCTGCAGCGATCTCAGGTCTTGCAGCGTCCGGGCCCGCGGCTCTGGCGGCGTGCCGCAGGCCAGCTCCCCATAAACCATCGGATGCGTCAGTGCTTGGTCGGTTTCAAGCAGCGCCGTCAGAGGCCCGCTGCGACGACGGAAGTGCTCGATCCATACCGAGGTGTCGACCAACACACCGGTCACTTCGTCGGCTCCGCGCGCCGCCGGGGCACGTCCGACATCTCGGGCGCGGCGGCGCCCAAGGCAGCCAGGCGCTTGCCCGCCTGGACGCGGACAAAGGTCTTCATCGCCTCGCGGAAGAGATCGGCCTTGTCCATGGCCTGATCGGCAACCGCCAGTGCCTTCTCGTAGAGCTCGTCATCGATCGTCACAGTGGTTCTCATGGTCTACCTCGAACATCAAAGAAGATGCAATTTTGCATCTCTTTTGGAATCTACGGAACACTCGGCTTAAGGCTGTCAAAGCGATTCAGGGGCCGATGCGGCGCAGCGCGCCGAGCATCGGATGCCTGAAGAGTGACACCTTTTTCGGCGTCCTTGAGCAGCAGCAAGAGCTGCTGCTCGCGGATCGGGGACGCCTCGAAACCGAAGCGACGGTAAAAGCGGGCTGCTTGCTCGTCGATGGGGTGGGTCAACAAGGCGCGCACGCCAGCGATCTCCGCCAGTTGCAAGGTCCGCAGGATCGCCTCCTGTAGCAGCCCGGCGCCGATCCCCCTGCCCTGGTCCTGCACGGTTACCGCCAGACGCGCCAGGATAACTACCGGGATTGGCCAACTTCCCATCCCCTTGCGTACACGCTCGGAGGCATCGGCCGTGTCCACTTGGCCGACGGTCAGGCTGAAGTAGCCGGCCACGCGCTCACCGTCCACGGCCACAAAGGTGCGCGCCGATCCACTGGCCTGCGCGTGCACCGCATGGCGCAGCAGCCACTCGTTGAGCGCCAGTTTGCCGCTGTCAAATTCCGCAAGGCGATGCTGAGCTGTCAGGGGCACGAGCGCGAGGCTCAAGCCGGAGCCCAGGGTGTTTGGCGCG
>CAIJPE010000297.1 GCA_903822435.1 uncultured beta proteobacterium | reverse complement strand
GGCTGGTGACGTTGGGGGCGAAGCCGCCTTCGTCGCCCACCGAGGTGGGCATGCCGCGCACGTCCAGGATCTTCTTCAGGGCGTGGAAAACCTCGGCGCCGTAGCGCACGGCCTCGCGGAAGCTGGGCGCTCCCACGGGGATGATCATCAGCTCTTGCAGGTCGAGGTTGTTGTTGGCGTGCGCCCCGCCGTTGATGACGTTCATCATCGGCACGGGCAGCTGCATGCGGCCCATGCCACCAAAGTAGCGGTACAGCGGCAGGCCGCTTTCCTCGGCCGCGGCGCGGGCCACGGCCATGCTCACGGCCAGCGTGGCGTTGGCGCCCAGGCGGCTCTTGTTCTCGGTGCCGTCCAGATCGATCAGGGTCTTGTCCAGGAAGGCCTGCTCGCTGGCGTCCAGGCCCAGCACGGCTTCGCTGATCTCGGTGTTGATGTGCTCCACGGCGCGCAGCACGCCCTTGCCGCCGTAGCGCGTGATGTCGCCATCGCGCAGCTCGATCGCTTCGCGGCTGCCGGTGGAAGCGCCCGAAGGCACGGCCGCGCGGCCCATGGTGCCGCTTTCCAGCAGCACGTCGCATTCGACGGTGGGGTTGCCGCGGCTGTCGAGAATTTCCCGGCCGACGATGTCAACGATGGCGCTCATTCAAGTCCTCAGTTTGCTTTGGATTCGGTTGTTCGATGCGGACCGGGGCATGGTCATGCCGTGCCGTCCACGCCCTCGACCAGCACCATGTTGAACATGGCCGTGGCGCCATGGCGCAGCTTGCGCGCCGCGGTGTAGCCCGGGCTGTCGTACATGGCCTTGGCTGCCGCGAAGGTGGGGTAGCGCAGCACGGTCAGGCGCGGCGGGTTCCAGTCGCCTTCCAGCACTTCGTGCCGGCCGCCCCGCACCAGGTATTCGCCACCGAAGGCCTTCACCACCTCGGGGGCGGCGGCCATGTAGCCCTTGAACAGTTCGGGGTCGGAGACTTGGGATTCGACGAGGATGTAGGCGGCCATGGTGGGTTTTGCAGTCAGCAGCTGAAGTCGTTTTCCAGCAGGGGTTGTTGCTTGATCACGCGGTCCAGTGCCAGCAGTTGCTCCAGCAGCGCGAACATGTGCTTGAGCGGCACGGCGTTGGGGCCGTCGCTCAGGGCGTTGGCGGGATCGGGGTGGGTTTCCATGAACACGCCCGCCACGCCCACGGCGATGGCGGCACGTGCCAGCACGGGCACGAACTCACGCTGGCCGCCGCTGCTGGTGCCCTGGCCACCGGGCAGTTGCACGCTGTGGGTGGCGTCGAAGACCACCGGCGCGCCGGTCTCGCGCATGATGGACAGGCTGCGCATGTCGGAAACGAGGTTGTTGTAGCCGAAGCTCACGCCGCGCTCGCAGGCCATGAACGAATCTTCGGGCAGCCCCGCATCACGGGCGGCGGCACGCGCCTTGTCGATCACGTTCTTCATGTCGTGCGGCGCGAGGAACTGGCCCTTCTTGATGTTCACCGGCTTGCCGCTCTGGGCCACCGCGCGAATGAAGTCGGTCTGCCGCGACAGGAAGGCCGGCGTCTGCAGCACGTCCACCACGGCGGCCACCGCGGGCACCTCGGCCTCGGTGTGCACGTCGGTGAGGATCGGCACCTTCAGCTCGCGTCTGACCTTGGCCAGGATCTCCAGGCCGCGCTCCATGCCCGGGCCGCGGAACGAGGTGCCGCTGGAGCGGTTGGCCTTGTCGTAGCTGCTCTTGAAGATGAAGGGGATGCCCAGGGCGCCGGTGATTTCCTTCAGGCGGCCGGCCACGTCCATCTGCAGTTGTTCGCTCTCGACCACGCAGGGCCCGGCGATGAGAAAGAAGGGCCGGTCGATGCCGACGTCGAATCCACACAGTTTCATCCCAGCTCCATCAGAGAGTCGTTTCAACCGATGCCACCGCTGGCGATGCCGGCGCAGCGCCGGGCTCGGCTTCCTTGCGGGCCTTCTGCTCCAGCGCCGCCTTCACGAAGCTGGAAAACAGCGGGTGCCCGCCCCACGGCGTGCTCTTGAACTCCGGGTGGAATTGCACGCCCATGAACCAGGGGTGAATATCGCGCGGCAGCTCGATGATCTCGGTGAGTTGCTCGCGTTGCGTCAGGGCGGAAATCACGAAACCGGCCGCTTGCAGGCGGTCCAGGTAATGCACGTTCGCCTCGTAGCGATGCCGGTGGCGCTCGGTCACCACGGGGCCGTAGATCTGGTAGGCCAGCGTGCCGGGCTTGACGTCGGAGCTCTGCGCCCCCAGGCGCATGGTGCCGCCCAGGTCGGAACTGGCGGTGCGCTTCTGGATGGAGCCGTCGCGGTCCTGCCATTCCTCGATCAGGGCGATGACCGGGTGCGGCGAGTCGGGGTCGAACTCGGTGCTGTTGGCCTCGGGCAGGCCGGCCACGTGGCGGGCGTACTCGATGGTGGCCACCTGCATGCCCAGGCAGATGCCCAGGTAGGGTATCCGGTGCTCGCGGGCGTACTGCGCCGCCACGATCTTGCCCTCGATCCCGCGGCGGCCGAAGCCGCCAGGCACCAGGATGGCGTCGAAAGCAGCCAGCTGGTCGGCCGTGACGCTGGTGAGCGACTCGGCGTCGACGTACTCGATCACGACCTTGGCGTGGTTGTGGATGCCGGCGTGGCGCAGCGCCTCGTTCAGCGACTTGTACGAGTCCGACAGGTCGGTGTATTTGCCGCACATGGCGATCTTCACCGTGTGGCGAGGGTGTTCCACCTCGTGCACCAGGGTGTCCCAGCGGCGCAGGTCGGCCGGCTTGGTCAGCAGCTGCAGCTTCATGCAGATCAGCTCGTCCAGGCCCTGTTCGTGCAACAGGCGGGGCACCTTGTAGATGGTGTCCACGTCCCACATGCTGATCACGCCGTGCGGCAGCACGTTGGTGAACAGGCTGATCTTGTCGCGTTCGTCGTCGGGGATGGGGCGGTCGGCGCGGCACAGCAGCACGTCGGGCTGGATGCCGATCTCGCGCAGCTTCTGAACGGTGTGCTGCGTGGGCTTGGTCTTGAGCTCGCCGGCCGCAGCGATCCAGGGCACGTAGGTCAGGTGCACGAAGGCGCAGTTGGATGGGCCCATGCGCAGGCTCATCTGGCGCACGGCTTCCAGGAAGGGCAGGCTTTCGATGTCGCCCACCGTGCCGCCGATCTCGACGATGGCCACGTCGAGCGGGGCGGCCGACGCTTCGGCCGCGCCGCGCTTGACGAATTCCTGGATTTCGTTGGTGACGTGCGGGATGACCTGGACGGTCTTGCCCAGGTAGTCGCCCCGGCGCTCTTTTTCGAGCACGCTCTTGTAGATCTGGCCGGTGGTGAAGTTGTTGGCGCGCTTCATCTTGGTGGTGATGAAGCGCTCGTAGTGGCCCAGGTCGAGGTCGGTCTCGGCCCCATCGTCGGTGACGAAGACCTCGCCGTGCTGAAACGGGCTCATGGTGCCCGGATCGACGTTGAGGTAGGGGTCGAGCTTGATGAGGGTGACCTTCAGGCCACGGGACTCGAGGATGGCGGCCAAAGACGCTGCCGCGATGCCCTTGCCGAGCGAGGACACCACGCCGCCGGTCACGAAGACGAACTTGGTCATTGCGTGCAGCCCGCGCTGTGCGTCTGGGCTGGGTTGGTAAAGCGTGAGTATATCGGTGGGGTCCGCGGCCGCCGCGTTCTGTTGGCGGGTGAGCTAAGATCGATTGGCTTGCACCAGGTGCCCGCCGCTTACGTTGAAGGGCGGTGGGTTAAACGGGAAGCCGGTGCGTGGGGGTCGTCCGAAGGACCTCCGCAAAGCCGGCGCTGCCCCCGCAACGGTCAGCGAGGAGCGTGCTGCACGACAAGCCACTGGCCCCGGAACAAGGGGTTGGGAAGGCGCAGCAGGCCTCCGGGGTCTCGTCACCCCGGCACTCGCGAGCCCGGATACCGGCCCGATGCAATGAGCGCTGGCATTGCGGTGGGCGATGCGGGCAGCCGGCCGGGTGTACGCGCTGCGTGGTCCTGGCCGGACGGTCCGTCATCGGCCGCTGCGTGCCGGCACAACGTGTCCGGGCCCGCACGGGGTGTGCGGGCGGAGGTTCGTCTTTCATGCCTGTCTCTTCGTTCTTGCGTCCGCCAATGCGGCGCGCTGCTGCATCCCTTCTCGTTGCTTGCGCTTCCGGCGGCCTGGGGGCCCGGGCCCAGGCCCTGCCCACCGAGACGGCCGCGCAATCCATCGTCGTCACGGCCACCCGCACGCCCATCCAGGCCAGCGATGCGGTGGCCGAAGTGACGGTGCTCGACCGCGCCGCGCTCGACCGTGCCGCCGGCCGCACACTGGTGGAGTTGCTCGCCCAGCAGCCCGGCCTGCAGTTCTCCAGCAACGGCGGGGTGGGCAAGACCAGCTCGCTCTTCATCCGCGGCCTGGAAGCCCGCCACACCATGCTGCTGGTGGACGGGGTGCGCATCTTCTCGGCCACCGTGGGCACCCCGGCGCTGGACAACCTGCCGCTGGAAGCCATCGACCACATCGAGATCGTGCGCGGGCCGATGTCGGCCCTGTACGGCAACGGCGCCGTGGGTGGTGTCATCCAGGTCTTCACCCGTCGCGGGACGCAGGGCCTGACGGCCAACGCCAAGGCCACGGCCGGGTCCAACGACTACGGGCTGGTGAGCGGTGGCGTGGGATACGGCAACGGCACTGTCGACATCGCGGCGCAGGCACAGGGCCTGAGCACGCGCGGCGTGTCGGCCACCAACCCGAACGTGCCCTTCGGCAGCTACAACCCCGACCGTGATGGTTTCCAGCAGCAAGGCGGTAGCCTTCGGCTGGGCTGGCAGACGGGCGGCGACTGGCGCGTGGAGGGGCTGGCGCTGGAGTCCAAGGGACTGGGCGGCGTCGACGACGGCCCCGGCGCCAATGCCCAGGCGCGGCTGGCCACGCGGGTGGCGGCGATCTCGGCCGCCGGCACCCTGTTGCCGGGGTGGAAGACGCGCCTGGCCACCTCGCGCGCGACCGACATCTACGACACCGTCAGCAGCGCCAGCGCCTTCGCCGCGCTGGGCGCCATCGCCACCGTCCAAAGGCAGCTGGCCTGGGAAAACACCGTGGCCACGCCCGTGGGCACGCTGCTGGCCCTGGTCGACCGCCTGGACGAGCACGTCAGCAAGCCGGGTGCGCCTTTCGACGTCACCGACCGCCACATCGACGGCTTGGCCCTCGGGCTGGACGGCGCGGCAGGCGGGCACGTGTGGCAGGCCAGCCTGCGGCGCGACCGCAATTCGCAATTCGGCACCGCCAACACCGGCGCGCTGGGTTGGGGCTATGCCCTCATGCCGGCCCTTCGTGTCGCTGCCAGCCTGGGCACCAGCTACGTGGCCCCGAGCTTCAACCAGCTCTACTACCCCAGCTTCGGCAACCCCAACCTGGTACCCGAGGAAGGCCGGCATGCCGAGGTGAATGCCCGCTATACGGCCGGCGAGCACGCGGTGCACCTGGCGGTCTTCGACAACCGGTACCGAGGCTTCATCACCAGCGGTCCGCAGCCGGTGAACCTGCCCGAAGCGACGATCAAGGGCCTGACCCTGGCCTACGACGGCCACTGGGGCGATTGGGCCCTGGCGGCTTCCATCGACCATACCGACCCGCGCAACTCCAGCGCGGGTACGGCGAACTACGACAAGGTGCTGCCCCGCCGTGCCAAGGACATTGCGCGCCTGGGTGCCGACTGGCAGGCCGGCCCGTGGACGGCCGGTGCCACGCTCGGTGCCTTCTCGCACCGTTTCGACAACACCACCAACACCACCGACCTGGGCGGATACGCCACGGTGGACCTGCGGGCCGAGTGGCAGTTCGCACCGGGCCTCGTGATGGGCGCCAAGCTGAACAACGTGGGCAACAAGGCCTACGAGACCGCCCTGGGCTACGACCAGCCCGGGCGCGAAGGCTTCGTGACCCTGCGCTGGGCGCTGCGCTAGGGGCTTGGGCCATGTGGCGCGCGGCGTGGATCCTGCTGTGGGCCTGGGCGGTGGCCGCCCAGGCCGCACCCGTGGTGGTGCTGGACGATCGCGGCCAGGCCCTCAAACTGGCTGCGCCGCCGCGGCGCGTGGTGACGCTGTTGCCGGCCCTGACGGAGATCGTCTGCGCGCTGCAGGCCTGTGGCCGTCTGGTCGGCACCGACCGCTTCTCCAACTGGCCGGCCGCCGTGGGGTCCTTGCCCAAGCTGGGCGGCCTGGAAGACACGCAGATCGAGCGGCTGGTGGCCCTCAAGCCCGATCTGGTGCTGGTGGCCGGGTCGGCCCGCGCGCTCGGCCGGCTGGAAGCCCTGGGCCTGCCGGTGATGACGCTGGAGCCCAAGAGCCTGGCCGATACCGGCCGCGTGATCGACACCCTGGCGCGCGCCCTGGGCGAGCCGACTGCCGGCGCTGCGCTGTGGCAATCGCTGCAGTCGCGCATCGCGGCGGCGGCGGCCCGCGTGCCGCCGGGCCTGCGCGGGCAGAAAGTGTACTTCGAAGTGGCGTCCACGCCCTATGCCGCGGGCGAGGCTTCTTTCGTGGGCGAGTTGCTCGCTCGCCTGGGCCTGGGCAACGTGGTGCCGGCAGCGATGGGGCCCTTTCCGCAGTTGAACCCCGAGTTCGTGGTGCGCGCGCAGCCTGAGGTGGTGATGGCCAGCGAGCGGGCACTGGCCGAGATGCCCGGCCGCCCCGGGTGGCGTGCCCTGACGGCCCTGCAGGCCGGCCGTCAGTGCGGCTTTTCCGCCGCGGCCTGGGACACCCTGGTCCGGCCGGGCCCCCGGCTGGCCGAAGGCGCCGAGCACATCGCCAACTGCATGGCTCGGCTTCCTGCGCCGCCTGCAACCACCGCTGCTGCGCGATGATGCCGGCCGTGACCCCCCCTTCCGCGTCCCAGGCGCTGGGGCCCCCCGCGGGCCTCGGCCCGGCCACCGCAGCCCCGGCCCGCAGCCGGCCCGCGCGCCTGGCGGTCCTGCTGCTGGTGCTGGCCGTGGTGCTGACGCTGCTGGGCCTGGCGGCTGGCAGCGAAGGCTGGTCCTGGCACTGGGCCGACGAATGGGGCCTGGTGGCGGCCATCCGGGCACCGCGCACGCTGGGCGCGCTGTGCATCGGCGCGCTGCTGGGCCTGGCCGGAGCCATTGCGCAGGGCCTCTTCCGCAACCCCCTGGCCTACCCCTATCTGCTGGGCTCCGCCGCCGGCGCCGGCCTCGGCGTGGTGCTGGTGCTGGCCGCCGGCGGACTGCTGGGACATGGCATCGGGCTGACCACGGCCGCGGTGCTGGTGCGCCTGGGGCTGGTCGGCGCGGCCTTCCTGGGCGCCCTGGGTGGCGTGGCCCTCACGCTGGTGCTGGCCCGCGGCTCGGCGCGGCCGACGGTGCTGCTGCTGGCCGGGGTGGTGGTGGGCATCCTGCTCTCGGCAGTCTCGGAGCTGGTGACGCTTGCCGCGCCCGAGGCCTTGCGCGGCAAGCAGCTCTTCATGCTGGGCAGCACCTCGTTTCTCGGCTGGGGCAGCGTGGCGGTGCTGGCTGCCACGCTGGCCGCCGTGCTGCCGGTGGCCATCGGCCTGGCAAGGGCGCTGGATGCGCTGGTGCTGGGTGAGTCCAGCGCCGCCAGCCTGGGCCTGGACCTGCCGCGCGTGCGGCTGGCGCTGGTGGCGCTGATGGCGCTGGCCACGGGGGCCGCGGTGGCCCAGGCCGGGCTGGTGGCCTTCGTGGGCCTGGTGGCGCCCCAACTGGTGCGGCGCTGGGTGGTGGTGTCTCATGGGCCGCTGCTGGTGCTGAGCACGCTGACCGGCGCCGTGCTGCTGCTGGCCGCCGACGTGGCCGCGCGCAGCGTCGTGGCGCCGCAAGAGCTGCCCGTGGGGTTGCTGACTGCCGTGCTGGGCGGCGTGTATCTGCTGGCGCTGCTGCGGCGCCGCGGCCTGCCATGAGCGAAGGTGCCGCGCTCGCCGCAGCAGACGCTTCCGGCGGCCTGGCGTCTGCGGGGCCCGTGCCCGCCCTGCAGGCCGAGGGCGTGGTGCTGCGGCTGGGCCCGCAGCGCGTGCTCGACAACCTGTCGCTGGCCGTGCACGCCGGCCAGTGGCTGGCCATCGTCGGCCCCAACGGTGCGGGCAAGAGCACGCTGCTGGCCGTGCTGGCCGGCCTGCGCAAGCCCGATGCCGGCACGGTCCGGCTTCAGGGCCGGGCCTGGGCCGATTGGCCGCCGCGGGTGCGCGCCCAGATGCTGGCCTGGCTGTCGCAGCAAGGCGAAGCCGAAGGCGAGATCGCCGCGCGCGACGTGGTCAGCCTGGGCCGATTGCCGCGGCATGGGCTGCTGGGCACGCCCGACGCGGCCGACCGTGCCGCCGTGGAAGCCGCCTTGTCGGAGACCGCTGCCACGCCCTTTGCCGAGCGGCGCCTGAGCGCCTTGTCCGGGGGCGAGCGCCAGCGCGTGCTGTTGGCCCGTGCCCTGGCGGTGCAGGCGGGCGTGCTCCTGCTGGACGAACCCACCACACACCTGGATGCCCCGCACCAGCGGGCCCTGTGCCGCGGCATGCAGGCCCGCGCGGCCGCCGGTGCAGCGGTGGTGACGGTGCTGCACGACCTGAACCTGGCCCTGGCCGCCGACCGCCTGGTGGTGCTGGTCCAGGGCCGGCTGGTGGCCGATGGCGCCCCGGGCGACGCCCCACTGCGACGCGCCCTGGCGGCCGCCTTCGACGACGCCTTCAGCATCGAGCCGGTGCCGCTGCAGGGACGCACCCGCTGGGTGGCGGTGCCCGCGCCATGACGCGCTTCGTCATCGTGTGGGGCACCAGCAGCGGGGCCGGCAAGAGCTGGCTGGCCACCGCGCTGTGCCGCAGTGCGGCGCGCCGCGGCATCGACGTGGCGCCCTTCAAGGCGCAGAACATGAGCAACAACGCCCGCGTGGTGCCGCGCGGGGACGGCGGCCTGGGCGAGATCGGTTCGGCCCAGTACTTCCAGGCCCTGGCGGCGCGCGCCGTGCCGCACACCGACTTCAACCCGGTGCTGCTCAAGCCCGAGCGCGACACCGCCAGCCAGGTGGTGGTGGATGGCGTGGCCGATGCCGCGCTGTCGCGCATGCCCTGGCGGGACCGCAGCGCGCTGCTGGCCCCGCGGGCCCAGGCCGCGCTGCGGCGCCTGGCCGCCCGCCATGAACTGATCGTGGTGGAAGGTGCCGGCTCGCCGGCGGAGATCAACCTGGCGCCGCAGGACTATGTCAACCTGGGCACGGCCCGCTGGGCGCGCGCGATGGGGGTGACGCAGGCGCTGCTGGTGACCGATATCGACCGCGGCGGCGCATTTGCCCATGTGCATGGCACCTGGGCCCTGTTGCCCGATGACCTGCGCCCGATGCTGGCCGGCTACGTGCTCAACCGCTTCCGGGGGGACGCGGCGCTGCTGGAGCCCGGCCCTCAGCAGATGCGGGCCCTGAACGGGCTGCGGCTGGCTGGGGTGATCCCGCTTCGCCGCGACCACGGGCTGCCCGAGGAAGACGGCCTGATGGACGAATCCGGCCCGCGTGTGCAGGGTGCCGGGCCCGCGGCCTTGCGGGTCGCCGTGCTGGCCGGCCCGCACATCAGCAACCTCGACGAGTTCACGCCGCTGGCCCGGGTGCCCGGCCTTCGCATGCGCTGGGCCCGCGACGTGGCCGCGGTGGAGGGTGCCGACTGGATCGTGCTGCCCGGCAGCAAGCAGACCTCGGGCGATCTGGCCTGGCTGCACGCCAGCGGGCTGGCGCACGCCGTGCAGCGCCACGCGCGCGCGGGCCGGCCCGTGCTGGGAGTGTGCGGCGGGCTGCAGATGCTGGGCCATACCCTGCACGATCCCGACGGCTGCGACGGCGAGGCCTTTGTGGCGCGTCCCGGCCTGGGCCTGCTGCCGGTGGCCACCCACTTCGGCCCGCACAAGCGACTCCAGGCCGCCCACGTGCGCTTTGCCGCACCGCAAGGCGCCTGGGCGGCCCTGCGGGGCGTGGAAGCCTCGGCCTACGAGATCCGCTGCGGCCACACGCTGGCCGAGGGCCCGCACGCGGTGCTGCACGATGCCGCGGGCCTGCCCATCGGCTGGCAGGCCGGGCCGGTGCTGGGCGTGTATGCGCACGGCCTGTTCGAGTCGCCCGCGGTCATCAAGGCCCTCTTCGGTGCAGCGGTGCCCACGCTGGATGAAGCCTTCGAGGGCCTGGCCGACCTGGTGGATGCCCACCTCGAACCCACCCTGTTGCAGCAGCTGCTGCATGGGGCATGAACGGCGGCAAGAGCATGATCCACGGCCCCCAGCGCATCGTCTGCCTGACCGAAGAGACCACCGAGTGGCTCTATCTGCTGGGCGAGGACGCGCGCGTCGTCGGCATCAGCGGCTACACGGTGCGGCCGCGCCGGGCGCGTGAAGAAAAGCCGAGGGTCTCGGCATTCCTCAGCGGCAAGATCGACAAGATCATGGCCTTGCGGCCCGACCTGGTGATCGGCTTTTCCGACATGCAGGCCGCCCTGGCCGACCAGCTCATCCGGGCCGGCTTGAACGTGCTGGTGACCAACCAGCGCAGCGTGCCCGAGATCTTCAGCACCCTGCGGCTGGTGGCGGGGCTCGTGGGTGCGCAGGACCGCGCCGAAGCCTGGATCACGGCCTGCCAGGCCCGCCATGCGGCCCTCGCCAAGGCCGCCGTCGCCTGGCCGCGCCGGCCCCGCGTCTACTTCGAGGAGTGGGACGAGCCGATGATCAGCGCCATCGAGTGGGTGAGCAACCTCATCACGGTGGCCGGCGGCGATGACGTCTTTCCGGAACTGGCTACCCAACGCATGGGCAAGGGCCGCGTCATCGCCGATGCGTCCGAGCCCGTGCGGCGCGCGCCCGATGTCATCGTGGGCTCGTGGTGCGGCAAGAAGTTCAGGCCCGAGAAGGTCAGGGCGCGCGATGGCTGGGCCGCCGTGCCCGCGGTGGTGAGCGGCCAGCTCCACGAGATCAAGTCCTGCGACATCCTGCAGCCCGGCCCGGCAGCGCTGACGGACGGTCTCGAACAGCTGCACCGGATCTTCGCAGCCTGGGCCGCTGCGGCTTGAAACGCGGCGGATCGCGCGGTTGATCGCGCGCTTTTGCGGCTGGGCGCGGCCTTGGCGCCGTTCATCGCAAGCCCCTCGCGCCGGGGTGTGAGGATGACGATAGTTCACCCATCGCATCCCACCCGACGCCCCTGGAGCCCACCATGATGACCTCGCTGATCCAACGTGCCTTCGCCTTCGGCCTGTCTGCCGTGCTGACCCTGGCCATGCTGGGCAGCATCGACCGCCTGGCCCAGCGCGACGAGTCGCCCGCGCAGTGGGCGCTGAAGACCACGCACCGCGCCTGACGACGCCATGAGCACCCTGTTTGCCCTGACCGGCTGGATCGTGTTGTTCGTGCTGTGCTGGCCGCTGGCCTTGCTGGCGCTGGTCTTGTGGCCCGTCGTGTGGCTGCTGTCGCTGCCGCTGCGCCTGCTGGGCATCACGATCGAGGCCGTGCTGGCCTTGATCAAGGCGGTGCTCATGCTGCCGGCTCGGCTGCTGGGCGCGCGGTGATCGTGCTGGCTCAGCCGCGCAAGTGGCAGCTCACCCAGTGCCCGTCGCTGGACTGCTTCAGCTCGGGCCGCTCGGTGCTGCACAGGGGCAACTGCGCGATGGGGCAGCGCGTGTGGAAGTGGCAGCCCGAGGGCGGGTGGATGGGGCTGGGCACGTCACCCTGCAGCGGGATGCGCTGGCGCTTGACCAGCGGGTCGGGGATCGGCACGGCGCTCAGCAGCGCCTCGGTGTAGGGGTGCAGCGGCGTGCTGTAGAGCTGGCGCGCCGTGGCGATCTCGACGATGCGGCCCAGGTACATCACGGCCACGCGGTCGCTGATGTGTTCCACCACCGACAGGTCGTGGGCGATGAAGATGTAGGTGAGGTGGAACTGCTCCTGCAGGTCTTCCAGCAGGTTGATCACCTGCGCCTGGATGGACACGTCCAGTGCCGAGACGGCCTCGTCGCAGACCACCAGCTTGGGATTGACGGCCAGGGCCCGGGCGATGCCGATGCGCTGGCGCTGCCCGCCCGAGAACTCATGCGGAAAGCGCCGCATGTGGTCGGCTGAAAGGCCCACGGTTTCCAGCAACTGCACGATGCGGTCGTCGTATTCGCGGGCGTTCTTCGTGAGCTTGTGGATGGTCAGCGCCTCGCCGATGATGGCGCCCACGGTCATGCGCGGGTTCAGGCTGGCATACGGGTCCTGGAAGATGATCTGCATGTCGCGCGCCAAGGCGCGCAGCTCGGTCTTGCTGGCCCGCGTGACGTTCTGGCCCTGGAACCAGACTTCGCCCGAAGTCGGCTCGATCAGGCGCAGGATGCAGCGGCCCGTGGTGCTCTTGCCGCAGCCCGATTCACCCACCACGCCCAGCGTCTCGCCGGCTTGCAACTCGAAGCTCACGCCGTCCACGGCATGCACGCGGTCGACCTCGCGGCCCAGGATGCCGCCCTTGATGGGGAATTGCTTGACGAGATTCTCGACGCGCAGCAGCGGTTCTGCCGGCGGGGGGGACAGCGGTGCGGTCATGGCGCGACGTCCAGGATGCAGGCCACCTTGTGGCCGGGGGCAATCTCGCGCAGGGGCGGGTTGGCGGTGGTGCAGGCCGGCTGCACGAACTTGCAGCGCGGCGCGAAGCGGCAGCCAGGCTTGGGGGCGATCAGCTTGGGCACGGTACCGGCGATGGCTTCCAGGCGGGTCTTGTGCACGGCATCGAGGTCGATGCGCGGGATGGAGCGGATCAGGCCCTGCGTGTAGGGGTGCGCCGGGTGGGCGAAGAGGTCCTCGACGCTGGCTTCCTCGATCACCTGGCCGGCATACATCACCACCACGCGCTGCGCGGTCTCGGCCACCACGCCCATGGCGTGGGTGATGAGCATCACGGCCATGCCCAGCCGCGACTTCAACTCGCCCAGCAGGTCGAGGATCTGCGCCTGGATGGTGACGTCCAGCGCAGTGGTGGGCTCGTCGGCGATCAGCAGCTTGGGGTTGCAGGCCAGGGCGATGGCGATCATCACGCGCTGTCGCATGCCGCCCGAAAACTGGTGCGGGTAGTCGCGCACCCGGCGCTCGGGCGTGGGGATGCGCACGAGCCTGAGCATCTCCACCGCACGGTCCAGCGCCTCCTTCCTGGAGACGTTTTCGTGCAGGCGCACGCTCTCGGCGATCTGGTCGCCCACGGTGTAGACCGGGTTGAGCGAGGTCATCGGCTCCTGGAAGACGATGGCGATTTCCTTGGCCCGCACCTTGCCCATCTCGGTGGCCGACAGCGGCACGAGGTCGCGGCCCTGCCACAGCACCTGGCCGGCCACGATCTTGCCCGGCGGCATGTCGATGAGCTTCATCACCGTCTTGGCCGTGACGCTCTTGCCACAGCCCGACTCGCCCACCACGCACACGGTCTGGCCGGCTTCGATGGAAATGTCCACGCCATCCACGGCGTGAAGCCAGCCGTCGTCGGTCTTGAAGTGGGTCTTCAGACCCTTGATTTCGAGCAGCGCCATCAGAGGACTCGCCGTGGATCGAGTGCGTCGCGCAAGCCG
This sequence comes from uncultured beta proteobacterium, assembly GCA_903822435.1. Classification (GTDB taxonomy): domain Bacteria; phylum Pseudomonadota; class Gammaproteobacteria; order Burkholderiales; family Burkholderiaceae_C; genus Rubrivivax. Next base: position 8,442 of record CAIJPE010000297.1, on the reverse strand, counting down.
TCGCCAATGAAGTTGATCGTCAACACGGCCAGAAAGATGGCCATGCCGGGGAAGATGGCCCAGTGCGGAGCGATGTCCAGGTAGTCCTTGCTGTCGTACAGGATGCGGCCCCAGGTGGGAATGTCGGGCGGAAAGCCCAGGCCCAGGAACGACAGCGTGCTCTCGGCGATGATGGCCGCGGCCACGTCGATGGTGCCGGCCACGATCACCGGCCCGAGCGAGTTGGGCAGGATGTGGCGGATGACCTGCCGCGGCACGGACGCACCCAGGGCCCGGGCCGCTTCGACGAATTCCTTCTCGCGCAGGCTGAAGAACTGCGCCCGCACCAGCCGCGCCACCGGCATCCAGCGGAAGCCGCCGATCACCAGCACGATGAGGATGAACACGCCCACCTCGGGCCCGAAGGCGGCCTTCAGCGTGTCGCGGAACAGGTAGATCACCAGCAGCAGCAGCGGCAGCTGCGGCAGCGACAGGAACAGGTCGGTCAGCCACATCAACGCCGCGTCCACGGCCCCGCGCGAAATGCCGGCCAGCGCGCCGACCAGCACGCCCACGAAGATGGCCATCGTCATGGCGGCCATGCCCACGGCCAGCGAGATGCGCCCGCCATAGAGCATGCGCGCCAGCAGGTCCTGCCCCAGGTCGTCGGTGCCCAGCGGGTGCGTCATCGAGGGGCTGGCCAGCCGTGCCTTGAAATCGATGTCGTTGATGGCCAGCTTCCAGACCCACGGCCCGAAGACCACCACGGCCACCAGCACCGACAGCACGACGAGGCTGACCACGGCCATGCGGTGGCGCCGGAAGCGCCGCCAGGCCTCCGTCCACGGCGACACGATCGGTCGCCGGGCCGCGGGCGCGGCGGCAGCGGCTTCAGCGGAAGCTGATGCGGGGGTCGAGCCAGCCATAGAGCAGGTCTGCAATCAGGTTGAAGAAGATGACCAGGCACGAGAACACGAAGGTCACCGCCATGATGACCGGCGTGTCGTTGCGCAGGATGGCGTCGATCAGCAGGCTGCCGATGCCCGGCACGCGAAAGATCTGCTCGGTGATGATCGCCCCGCCGAAGACCTGCGGCATGGTCAGCGCCACCAGCGTCACCACGGGGATCAGCGCGTTGCGCACCACGTGCTTGATGATCACCGCGCGCTCGGCCAGGCCCTTGCTGCGCGCGGTGGTGACGTAGTCGAGCCGGATCACGTCGAGCACGGCCGAGCGCACGAATCGCGTCCAGCTCGCGCCCTGGAACAGGCCCAGCACCATCACCGGCATGATCGATTGCTTGATGTTCTCCCACCACCATGCCCACCCGGTGGCCGCGATGTCGGCGCGAAAGACGAAGGGCAGCCAGTCCAGCTTGATCGAGAACAGCAGGATGAACAGGATGCCCGTGAAGAAGGTGGGCAGCGAGAAGCCCACGAAGGCCAGGGTGTTGGCGATCTGGTCGAACAGCGAATAGGGCCGCGTCGCGGCGAAGATGCCCACCGGCAGGGCCACCATCAGCGCCAGCACCTGCGAAGCCCCGATGACGGCCAGCGTCACCGGCACGCGCTGCTTGATGAGGGTGTCCACATCCACCCGGCTGACGAAGGAGAAGCCCCAGTCGCCCTGCAACATGGCCAGCAGCCAGTGCACGTAGCGCTGCCAGATGGGGTCATCCAGGCCGAACTTGGCGCGCAAGGCCATGCGCACCTCGGGCGGCACGTTGGGGTTGGTGGCCAGTTCACCGAAAGGGTCGCCGGGCGCCAGGGCCAGCACGGTGAACAGGACGAGGCTGATGCCCAGCAGGCTGGGAATGGCGATCAGCAGGCGGCGGAGGAGGTAGGGGCCCAAGCGGTGGCTCTGGTGGAATCGGGGAGGGAGTCAGGCTTCGCGGTACCAGTCGGCCAGGGCGGCCAGGGATACGTCCCACCCCGACAACGGCGCGTTCAGGTTCCGGGCCAGTGCCGTGACATCGGGGCGGTACACCACCGGCACCTGGGCGATGTCCTTGCAGACGATGTCGTTCATGCGGATGAAGAGCGCCGTCCGCTTGACCGGGTCGAGCTCGCTCTCGGAGGCCTTGTAGGTGCGGTCGTACTCGTCGTTGATCCAGCGGCCCAGGTTCAGGCCCAGCCACTTGTTGGCCTTGGAAGCGGCCTCCCAGGACAGGTAGCGCTGCATGTAGCGGTCGGGGTCGGGTGCGCGGCCGGCGTTCGCGAACATCTCGATGTCCGCCCAGAACTTGCCGTAGGTGTCGGGGTTGCCGACATCGGAGGAAAAGAACACCGAGGCGGTGACGGTCTTGATCTCGATCTCGATGCCGGCCTTCTGGCAGGCCTGTTTGAAGATGGCCTGCACCTTCTGTCGCAGGGCGCTGGTGGAGGTCTGGAAGAGCAGCTTCAGCTTTCGCCCGCCCTTCTCGCGAATGCCGTCGGCCCCGCGTTTCCAGCCAGCGCCATCCAGCAGCGCATTGGCCTTGTCGAGGTTGAATTCGCCGCTCGTGTTCGGGCTGTTGTACGGGGCAGGGTTGTTCAGCGTGTTGAAGGTCGACACGCCGGTGCGGCCGTAGACGAAATCCTGCACGCTCTTGCGGTCGAACAGCAGGGCCAGCGCCTGCCGCACCGCCAGGTCCGACAGCACGGGGTGGCGCGTCTTGGGGTGCGAGCGCTCGCCCTCGAACTCCACGCCCGGATCGGACAGGTTCAGCAGCATCACTTCGGTGTTGCCGCTGGCTGCGATGTTCAGGCGCCCCTTGCCCGAGATTTCCATGCGCTTGAGCAACTCATCTTCGACCTGCAGGTTCCACGCGAAGTCGAACTCGCCGGTTTGCAGCACGGCCCGCGCGGCCGAGGGTGCGTCGCCGCCGCCCTTGATCTCCAGGGCGTCGAAGTAGGGCTGGGTGGCCACGTGGTAGCGCGGGTTGAGCTCGGCGCGCAGCAGATCGCCCGGCTTGAAGTCCGCGAAGCGGTAGGGCCCGGTGCCCACGGGCTTCAGGTTGGCCGGAGCTTCGCGCGAGCGGGACCCCTTGAAGGGCTCGAACACATGCTTGGGGATCAGCTGCACCGAAACGCTGCGCATCCACAGGGGCGTGGGCTTGTCGAAGACGATGCGCACCGTCAACGCGTCGATCTTCTCGATGGCCTTGATGCCTTCGTAGGCGCCGATCGTCACGGCCGCGGTGGCGGGGTCGACCGCGTACTGCCAGTTGAAGATGACGTCGTCGGCCGTGAAGGGCTTGCCGTCGTGCCACTGCACCCCGGGCTTCAGCTTCCACACCACCGACCGGCCGTCGGCCGCGATGCTGCCGTTGTCGCGCCGCGGGATTTCCGCGGCCAGCACCGGCACGAGGTTGCCGTCGGCGTCGAAGCGCGCCAGCGTTTCATAGAAGACGCGGGCGCCTTCCAGGTCTTTCGCACCCGAGCCGAAGTGCGGGTTCAGCAGGGTGGGGCCCTGCCACATCAGGATCTTCAGCGGCCCGCCCCCACCGCGCCTGGTGGGTTTGTAGGCAGCGGGCTGTGCCTGGGCCACGCCGACGTCCGCAAGCAAGCCGGCCGCCAGGGGCCCTGCGACCCCCAGGCTGGCCAGCCGGGCCATGAAGACACGCCGCGGCAACGCCCCCGAACGGACGGCCTCGATCGCCTGGCGCAGCGAGGCCTCGTCCATCAGGTGTCGCGGTACCAGCTGTGCAGCGCCCACACGATGTTGTCCCAGCCGGAAAGCTGGATCTGCATCTTGTTGGCCACGCCCGAAACGCGCGGACGGAACACGATCGGGATGATGTAGTTGTCGCTGCAGACCAGGTCGTTGAGCTTGATGAACAGTGCTGCCCGCTTGACGGGGTCGAGCTCGTTCTCGGCCATGTGGAAGGTCTTGTCGTACTCGTCGTTGCGCCAGCGCACGATGTTCCGGCCCTGCCACTTGTTGACCTTGGCCGAGACTTCCCATGAGCAGTACTGCTCCATGAAGCGCTCGGGGTCGGGCTCGGTCTGCGTGGTGGTGTACATCTGCATGTCGGACCAGAACTTGATGTACGTGTCCGGGTTGGCCACGTCCGACGAGAAGAACACGCTGGCCGTGACCGATTTCAGTTCGACATCGATGCCCGCCTTCTGGCAGGCCTGCTTGACGATGGCCTGCGTCTTCTGGCGCGGCGCGTTGATGCTGGTCTGGTACACGAACTTGAGCTTCTTGCCGCCCTTTTCGCGGACCCCGTCGGCGCCTCGCTTCCAGCCCGCACCGTCGAGCAGGGTATTGGCCTTCTCGATGTTGAATTCGAACTTGAGGTTGTTGCTGCGGTAGCGCGGCGGGTTGTTCAGGAAATTGGGCGTGGCCACGCCGGCGCGGCCGTAGATGAACTCCTGCACGCCCTGCCGGTCGACCAGCAGGCTCATCGCCTGGCGCACCGGGGCTTCGCTGAAGATGGGGTGGCGGGTCTTGGGGTTGGACCGTTCGCCGTCGACTTCGGTGTTGCAGTCGGTGTAGCTCAGCTGGATGAATTCGATGTCGCCGCTGGGCACGATCACGGCCTTGCCCTTGCCGCCGGCTTCCAGGCGCTTGAGGATCTCGTCTTCGACCTGCAGGTTCCAGGCGTAGTCGAACTCGCCGGTCTGCAGCACGGCGCGTGCCGCCGAGACGGCATCGCCGCCGCCCTTCATCTCGATGGTGTCGAAATAGGGGCGGTTGGGCATGTGGTAGTTCATGTTGATCTCGCCGCGCACCATGTCGCCCGGCTTGAAGTCCACGAACTTGTAGGGGCCCGTGCCCACGGGCTTGAGGTTGGTGGGCGCGTCGCGCGACTTGCCGCCGCTGTAGGCCGCGAACAAGTGCTTGGGGATCAGCATGCCGCCGGTGCCCACGAAGGGCTGGGCCCAGAACGGGGTGGCCTTCTCGAACACGACCTTGATGGTGTGCGAATCGACCTTTTCGACCTTGCAGTCCTTGTACGCGCCGATGGTGACGGCCGCCGTGGCGGGGTCGGTGGCGTAGGCGTGGTTGAACAGGCAGTCGTCGGCCGTGAACGGCGTGCCGTCGTGCCAGGTGACGCCCTTCTTGAGCTTCCAGATGACCGACTTGCCGTCGGCGGCCAGGCCGCCGTTCTCACGGGTGGGGATGCCTTCGGCCAGGATGGGGATGAGGTTGGCGTCGGCGTCCCAGCCGGCCAGGGGTTCGTAGAAGACGCGCGAGCCTTCCTGGTCCTTGGTACCGGTGGCGAAGTGCGGGTTCAGCAGGGTCGGGCCCTGCCACCACAGGGTCTTCAGCGGGCCGCCGCCGCCGCGCTTGGTGGGCTTGTAGGCCGGGGCGGGCTGGGCATTGGCGACGCCGGCGTGCATCAGCAGCATGGAGGCCATCGGCGCGCTGAGGCCCACGCCCACGAGCTGCTGGATGAAGCTGCGCCGCGGCAGTGCCCCGGTGCGGACTTCTTCGATGAGTTGGCGAATGTCGTGTTCTTGCATGGCAGATCCCCAGGTCCAAAGATTGCGCCGCGTCGGCGCCATACGGTACGTTGACGGTCGATTTCAACCCATGGCGATGCTATCGGGTCGCCCAGGGGGGGCCATCCGGGTCGCCCCGAGGCTCCTCGGGCCCCTTCGGACCCCTGTGGGGTGATACTGCGAACCCATGAGCAAAACGTCGATGCACCCTTCCCACGTCGTGCTGGGGCCGCCGGAGCCGGCTTGCACCCTGGTGCTGGATTCGCCCCACTCGGGCCAGTGGCTGCCGGATGATTTCGGGGCGGTACTGCCGGCCGAAGCCTTGCGGGATGGGGAGGACTGCTTCATCGATGAGCTCTACGAACCAGCGACAGCAAGGGGCGTGCCGCTGCTGGCCGCGACGTTCGCGCGGACCTACCTCGACCCCAACCGCCATGCCGGCGACGTCGACCCCGAACTGCTCGCCGAACCCTGGCCCGGCGCCCTGCAGCCCAGCGGCAAGGCCCGCGTGGGCAAGGCGCTGATCTGGCGCACGCTGGACGACGGGCGCCCGATCTACGACCGCCGGCTGAGCCTGGCCGAGGTGCAGTCGCGCATCGACCGGTTCCACGCCCCGTACCACGCGGCGCTGCGCGCGCTGCTCGATCGGGCGCACGAGCGCTTCGGCGTGGTGCACCACATCAACTGCCACTCGATGAACGCGGTGAGCGGCGCCATGGCCGAGGGCGGTGCCGGCGTGCCGCGCGCCGACATCGTGCTCGGCGACCGCGACGGCACCACCTGTGCGCCCGCATTCACCGCCTTCGTGCGCCAGGCGTTCGAGGGCTTCGGCTACAGCGTCAAGGTCAACGACCCGTTCAAGGGCGTGGAGCTGGTGCGGGCCTACGCCGACCCCGCCGTGGGCAGGCACAGCCTGCAGGTGGAGATCAACAAGCGGCTGTACATGGAGCAGGGCGCCACGCCGCGCAAGAGCGCCGGCTTTGCCACGCTCCAGGCGCACCTGGTGCAGCTCGTGGAGGCCCTGCTGCTGCGGTTCGGCGCCCCGGCCCAGCCCTTGCCTGCGCGTTGAACACCGTCGAGACCCCCGGAAGTACCCTGCCATGAACCCCCTGCCCCCCATCGAACTGCAAGCCCCCGACATCCGCCGCTGGCTGCCCGGCAACACCGGCGTGGAAGGCGTGCACGCCTTCGACAGCGGCCGGCCTGGACCGCAGGTGCTGGTGCAGGCCCTGACGCACGGCAACGAGATCTGCGGCGCCATCGCGCTGGACTGGCTGCTGGCGCTCGGTTTCCGGCCGCGCGTGGGCCGGCTGACGCTGGTCTTCGGCAACGTGCAGGCCTATGCGCGCTTCGATCCGGCCGACCCTTTCGCCTCGCGCTGCGTCGACGAGGACTTCAACCGGGTGTGGTCGGATGCCGAACTCGATGGCCCGCGCGATTCGCTGGAGCTGCGCCGCGCGCGCCAGTTGCGCCCCTTCATCGACGCGGCCGAACTGCTGCTGGACATCCATTCGATGAGCGAGCCCTGCCGGCCGCTGATGGTCTGCGGCACGGTCGACAAGAACGCGGCCTATGCCCGCCAGCTGGGCGTGCCGGCCGACCTGCTCATCGACACCGGCCACCCGGCAGGCCTGCGCATGATCGAGCGCGGGGCCTTCGGCGACCCTGGCAAGCCGCACCGTGCGCTGCTCATCGAGTGCGGGCAGCACTGGGAAACGCTCGCCGGCGAAGTGGCCATCGACACGCTGGTGCGCTTCCTGGGCCTCACCGGCGTGGCCGATGCGGCCTGGGTGCAAGCCCATGTGCGCCTGCCCTTGCCGCCCGTGCAGCGGCTGGTTCGCGTGACCGAGCCCGTGGTGGCCCGGTCGCCGGAGTTCCGCTTCCTGGTGCCGCCAGTGGGCTTCGGCGTGGTCGAGAAGGCGGGCACGCCCATCGCGCAGGATGGCGACCATGTGTGGACCGCGCCTTACGACCAGACGGTGCTGGTCATGCCGGGCACGCGCAACCTGAAGGCCGGCGGCACGGCGGTGCGCCTGGGCCGGTTCGAAACGGCTTGAGCGCACGGGGCCACCGCCTGCCCGACTGCCCGCGGAGCCCGCCTTGACCGACGTTGCGCCGACCTTCTTCTTCTCGGACATCGCCGGCAGTTCGCGGCTGTGGGAAGAGAGCCCCGAGCGCATGCGCGTGGCGCTGAAAGGCCACGATGACCTGACGCGCCGCATCATCGAAGCGCATGCCGGCCAGATCGTGCGCACCATGGGCGATGGCGTCTATGCGGTCTTCGACGATCCTGCCCGGGCGCTGGACGCGGCGCTTGCGCTGCAGCTCGGCCTGATCGACCCGGCCGTGACCCACGGCCTGCCGCTGGCCGTGCGCTGCGGCCTGCACCGTGGATGGGTGGAGCGCCGCGACGGCGATTTCTACGGCCCGCCGGTGAATCGCGCGGCGCGCATCATGAGCGTGGCGCACGGCGGGCAGACGCTGGTCTCGGCCGAGGTGGCCGAGGGCCTGCAGGGCCGCCTGCCGCCCCAGTTGAGCCTGCGCGACCTGGGCCGCGTGCGACTGCGCGACCTGACCGGCCCGCAGCAGGTGTATCAGCTGGTGCACCCGGGGCTGCGCGCCGAGTTTCCGCCGTTGCGCTCGCTGGAGGCCACGCCCAACAACCTCGCGCAGCAGCTCAACAGCTTCGTCGGCCGTGAGCGCGAGGTGGCCGAGGTGCGCGAGCGCCTGGCCGGCAGCCGGCTGCTGACCCTGCAGGGCATGGGGGGCATGGGCAAGTCGCGCCTGTCGGTGCAGCTGGGCGCCGAGGTGATGGACGACCACCCCGATGGCGTGTGGCTGGTGGAGCTGGCCCCGCTGACCGATCCGCGCGGCGTGCCGCAGGCCGTGGCCAGCGTGTTGGGCGTGAAGGAGGAAGCCGGGCAGGATGTGGGCGAGGCGCTGCTGCGCCATGTGCGCGACCGGCAGATGCTGCTGATCCTGGATAACTGCGAACACGTGCTGACGGCGTGTGCGGCCCTGGCCAAGGCGT
>CAIJPE010000296.1 GCA_903822435.1 uncultured beta proteobacterium | reverse complement strand
TCTGGGCGAGGATGGCGTCTGCCTGTTCCTGACTGCGCCCACCGACCTGGACCTGGTCAGCCGTGCGCTGCCGGCCCACGGCTTCACGGTGCTGTCGGCGAAGCTGGGCTATAGGCCCCGCAACCCCATCGCACCCGGCAGCCTGAGCGCCGAGCAACTGGACGAGGTCGAGGCCTTCCTGGCGGCATTGGACGCCAGCGAAGACGTGCAGCACGTGTACGCCGGACTCCAGGGCTGAGGCGCTCCCGGGCGAGCCGTCGGCGAAGGGCGTCAGGCGTGATGGCCCACCAGGATGGCGCTGTCCACGTTGCGGATCTGCGTGTGTCCGCAGAAGGCCATCGTGATGTCCAGTTCCTTGTGGATGATCTCCAGCGCCTTGGTCACGCCGGCCTCGCCCATGGCGCCCAGGCCGTAGACCATGGCGCGGCCGATCATCGTGCCGCGCGCTCCCAGCGCCCAGGCCTTCAGCACGTCCTGGCCCGAGCGGATGCCACCGTCCATCCAGACCTCGATCTGCGAGCCGACGGCCTCGACGATGGCAGGCAGGGCTTCGATGCTCGAAGGCGCACCGTCGAGTTGGCGGCCGCCGTGGTTGCTGACCACGATGGCATCGGCACCGCTGGCCACGGCCAGGCGCGCGTCTTCCACGTCCATGATGCCCTTGAGGATCAGCTTGCCGCCCCACTGCGCCTTGACCCAGGCCACGTCGGCCCAGGACAAGGTGGGGTCGAATTGTTCGTTGGTCCACGCGGCCAGGGAGTTCATGTCGCTGACCCCTTTCACGTGGCCGACCAGATTGCCGAAGGTGCGCCGCTTCGTGCCGGCCATGCCCAGGCACCAGCGCGGCTTGGCCATCAGGTTGAGGATGTTGGCCAGGGTGGGCCGGGGCGGCGCGGTCAGGCCGTTCTTGAGATCCTTGTGGCGCTGGCCGATGACCTGCAGGTCCAGCGTGAGCACCAGCGCGCTGCACCGCGCATCCTTGCAGCGCTGGATCATCCGCGCCATGGCATCGCGGTCGCGCATCATGTAGAGCTGGAACCAGAACGGCGCCTTGGTGCTCTGCGCCACGTCCTCGATGGAGCAGATGCTCATGGTCGACAGCGTGAAGGGGATGCCGAACTTCTCGGCCGCCCGGGCCGCGAGGATTTCGCCGTCGGCGTGCTGCATCCCGGTCAGGCCCACCGGCGCGATGCACACCGGCATCCTGGTCTCGAGGCCGACCATGCGCGTGGCTGTGCTGCGGTTGCTCATGTCCACGGCCACGCGCTGGCGCAGCTTGAGCCTGGCGAAGTCGCCTTCGTTGGCTCGGTAGGTGCTTTCGGTCCACGAGCCGCTGTCGGCGTAGTCGTAGAACATGCGGGGCACGCGCCGCTGGGCCAGCACGCGCAGGTCTTCGATGGTGGTGATGACGGTCATTCGGCTTTTCCTGGTTTCAGCGGACGACCATCTGCGAGAAGGGCCAGACGTAGGCCTGCAGCGTGACGAAGCCCCCCACCAGGCAGGCCAGCGCCACCGAGTGGAAGAAGACGTATCGCAGGATGTCGCCTTCGTGGTTGAACCAGCGGGTGGCGGTGCTGGCCACGACGATGGACTGCGCGTCGATCATCTTGCCCATGACCCCGCCGGAACTGTTGGCCGCACCCATGAGGTTGGGGCTCAGGCCCAGCTGATCCGCGGCCACCCGCTGCATGCCGCCGAAGAGCACGTTGCTGGCCGTGTCCGATCCCGTCATGGCCACGCCGATCCATCCCATCAGCGTGCCGAAGAAGGGATAGAGGACGCCCGTGCCCGCAAAGGCCAGGCCCAGCGTCGTGTCGGTGCCCGAGTAGCGCGTCAGCGTGCCCAGGGCGAGCATCAGCACGATGGTCAGCAGCGAATAGCGCACCAGCCACACCGTGCGGCCGAAGATCGCCACCCACTGCACCGGGCGGTACTTCATGAACAAGCCGCCCACGACGGCCGACATCAGGATGCCCGTGCCCGTGGCCGAGAGCAGCCCGAGCACGTACACCGCACCCTCGGGCGTCGGCTGGGTTACCACGGGGGGCATCTTCTCGACCAGGTTGTGCAGGCCGTCGATCTTGAAGCTGGGCGCCCAGATGCCGTTCAGCCAGGCCTTGACCGGCGGCAGGCCCCAGACGAAGACGAAGAGGGTCAGCGTCAGCCAGGGCAGCCAGGCGGCGATCAGCGCGGACCTCGGGTGTCGCACCACCGCCTTCGCGGGCTTGAGCTGCCCGCCGTCGGTCTCGTGGCCCTTCAGCGAAGTCGAGCTCCAGATCCTGCGGGGCTGCCACACCCGCAGGAAGAGCACGAGGCAGATCATCGACACCAGCGCGGCGATGATGTCCACCAGCTCCGGCCCGATGAAGTTGGAGACGAGGTACTGCGGGATGGCAAAGGACAGGCCCGTGAGCAGGATGGCCGGCCAGATCTCGAGCATGGCCTTGCGACCGGCAAAGGCCCAGATGAGCCAGAACGGCACCAGCAGGCTGAAGAAGGGCAACTGCCGCCCGATCATCGCGGTGACCTGGATCAGATCGTAGCCGTGCACCTTGGCCAGCGTGATCACGGGCGTGCCGAGCGCCCCGAAAGCCACCGGCGCGGTGTTGGCGATCAGGCTCAGGCCCGACGCGGCCAGCGGCGAGAAGCCCAGGCCGATCAGGATGCCGGCCGTCACCGCCACCGGCGTGCCGAAGCCCGCGGCGCCTTCGAAGAACGCGCCGAAGCAGAAGGCAATCAGCAGCAGTTGCAGCCGGCGATCCTCGGTGATGCCCGACAGCGAGTCCTGCAGCACCTTGAAGCTGCCGTTCTGTTCGGCCAGCTGCTGCAGAAAGATGATGTTCAGCACGATCCAGCCGATCGGGAGCAGGCCGGTCAGGCCGCCGTACATCGCCGCACGGCCGGCCATGCCGAGGGGCATACCGTAGGCCAGCATTGCCACGGCGAGTGCAGCCACCAGGCCAGCGGCCGCAGCGATGTGCGCCTTGATGTGCAGGAAGCCCAGGGCCACCAGCATCACCACCACGGGCACGGCCGCCAGCGCGGTTGAGATCACCATGTTCCCGAAGGGATCGTAGATTTGCTGCCAGACCATCGCTTGTCTCCTCGCCGGACGATCAACGCCCTGTTTCGTGGTGTGGCAATGTAGGCAGCGCCGCGTGGCCGGCCATGAAAGCTGGCGGCCGGCGGCTTGAAAGAAATTCAATGCCGGCGGCGTTTGATTCAGGTCAAGGCCCGCTCGAGCCAGTCGACGAAGGTGGCGCACTCCCACCGCTCGAGCGCGCCCTTCTTCCAGCAGAGGAAGTAGTGGTGGGGCGAGATGACCTGTCGCGGCGACAGGCGCACCAGCCGCCCGCCGTCGAGCCATGCCGTCCCCAGCTGCAGCCGCATCAACGCCACGCCGAAGCCGGCCACTGCGGCATCCAGCACCAGCCCGATGTCGTTGAACTGAGAGCCGGCGACCGGTTCGTCCTGCGCGATGCCGCAGGCGGTGAACCAGGTTCGCCAGGGTTCCAGGGGGCTGCGGATGAGGCGCGCCCGGGCGATCTGCTCCGGCGTGTCGAAACCGTTGAACGGGCCGGCTTCGTGCAGGTAGTCCGGGCTGCAGACAGGGGTGACGACATCGCCCGACAGGTGGATGCTGTCGCGGTCATTGAACCAGGGCTGAGGGCCTGGGCCGAAACGCAGTTCAAGGTCAGCTTCCTCGGCCAGCACGTTGTTCATCGGAATGGTGACCTGCAGCACCAGGTCGATTTCAGGGTAGGCGTGCCGAAACAGGGCCAGCCGAGGCAGCAGGACCTGCCGCGAGAAGGTGGGGGTGAGGGCGACACGCAACCGGGGCCGGCTCTGCGGCGTCTGGCGCCCAGGCACCTGCTGCAGCAGGCTCAGGGCTTCGCGGACACGCCCCAGGTAGGCGGCGCCATCGGGGCTGAGGGTGAAGTCGCCCCGCTCGAAGAGAGACAGGCCGAGGTCGGCCTCGAGTTGCCTGATGCGGTGGCTGATGGCGCTGGGCGTGACGCTGAGCTCCTCACCGGCCAGGGTGACGCTGCGCAGCCGGGCCAGTGCCTCGAAGGCCAGCAAGCCGTGCATCGAAGGCGAGCGCGTGGCAGCCATGCTTCATTGCACCACGAAGGGCAAGCCGCCGGTGCCCGGGAACATCCGCGGTCGGGGTCGCCTCTTCAGGGATATTGGCCCCCGCCTGCTTGCGCCAACGTTTCGACCCGTGCTACAGTCACAGGCTCCGCTGCAGACAACGAAGCGGCTTTCAAGGCAGGAATGCATTGGGGGTTGCGGGGTTTGGAGAGTGGCGGGGGTAGTTCGGCCCTGGTAGCTGGGTGGGTTTTGAAAGTCACCCCAATC
>CAIJPE010000295.1 GCA_903822435.1 uncultured beta proteobacterium | reverse complement strand
CTGCCCCTGAGTTCGCGGCGCAGCAGGCAGAACACCGGCTGTGCCTGCCAGGCGCCCCGTTCCAGGGTGGATGCAACGGCCATCTCGGCATCGGCCGCCTGCAGGGCATCGGCCAGCCGTGCCACAAGGTCCAGCGGCAGCAGCGGCGCATCGCAGGGCACGGCCGCCACATACGGGGTGGCGGCGTGGCTCAGGCCGGCCAGCAGCCCGGCCAGGGGCCCCGCATGGCCGGGCTGCAGGTCGGGCCAGACGGGCACCCCCAGCGCGGCGTAGGCCGCTGCGTTGCGGTTCGCGCTGATCATCACGGTGCCCACCTGGCCCTGCAGCCGCTGCAGCACGTGGCCGGCCAGCGGCCGGCCTTGCCAGGGCTGCAGACCCTTGTCCATACCCCCCATGCGCAACCCCTGGCCGCCGGCCAGGATCAGCCCGGTGATGCACCCGGCCGGCAGCGTCATGGCGCTTGCCGGAGCCAGCGCCAGCAAGAAGCGTGGGCCTGGCTTATAGTTGCATATGCAATCAAATCAGGCTCCCGCGCTGAATCCCCGCACCCGCATGCTGCTGGAGGCGCCGATCCTGCCCACGCTGCTGCGCCTGGGGGCGCCCAACGTGCTGGTGATGCTGGCGCAGGCTGGCGTGGGCCTCATAGAGACCTATTTCGTGGGCAAGCTGGGCACCGATGCCCTGGCCGGCATGGCCCTGGTGTTTCCGCTGGTCATGCTGATGCAGATGACCTCCGCCGGCGCGATGGGCGGTGGCATCGCATCGGCCGTGGCCCGCACCCTCGGCGCGCGCCGCACCGACGATGCCAACGCCCTGGTGCCGCACGCGCTGGCCATTGCAGTGGGTTTCGGGCTCATCTTCATGGGGGTGCTGCTGGCCTTCGGGCGGCCTCTGTACCAGAGCATGGGCGGCCGCGGCGCGGCACTGGAGGCGGCCCTGGTGTACTCCAACTGGGTCTTCGCCGGGGCCACGCTGGTGTGGATCTTCAATTCGCTGGCCGCGGTCATCCGGGGTACGGGCAACATGCTGCTGCCCGCCGTCGTCACCACGGTGGGCGCCGTGGTGCTGGTGCCGCTGTCGGCGCTGCTGATCTTCGGTTGGGGCCCGTTGCCGGGCCTGGGTATCGCCGGTGGAGCCCTGGCCTTGCTGGCGTACTACCTGCTGGGCAGCCTGGCGCTGGTGGCCTACCTGCGCTCGCGCCGCAGCCTGCTGACGTTGCCCTTGCGCGGCGTGCAGTACCGATGGGCGCTGTTCCGGCCCATCCTGGCCGTGGGCCTGGCCGGCGCAGTGTCCACGGTGGCGACCAACCTCACCATCGCCATCACCACCGCCCTCGTGGGGGGCTTCGGCAGCGCTGCCATCGCCGGTTATGGCACGGCGTCGCGGCTGGAGTACCTGCTGGTGCCGCTGGTCTTCGGCTTCGGGGCGCCGCTGGTGGCCATGGTGGGCACCTCCATCGGCGCCGGCCAGCGCGACCGGGCGCTGAAGGCCGCCTGGATGGGCGCGGGCCTGTCGCTGGCGATGACCGAAGCCATCGGCCTGGCTGCGGCGGCCTTTCCGCAGGCCTGGCTGAGCCTGTTCGGAACGGACCCCGCCATGCTGCAGGCTGGCACCACCTACCTGCGCACGGTGGGCCCGACGTATGGCTTCTTCGGCATGGGCCTGGTGCTGTACTTCGCCTCGCAAGGGGCGGGGCGGCTGAAGTGGCCTGTCACCGCCAACATCGTCCGCCTGACGGTGGCCGCGCTGGGGGGCTGGGCGGCGCTGCACGCGGGCGGCGGCCTGGGCGGGGTGTTCGCGGCGCAGGCGGTGGCGCTGGTGCTGTATGGCGGGGTCAATGCGGCCGCGGTAGCGGCCGGGGCGTGGTTCGGGCCGCTGGCCTGGCCGCGCCGCGTCGCCGCGCCGGCCTCTTAGACGTCCGGCGCGCGAGCCCATTGCCGGACGCCTCAGGCCAGCCCGTCCAGGGGCCATGCGTCCACCCAGTCGCCCGCTGCCACCGGGCCCTGTTCGTGGCCCAGCGCCAGCAGCACCTGGGCCCGGCTCATGCTGCTGAGGATGCCCGCGCCTTGAGGGCCGGTCAGCCGCGCCTGGACACCGCCGCCCGGCGCCGGCTCGAGCACGGCGCGCAGGTACTCGCTGCGCCCCGGGCGCTTGCGGATGGCCTGGGCGCTGCGCACCGGCAGCGTGGGCAGGGGCTCGACGTTGGCGCCGGCCAGGCGCAGCAGCGCAGGCCGGACCAGCACGTAGAAGGTGACCAGCGCCGCCACCGGGTTGCCGGGCAGCGCAAAGAGCCAGGCCGGTGTCGCGCCCGAGGGCCGGGCCAGGCGCCCGAATGCGAAGGGTCGGCCCGGCCGGATCGCGACCTTCCAGAACGAGACCTCGCCCCGGCGCGCCAGGGCGGCCCGCGTGTGGTCGGCATCTCCCATGCTCACGCCCCCCGTCGTCACGATGGCGTCGGCCCGCTGCAAGGCCCCGGCCAGCGTGCGGTCCAGCGCCGCGGGGTCGTCGGGCACGCAGCCCAGGTCGATGACATCGGCGCCCAGCCGTTGGAGCGCCCCGGCCAGGGCAAACCGGTTGCTGTCGTAGACGTGGCCCGGCGCGAGCGCCACGCCCGGCTGGGTGAGTTCATCGCCGGTGGAGAAGAGCGCCACGCGCAGGCGCTGTCGCACGGTCGCCTCGGCCATGCCCAGCGAGGCCAGGAGGCCGAGATCCGCCGCCCGCAACACCCGGCCAGCCGGCAGCGCCAGGCCACCGGCCCGCAGATCCTCGCCGCGCAGGCGCCGGTGGTCGCCGGGCCGCAAGGAGCCGGCTTCAATGCGCACCTGGCCGGCTTCGGCGCGGCAGAGCTCGTGCGGCACCACCGTGTCCAGCCCCAGCGGCAGGGCCGCTCCGGTCATGATCCGCACGCAGTCGCCGGGGCCCGGCGGGGTGCCGGGGCCGGCCGGAGCCCCCGCGAGCACGGTGCCCACCACGCGCAAGGTGGTGGCCGCACGGGCCTGCAGATCGCCACCGGCCAGCGCGAAGCCATCCATGGCCGCGTTGTCGTGCGCCGGGACGTCCAGCGGCGAGACCACATCGGCACTCAGCACGCGCCCCAGGGCCTGCCCCAACGGCACGGCCTGCGAGCCGGCGACAGGGTGCAACTGCGCCAGGATGGTGTGCGAAGCCTCCTGCACGGACAGATCGGGTGGCGAGCCGCCGGCGCTCTTCAGGGGTGCGCTCATCGGGGGGTGGGCGCCTGCAGCCGATCGCGTGGCGCGCTCAGAGGCCCAGCGCGCGGCGCATCGAGCGCCCGCTCATCGCGCCGGCGGTGCGCGCCGCCAGCAGCGACATCATGCGGGCGTTCAGGGGCGCATCCACGCCCTGTGCCCGCGCCAGGCGCACCACGGCGCCGCACAGGGCGTCGATCTCGGTCACGCGCCCCTGTTCCAGATCGTCGGCCATGCTCGAGCGCGCCTGCTCGTCGATGCGCAGCATCCGCCGCGCCAGCAGCCGGAAGGCCCAGGTGGGCAGGCGCAGCAGCGTGGGCAGCAGGCGGGGCGATACCCCGGCCACCGCAGCCGGCCGGATCCCGGCCGCGCGCAGGGCCTGCAGGCCTTCTTCCTGCAACGCGGCGAGCACCCGGCGGTAGTGGCGATCGAGCAGCTGCGCCTTCAAGGGCCGGCCCGACAGCGCGTTGACCGGGTTGTTCAGGTTCAGCAGCAACTTGCCCCACTGCACCGGTGCCAGCGCCGCGTGCAGCTTCAAGGGCAGCCCGGCCCGCTCGAACACCGGCAGCCAGGGCGCCAGGGCGGGGTGCTCCTGGGCCGCCAGGGTGCCGGCCGTGCCGCGGTGGTAGTGCCCGGGTGCCAGTTCGGCGATGTTGAAGGGCACCATGCCGGGCAGCCATTGCAGCGCCGGCGCGGCCTGCGCCCCCACGTCGGCATTGGCCACGCCGTTCTGCAGCGAGAGCACGGGCGTGCCAGCCGGCAGGCAGGCGGCCAGTTCGCGCGCAGCCCCGGCGCTGGCCCCCGACTTCACGCACAGCAGAACCAGGCCGGCCGGGCCTTCGGGCGCCGGCAGCAGCCGCAGCGCGCTGGCTGCCACCCGGACATCGCCGCCGTCCAGGTCGGTCAGGTGCAGGCCGTGCTCGCGAAGGGCGCCCAGCACGCGCGGCCGGCCCACGAAACACACGTCGGCCCCCGAGGCGGCCAGGCGCCCGCCCACGAAGCAGCCCACGCTGCCAGCACCCATCACCAGCACCCTGCCGGGCTGGGCGGTGCTCATGGCTGCGGGCCGGGCCGTGGGCCCGGCCGCAGGGCCGTGGCGGTGCGGCTTGCGGATGGGGCAGAAGGGTGGCAGTACGGCGGCGCCATGAAGGAACTCCTTGATCGTCGATGCTAGCGCAGACTCCTAGAATGACCGGGTACTCCGAGGGCCAGACATGACGATCAAGAGCGACAAGTGGATCCGCCGCATGGCCGAGCAGCACGGCATGATCGAACCCTTCGAGCCCGGGCAGGTGCGCACCAACGCCGAAGGCCAGCGCATCGTCAGCTACGGCACCAGCAGCTATGGCTACGACATCCGCTGCGCGCCGGAGTTCAAGGTGTTCACCAACATTCACAGCACCGTGGTGGACCCGAAGAACTTCGACGAGAACAGCTTCGTGGACATCGAGAAGGACGTCTGCATCATCCCGCCCAACAGCTTCGCGCTGGCCCGCACGCTGGAGTACTTCCGCATCCCGCGCAACGTGTTGACGATCTGCCTGGGCAAGAGCACGTATGCGCGCTGCGGCATCATCGTCAACGTCACGCCCTTCGAGCCGGAGTGGGAAGGCTTCGTGACCCTCGAATTCAGCAACACCACGCCCCTGCCAGCCAAGATCTACGCCGGCGAGGGTTGCGCGCAGGTGTTGTTCTTCGAGAGCGACGAGGTCTGCGAGACCAGCTACAAGGACCGCGGCGGCAAGTACCAGGGCCAGCGCGGGGTCACCCTGCCCCGGACTTGAACGGACACCCTGCTTCGGGGGGCGCCAAAGGCCTGCGGCCGTACCGCAGAATTCACGCTTGCCTGACGGGAGCGCAGCGATGAAGTGGGAAGGCCAGGAGCAGAGCGAGAACGTCGAAGACCGTCGCGGTGAAACCGGCGGCGGGGGCGGGTTCGGCGGCAGCGGCATCGGCGGGCGCCACATCGGCCTGGGAACCATCGCCATCGCCTTGGTGGCGGGCTGGGTCTTCGGTATCAACCCGCTCACGGTGCTGGGCCTGCTCAGCGGCCAGGGCGGCGGGGCGCCCATGGTGCAGCAGGCCCCCACCGGGCCTGCCCCGCGCCCGCCGGCCGAAGACAAGGCCGCCCAGTTCGTCTCCATCGTGCTGCGCGACACCGAAAAAGTCTGGGGCCAGATCTTCCAGGCCTCCGGCAGCACCTACCAGGCGCCCAAGCTGGACATCTACCGCCGGGCCATCGGCACGGCCTGCGGCACCGGCCAGAGCGCCCAGGGGCCCTTCTACTGCCCGGGCGACCGCAAGGTCTACATCGACCTGAGCTTCTTCGACGAGATGAGCAGCCGCCTGGGCGCGCCCGGCGAGTTTGCCCGCGCCTACGTGATTGCCCACGAGGTGGGCCACCACGTGCAGAACCTGATGGGCATCACCGGCAAGGTGGACGCCCTGCGGTCCCGTGAGACCGAAGCCCAGGCCAACGCCGTCTCGGTGCGGGTGGAGCTGCAGGCCGATTGCCTGGCCGGCGTGTGGGCCCACCACTCGCAGCAGAGCAAGGGCTGGCTGGAGAGCGGCGACATCGAATCCGCGCTGAACGCGGCCAACCAGATCGGCGACGACACCCTGCAGCGCAAGGCCCGCGGCACGGTGGTGCCCGAGAGCTTCACGCACGGCACCAGCCAGCAGCGCATGACGTGGTTCAAGCGCGGCTTCGATTCCGGCACCGTGAACCAGTGCAACACCTTCGAGTCGCGCCTCTAGCATTTGCGGGCCCACTGGCGGGAAGGCCGCCGGATGTGGCCTAATCGCGGGTTTCGCCAATCGCAAACGGAGCCTGCCATGGCCAACAAGATCATCACCGAAGCCGACCGCAAGGCCACCCCGCGGCCGCCCGCACCCAACGGCGTGACCATCACCGTCCGCAAGGGCCAGAAGATCAGCCTGGAGCGTGGCTCGCACACGCGCAGCAAGAAGAACCCGGGCAAGCGCCCGAAGAAGGGCGGCTGACCCGCCTGCAGGCCGTGGCCGGGGGCGGGCACACAGGGGCAAGTGCAGTGGGGCCGATGGTCCGCATCACCGAGCTCCGCCTGCCGCTGGCCCACGCCGAAGGGGACCTCCGCCCCGCGGTGCTGGCGCGCCTGGGCGT
The DNA here is from genome assembly GCA_903822435.1 of uncultured beta proteobacterium. GTDB lineage: Bacteria > Pseudomonadota > Gammaproteobacteria > Burkholderiales > Burkholderiaceae_C > Rubrivivax. The sequence continues at coordinate 28,401 of CAIJPE010000295.1, read as the reverse complement.
TGACGATGCCGACCTGATCGCGCTGACGGTTTTCCGCCGCGCCTACGACGCGCGGCGCAAGAGCGCGGTGGTGCTGATCTACACGCTGGATTGCCGGCTGCGCGACCCCGTTGCGGTGCTGGCCCGCCACGGCGGTGACCCGCACATCCGCCCCGCGCCCGACACCCGCTACTGCTTCGTGGGCCACGCGCCCGCCGATTTCCGGGCCGGGGGCCGTCCGCGGCCGGTGGTGGTGGGCTTCGGCCCCTGCGGACTGTTTGCCGCACTGGTGCTGGCCCAGATGGGCCTGGCGCCCATCGTGCTGGAGCGCGGCAAGGAAGTCCGCGAACGCACCAAGGACACCTGGGGACTGTGGCGCCAGGGCGTGCTCGACCCGGGGTCGAATGTGCAGTTCGGCGAAGGCGGCGCGGGCACCTTCAGCGACGGCAAGCTGTGGAGCCAGATCACCGACCCGCGGCACCTCACGCGAAAGGTGCTGACCGAGTTCGTCAAGGCCGGGGCCCCGGACGAGATCCTCTACGTCAGCAAGCCGCACATCGGCACCTTCCGTTTGGTCAGCATGATCGAGAAGATGCGGGCCGACATCGTGGCACTGGGCGGCGAGGTGCGCTTCGGGCAGCAGGTGGTCGACCTGAAGATCGAGGACGGCCACGTGCGCGGGCTCACGCTGGCCAGCGGCGAAGAGATCCGTGCCGACCACGTCGTGCTGGCCCTGGGCCACAGCGCCCGGGACACCTTTGCGATGCTCCAGAAGCGCGGCGTCCACCTCGAGGCCAAGCCCTTCTCGGTGGGCTTCCGTATCGAGCACCCGCAAAGCGTCATCGACCGGGCCCGCTTCGGCCCCAGTGCCGGCCACCCGATCCTCGGTGCGGCCGACTACAAGCTCGTGCACCACGCCCGCAACGGGCGCAGCGTCTACAGCTTCTGCATGTGCCCGGGCGGCACGGTGGTGGCGGCCACGTCGGAGCCCGGGCGGGTGGTCACCAACGGCATGAGCCAGTACTCACGCAACGAGCGCAACGCCAACGCGGGCATCGTGGTGGGCATCTCGCCGCAGGACTACCGGCAGGCGCCTGGCGACGGCCCGGTCGATCCGCTGGACGGCGTGGCCTTCCAGCGGCAATGGGAGTCGCGGGCCTACGAGCTCGGCGGGGGCGGCTACCAGGCCCCCGGGCAGCTGGTGGGCGACTTCATCAAGGGCCAGCGCTCCCGCACCTGGGGCGGCGTGCTGCCCTCGTACAAGCCGGGCGTGCAGCTGACCGATCTGGCCGACCCGGCCCGGCCGAGCCTGCCTGGCTACGTGCTGGAGGCCATCCGCGAAGCGCTGCCTGCCTTCGATCGCCAGATCGCCGGCTTTTCCAGGCCCGACGCGGTGCTCACGGGGGTGGAGACGCGCACCTCGTCGCCGCTGCGCATCACCCGCGGCAAGGATTACCAGAGCCTGAACGTGGCGGGCCTCTATCCGGCCGGCGAGGGTGCCGGGTATGCCGGCGGCATCATGTCGGCCGGCGTGGACGGCATCGAGGTGGCCGAGGCCCTGGGCTTGCGGCTGTTGGCCGAGAACCACCAGCCGGCCTGAAAGCCACCGGCCGCACCGGTCCTACTGCGTGGCCACTTCGGTGGTGATCAGCTCGGCATAGCTCAGCAATGGCAGCGGCGGCGGCAGGTTCAGCTGACGCGCGGCGGGCATGCGCACCTGGTAGGAGAAGCGAGACAACGTTTCGACCGGGATATTGGCCATCGGCTCGCGTGCGATCAGGATCTGCTCGGCCTTGTGCGCGGTGAACTGCCCCACGTTGTAGTAGCGGCTGACCAGGCCCGACAGCGCCCCGGCCTGCATCAGCTGCTCTGTCGATGCGAAGGTCGCCAGGTTCAACTGCATGGCGGTGGGGATGATCAGCGCTTCGGCCAGCGTGCCCAGATAACTGTCGGGCAGCAGGTACAGCCACTCGGCGCCCGACTCCTTGATCTCGTGGAGCATTTCCACCGCACCGTCGGCCGTGGGCTTGCGGTTGCCGTCCAGCTTGAAGGTGCGCTCGATCACGCGGAAGCCCTTTTCGTCGCCGATGCGCCGCATGTCCTTCATCACCGCCACCGAGTTCTGCTCGGTGGTGGTGTACAGCACGCCCACCGTCTTGAACGGCCGGTACTTGGCCATCGCGCGCATCTGCGCCTCCGCCGAGCCGACGTGTGTCACGCCGCTGACGTTGCGGCGCGGCGTGCGCAGGTCCCTGACGATCTTGGCCATGGTGGGCGCGGCCACCAGCGTGAAGAGCACCGGAATGTCGTTGATGTACTGCGCCGGATTCGGCGTGTCGTAGGGCCCCACCACGCCCAGCGTGACCGAGGTGCCCCAGGTGTAGATGAGATCGGGCTTGGTGGCTCGGATCTCTTCCATGAACCCCGGCATGCGCGTGGCATCGCGGTTGAGGTCGCGGTAGGTGATCTGCACCGGGATCTTGCGCGAACTGAGGTAGTCGGCGAAGCCCTTCTCCACGTCGGTCATGCCTCGGAAGGTGATGGCGTAGATCTGGAACGGCTTGCCGCTGCGGTCTGCCGCCGTCTTCTGCGCGAGGGCGCCGGCGGGCAGGGCGGCGGCCATGGCCGCTGCCAGCCATTGGCGACGGGTGCTCGAAGTGTCCAAGGTGTGTTCTCCCGATTCGATGCTTGTTGAGCCCGCTCAGGCGGTGGCCAGCGCAGGGCCCGGGCCCCGGCGGGTGGCCAGGATGAATCCCACGCCGCACAGCGCCACGGCCGCGCCGATGGCCACGAAGCCGGTGCGGTAGCTGAAGCCCAGGACCAGGAAGGCCGCGATCAACGGGCCCAGCGCGTTGCCCAGCCGCTCCAACAGGCGGTAGACGCCATACACCACGCCATCGCCGAGCTTGTCGATCTCGGCTTCGCAGTGTTCGCTGACCAGGGCGCTCTGCGCCGAGATGGACATCGACTGACCGAGCCCGATGAGCCCGACGGCGCCGAACACCCAGCCCACGCCGTTGCCCACCAGCATCAGCATGGCGCCGCAGCCCGAGACGATCAGGCCGCCGCCCACCAGCCATTGCATGCGCTCGCGGCTTACCGCCAGGCGGGCGGTCACGGGGGCCAGCACCACCATCATGACCGCGTAGGTCATCAGGATGCGCCCGGCCATCGCCTGCGTGCTGCCCACCGAGACGATGTACAGCGGCAGCAGGTAGAAGCACACGCCGGTCAGCAGGATCTTGGCCGGCATGGCGGCCAGGCCGGTCATGGTCATGAAGCGGCGGTTGGTGAGCAGCGTGGCCATCTCGCGGAGGGTCGGCAACCGGGCCGGGGCCTTGCCTTCCGCGGCCGGCAGCGCGCCCGGCATGAAGCGGATCACCCCCATCGAGCCGGCCGCCAGCAGGGCGGCGATCAGCAGGGTGGGCCTTTCGCCGATGTTGTCGGCCAGGATGCCGCCGATGGACGGCCCGCAGACCGTGGCCGCCATGATCGCCCCCACGAACACCGCAAAGCTGCGTGCCCGATTGGCCGGCGTGGCGTTGTCCAGCACGAACGACTGCCCCGCCACGAAGACCATGGCGTAGCCCACCGCGCACATCGAGCGCCACAGCAAAAGATCGATCACGGTGTGGGCCATGGCCGTGGCCACGAAGCCCAGGGTGGTGATGCCCGCGCCCGTCAACATCAGGCGGCGGTGCCCGACGCGCTCGCAGTACACGCCCAGGAAGGGCTGCCCCACGGCTACGATCAGCATGAACAGCACGATCGGCAGGCCCACCACGATCTGTGGCGACAGGCCGGGGATCGGCACCAGCAGTTCCTTGACGTAGCCGGGAATGAATGAACGGGTCAGCTCCTCGGCCAGGATGAACATGAACAGCGGTGCCCGCACGCGGGCCAGCTGCCCTTCGTCGACGCGGGCCACCGACGCTTCGGTGCCGAAGCGGAAGCGCTGCGCGAGCGACTTCATGCCGGCCTGCGCAGAGGCCAGGCCTGGCGGGCGCTCATGCGCCGGCAGCTGCCGGCCGGCTTCGATCACGCCGGCAAGCGCCGCATAGGCGTTGTTCACCCGGGCCAGGATGCCGTCCATCACCTTGAGAAGTCCACCGAAGGCGTGCTCGCCGCTGCGGTAGGCCTGGGTTGCGAAGTTGCCTTCCGCGCCGCGCTCGAACGATGCGCCCAGGACCCGCAACGAGTTCTCGAGCTTGATGCCGGCGATGAAGTGCAGCAATTCCATGGTGAAGAACAGGCTCACCACCAGCACGACGCCCACGTCGTAGAGCATGTCCAGCACGATGCGGTCGGCAAAGGAGCTGTCCACGCCCAGGTGCAGCATCCCCAGCGGATGGTCCGGCACACCCAGGGTCATCGACACCACGAACAGCCCGCCCACGCGGTTCAGGGGCGTGACGCCATCGTCGTTGCGCTGGATGGCATTCAGGATGGGGGCGCTGCGGAAATACTCGGCCGCCTCGCTGGGTGTCTTCTCGTTCTCGTACAGCACCGCGCCCTTGTCGTCGGTGATCGCCATGTAGGTGATCTCACGGCCTTCGTCCTTGGCGTCCAGGAAGCGCTCGTTCACGCCGTACAGGCTCTTGAAGTCCAGGCCCAGGTCGACCGCCTTGTAGACCAGCGCGCGGATCGAAGAACCCACGCTGGCCACCTTGGCGGCCATCTGCGGGGCCAGGGCCTGCTCGAAGGTGCGGTGCGAGAGCATGGCGTTGGCCAGCAGCGCCACCGTGACGATCAAGGTCACGACGCCCGCCAGGCGCAGGTAGATGCCCCGCAGGTAGGTGTCGTTCATGGCTGGTGGCCGCGTTGGGCGCGGCTGGCGAGGTCGGCGATCTCCGCCTCCACGTTCCGCGTGGTCTGGATGAATCGCCGCAACGCGGCGCCGAAGGGGCCTCGCGCGGCCCCGCTGCCGGCGCGCGCGGCCTCGCCGGACAACAGTGCCGCCTCGGCCTCGGCCACGTCGCGTGCCAGATGGCGCATGACCCAGGTCATGGACAGTGCGGCCAGGGCGGACGCGATCACGAAGACGAGCGCGGCATCCAGGGCCACGGCCTTGGCCACGTCGCCGTTGGCGCTTTCCACGCCCACGTTGGAGTAGCGCAGCGCGAGCTGCCCGACGGCCACGCCGAAGCTGGTCTTCATCATCATGCCCGCCGCGGGCTCGGTGCTGTCGTCGACCATCCAGTCCTCACCGTGCGCCTTGGCCGCGGCGGCCAGCCAGGCTGCCGGGACGGTGCTGGAAGCCCGCTTGGGATCCGTGCTGTAGAGCATCTTGCCCTCGGCATCGAAGATGTCGATGCCCTGGATCAGGTTGTCCGTACGCCGCTCGCGGTCCAGGGTGGCCGGCAGCGTGGTGATCTCGTCGAATTGCAGGCCCAGGTCAAGCGCCACCTGCACCACGTTCTCCACGGCCTTGCCGGTGACGACCAGCCGCTCCGTGACGATCCTGTTGGCGGTGCTGCGGTACTTGAAGTAGTTCAGCAACCCGGCCATGCCCACCGCGAATCCGCACACCACGACGGCGACGGTGACCATGCGACCCGTAGTCCTCTGCATACCCTGGATCTCCCTGTTCGTTGCAGCACCGGCTTCATCGTGGATTTCGGCGTGTCAGGACGTGACTTGACCCGAACTGCGTAACCAGTGGTCGAGAAAACAGCGACGCTTTGCCGGCTCAAGTCGCTGCCCCACCGCGCCGATAGCTCCAGCAGATGCGGCGGTTTCGCTTGCTTTCACAACTTTTGGATGGCTTTGCGATCGGCCCCGTGGCCTGGCGTGAAGTCCCTGACCAGGAAAACGGATGACGAACGTCTTGCCCGCCTTCTCGTGCCTCAGGAGCCATGCTTGAAGCCCGCCTTGGTGGTCGTGCCCCGGGACGAGGCGTCAGGCGACACGGTGCCCGGTGCCCTGATGGACGTTGCCTGGGAGCCGCCCGTGCGCGGCCAGCGCCGGATCCTGACCAGCTGGCAGGAGTACATGGCACTGGCCAGCCGCGTGGTCGGCCGCTTCCACGGGCAGTTCCGGCTGAGCCATTTCGACTATGAGCACCCGACGCGTCTGCAACCCGGCACACCGCTGCGGCTGAAGAAGCCCTATCACGCCAGCGTGGCCTACACCGAATGGGGCCCGGCCGATGCGCCGGTCCTGCTGTGCTGCGGCGGCGTGGCCAACGTGGCCATGCGCTTTCACTACCTGGCTGCCGATCTGTGCGACCGCTACCGGGTCATCTGCATGGACTGGCTGGGCCGCGGCCGCTCCGGCTGGCTGGCCGCCGAGGACGACTACTCGCTGGCCACCTACGCAGAACAGCTGCGCCAGACCATCCTGCACCTGGGCGGGCGCCCCGTCACCATCCTGGGTTCTTCCATGGGCGGCAGCGCCGCCATCGAATTGATGGCGCGGCATCCGCAGTTGGTGCAACGCCTGATCTTGAACGACGTCGGGCCGCACATCCCGGCGCGGCGTCGCAAGCGGCGGGCCGACACCATCGCCCGCCACTACGTCTTCCGCCACCCGGCCGACCTGCTGCGCAAGGTCGGGGCTTCGGTGAAGAACGACGGGCCGGTCAGCGACGACATCCGCTTCAACCTGACCTTCCACCAGACCCGCTGGTCGGACGACGAAGGCGGCCGCATCTACCGCCACGACGTGCGCGCGATGCAGGCCTACCGGCGCGGCGCCCATCGCAGCGTGCTGCAGTGGGAGCAGTGGAAGCGCGTGAACTGCCCGGTGATGCTGATCCACGGCATGCAGTCGGATGCGTTGTTCGAGCCGACCATCCGGCGCATGTCTCGCGGCAAGCCCATCACGATCATGCATGTGCCCGACACCGGCCACACCCCGCTGCTGGCCGATCGCAACCACATCGGCTTCATCCGCCAATGGCTCGATGGCCAGGCCCCCGACGGAAAGGAATGGAGCGTGCTGCACGCCGAGGCGCGCACCGCCTACCCGGGCAACCCCATCGCTTTCGCGCCCCTGGGCGCCTTGCGCTGAGCTTCGTGCGCGCCACCGCCATGAACGCCCAACCCGACTCTCACGTCGCCACGCGGCACCCCCTGCGTTTTGTCCGTCATGGGGCCACCGCGGCCAACCTGGCGGGCCTTCGCTGCGGGGGCGATCTCGACCTGCCGCTGACCGAACAGGGCCGTGAGCAGGCCCAGGCAGCGGCCGCGCAGATCGCCCGCCTCGACCCGGCCGTCGGGTTGATCGTGACGAGCGACCTGCAGCGCACCCGCGAGACGGCCCGGATCATCGCGAGCCGCCTGCGCGGCGTGCCGGTCGTGGTCGAGCCCGCCTTCGGCGAACGGCTGCTGGGCCAGTGGAACCTGCAGAGCATCGCTGCGACGCAGCCTTTGCTCGAGGCCCGCCAGACCCCTCCGGGCGGCGAGTCCGAGGACGAATTCATGGCCCGCATCGAGGGCGCCCTGCGCCGCATCGCGCCCTGCCTGGCCCGCCGGCCGCTGTTGGTGGGCAGCAAGGGCGTGGCCCGCGTGCTGGGCGAACTCTCGGGCCGGAGCGGCCGCCTTGAACTGGCCAACGGTGTCGTCGAGACCTTCGACGGGGCCCGATTGATGAGCCTGCAAGCCATGGGGAGCGCAGCATGAACATCATCCTGCCGATGGACGCGCTGTCCGTTGCAGCGCTCGCGGCCCTCGCACTGTGGGTGGGCTGGCGACTGCTCGAAAGACGCCGCACCGCCCACCACGAAGCGGGTGAGAGCGGCTTCACGCGGCCTCCACGGCCCGGCGGCGCGCCGGCCCGCCTGCCCGCGGGTGCAATGGCCGCCAGTGCGGGCCGCCACCGCGAATGCATCGCCCTTTCACCCGCGTTGGTCGAATGGCTGGGAACCCCCGCCGAGCAGCAGCTGGGACAGCCCCTGGCCGACATCTTCGGCCCGCTGGCCGCCCACGCGCTGGGCCCGGCCGTGGCCGACGCCCTGGCCGGCCACGCGCGGCGCCTGGTGTGCTGCCACCTGCGGCCCTCTGCCGCGGACCGTTGGCTGCAGGTGGAGCTGGCTCCGCGAACGGATGGCAAGGGCCAGGTGGTGGGCTGCGATCTGCTGGCCATGGAAGTGAGCCTGCTGCAGCGCGCTCTGGACAAGTCCGTGGCTGGTGAGCGGCGCCTGCGGGTGATCATGGACCAGATCCCGGTCACCATCTCGTACATCGACGCCGAGGGGCACTACCGCTACATCAACCGCGCCCAGGAGCAGTGGCTCGGCAAGACCGACGACGAAGTCTCGGGGCGCCTGGTCCACGACGTGGTCGGCGACCAGGTCTGGGCCGACATCGAACCCAAGCTGACGGCGGCCCTGCAGGGCGAACACGTGCCGCTGGAGCGCCAGCGCGTGGACCGCCAGGGCCATACCGTGTGGCACTCGGGCCGCCATGTGCCCGACGTCAACGACCAGGGCGTGGTGGTGGGCGTCTACACGGTGTTCTTCGACATCACGCAGCGCGCGCAGACCGAGCAGCAATTGCTCCAGCGCGAGCAGGAACTGCGCACCGCCAAAGAAGCGGCCGAGCACGCCAGCCGCTCGAAGTCGGAGTTCCTGGCCAACATGAGCCATGAGATCCGCACCCCGATGAACGGCGTGCTGGGCCTGGCGGAACTGCTGCTGGAGACCCCCCTGGACGAGCAGCAGCGGCCCTTCGTGGAGACCATCCGCACCTCGGGCGAAGCGCTGCTATCGATCATCAACGACATCCTGGACTTCTCGAAGATCGAGGCCGGCAAGCTCGAGACCGAGACTCTGGACTTCGACCTGTACCAGGCCATCGAGGACGTGGTGCAGCTGCTGGCGCCGCGTGCGCATGCCAAGCAGCTGGAGATCGCCTGCCGCATCGACGAACGCCTGCCCAGCGCCCTGCGCGGCGACCCCTACCGGTTGCGCCAGGTGCTCACCAACCTCATCGGCAATTCGGTCAAGTTCACCGACAGCGGTGAAGTGCTGGTGGACGTGCAGCAACAGGACGAGCGCACCTTGCGGGTGGCGGTCCACGACACCGGGATCGGCATCCCCGAAGAGGTGCGGCAGCGGCTCTTCCAGGCCTTCGAGCAGGCCGACGGGTCCACCACGCGGCGCTTCGGCGGCAGTGGCTTGGGCCTGGCGATCTGCCGCAGCCTGGTCGAACTGATGGGCGGCCAGATCGGCGTGGACAGCACGCCGGGCGATGGCTCCACGTTCTGGTTCACGCTGCCGCTGATCGCGGCCAACCACGCACCCGTGGTGCCGCACCCGGGGGGCCTGTCCAGCCGCCGGGTTCTGGTGGTGGACGACAACGCCACCAACCGCGAGATCCTCGAGCAGCACGTGCTGGCCGGCGGCATGCGCACCGAGACCGCGGGCGACGGCTTCGAGGCGCTGGAGCAGTTGCGCGCGGCCCTGGCTGCGGGCGATCCCTTCGAGATCGCCGTGATCGACATGAAGATGCCGCGGATGGACGGTATCGAGCTCGCCACGGCCATGCGGGCGGACCCGGACTTCGCCAGGATCTCGATGGTGCTGGTCACTTCGCTGCATTCCTCCGAAGAAGTCTCACGGGCACGCGCCGCGGGCTTCGAGGGCTACCTTTCCAAGCCGGTCAAGCGGATGGACCTGTTCCGTGCGCTGGCCCAGACCGTCGGCCTGGTCGCACCCGAGGCCACCCGCTCGACGGTGGACCTCTCGCTGCCGCGCATCCAGGCCCGCGTGCTGCTGGCCGAGGACAACGGTGTCAACCAGGTGGTGGCGCGCAACATGCTCAAGGCGCTGGGCTGCACCTGGGACATCGTGCCCAACGGCCAGGAAGCCGTGGCCGCGTTCGAGCGCGAGCCCTACGACATCATCCTGATGGACTGCCAGATGCCCCTGATGGACGGCTACGAGGCCACCCGGGCGATCCGCGACATCGAGCGCACGCGCGGCACGGGCGGGCACAAGCCCATCGTGGCCCTGACCGCCAATGCCCTGGTGGGCGATGCCGAGCAGTGCCTGGCCGCCGGGATGGACGCCCACCTGGCCAAGCCCTACACGCGCAAGCAGCTGGCCTCGATCCTGGCGCGCTGGCTGCCGCCCGACCGGGTCTCACGCCGCGATGCGCCTGCGGCTGCCGAGCCCGCGGCATCGGTCGCACCGGCTGCCGACACGCGCGACCGCGTGCTCGACCGCGCGGCGCTGGACAACATTCGCGCCGTGGACGAAGACGGCTCCGTCATCATCGAGGTGCTGCAGATGTACCTGGACGAAGCCCCGCAACACCTGGCCGGCCTGCGTCGCGCGTTGGAAAACGCCAACGCCGCCGAGATGGGCAGCGTGTCCCACGCCCTGAAGTCGGCCAGCTTCAACGTCGGCGCCAAGTCGCTCGGAGAACTGTGCCGCAAGCTCGAACAGCGGGCCAAGGCCGGGGACCTCTCCGGGGCGGGGGATCTGGTCGCGGCCATCGAAGCCATGATGGACCGGGTGCAACCGGCACTGCGCGCAGAAATGAGGCAACCCGCATGAAAACGGGCCCACGCATCCTGGTGGTGGACGACGACGCCGGCGGCCGACGCCTGACGCGCGCCACGCTCACCAAGGCCGGCTTCATGGTGATCGAGGCCCAGAATGGCCAGGCCGCCCTGGACGTCCTGAAGCTGGAGCTGCCGGCGCTCATCCTGCTGGACGTCAGCATGCCGGTGATGGACGGCTTCACGGCTTGCGAACACCTGCGCGCCTTGCCCAGCGGCGACCGCATACCGGTGGTGATGATGACCGGCCTGGACGACACGGAATCGATCGAGCGTGCGTTCAAGGCCGGTGCCACCGATTTCATCACCAAGCCCATCAACTGGGGCGTGCTGCCGCACCGGGTGCAGTACATCCTGCGGGCCAGTGCTGCCATCAACAGCCTGCAGCAGAACCAGCGCCGCCTGTCCAATGCCCAGCGCATCGGTGAGATGGGCGACTGGGAATGGGACGTGCCGCGCCGCCTGCTGGAGCCTTCGGACCAGGCCTGGCGCATCTTCGGGCACCCGCACTCGACCGAGGGCGCCGAACCCTCCGAATTCTTCTCCACCGTGCACGCCGAGGACGCGGCGCGCTTCACGCAGGCCTGTTCGCGGGCCGTGGCCAACGGGGAAGGGTTTGCCATCGACCACCGCATCAACCTGCCCGACGGGGCCGTGCGCCACGTCCACCAGCAGGTGGAGGTGATCGAGCGGCACACCGACGGCACGGCCGTGCGGCTGGCCGGCGCGGTGCACGACATCTCGCGCCGCAAGGACGCCGAGGAACAGATCCGCCAGCTGGCCTACTACGACCCGCTGACCGGCCTGCCGAACCGGCTGCTCTTCGTGGAGCAGCTGGGCAAGGCCATTGCACAGGCCGAGCGGCACCACCGTCGCGCGGCGATCATGTTCGTGGACCTGGACAACTTCAAGCGCGTCAACGACACGCTGGGCCACAAGGCCGGGGACGAACTCCTGCGCCTGGCCGGCGCTCGCCTGCTGGGCGCCCTGCGCCAGCAGGATGGCCTGGGCCGGGCCAGCCCGGAGAACTCGCCGCACAGCATCGCCCGCCTGGGCGGAGACGAGTTCATCGTGCTGTTGACCGACGTGGACCGCCCGGAAGACGCCGCAGCCGTGGCGGCCCGGCTGGTGGAGGCGCTGAATGCGGCCGTCACGGTGGAAGGCACCGAGGTCTTCGTGGGCGGCAGTGTGGGCGTGGCCATGTTCCCCGAGGACGGCCACGACATCGACACCCTGCTGATGAATGCCGACACCGCGATGTACCGCGCCAAGGCGGCGGGCCGCGGGGGCTTCCAGCTCTACGACCGGTCGATGAACGAGCGGGCGCTGGAGCGCCTGCGCACCGAGACCCGCCTGCGCCGCGCCCTGGAGCGCGACGAGTTCGTGCTGCACTACCAGCCGCGGGTGGACGTGGTCACGGGCCGCGTGGTGGGCGCGGAGGCGCTCATCCGCTGGCAGCACCCCGAGCGCGGCATGCTGCCGCCGTCGGAGTTCATCCCGCTGGTCGAAGATGCCGGGCTGGTCATTCCCATTGGCGAATGGGCCATCCGCACGGTCTGCCGCCAGAGCGCCCAGTGGATTGCCGACGGCCTGGAGTCCATTCCCGTGGCGGTGAACCTGGCCTCGACCCACCTGCGAGAGCGGGGCCTGCCGGCGCTGGTGGCCCAGGCCCTCAAGGAGCACGGCGTGTCGGCGGCCTGCCTGGAGATCGAGGTCACCGAATCGATCCTGCTGGCCGACCCGGAACTGAGCGTGCGCATCGCGCAGGAGCTGGCCGAGATGGGCGTGCAGATCTCCATCGACGATTTCGGCACGGGCTATTCGTCGCTGGCCTACCTCAAGAAGCTGCCCATCGCGGCCTTGAAGATCGACCGCTCGTTCGTGCGCGACCTGGGCACCGACCCCGACGACGAGGCCATCGTCACGGCCATCATTGCCCTGGCCCACAGCCTGAAGCTCAAGGTGGTCGCCGAGGGCGTGGAGACCGAGGCCCAACTGGCCTTCCTGCAATCCCTGTCCTGCGACGAGTATCAGGGCTTCCTGACCAGCCGCGCCGTCGATCCGGAAGAGTTCAAGCGGCTGATGCGCCGCCGCCCGGTGCCGGTGCTGCTGGCACCCCGCAATTCGGCGTTCATGGCCGACGCGGTCTGAGCCTGGCGCGGCCCGGTCCGGCGGCTCAGGCTGGCCCGCCGTGTGCCACCATGGCGCCGGCCAGCGCCGCGGCGCCGGCGGGCTCGCCTTCGGCCTGCAGACCCTGGATGACGCCGCCGCGGTCGGCCGCGCTGCGGTTCTGGCTCAGCTTGTACTTGCCGATCAGCGACTGCAGCGGGATCTCGATCACCGCGATGGCGCGCAGCATCGTGTCCACGTAGTCGGCCGGTGCATCGTCCACCGCCCAGGGCCTGGTGCGGGTTTCCTCATGGCGCCGCGTGAGCCGCGAAACCAGCGCATGCGCCGCGGCCGTGCCTTCCAGCACCCGCAGCGGGCCCCGGGCCTCGACCGCGATGTAGTTCCAGGTGGGCACCACCTTGCCGGTCTCCTGCTTGCTCGGGTAGAAGCCCGGCGAGACATAGCCATCGGCGCCCTGGAAGACCACCAGCGCGGGGCGATCGGCCGCGTCGCGCCAGACCGGGTTGGCGCGCGCCACGTGGCCCACCAGCGTGCCGGCTCCGGCAGGGTCTGCCGGAGCGGTCTCCAGCATGAACGGGATCGGGTTTGCCACGGGCGCGCCGCCGGTGTCCAGCGTGATCAGAAGGCCCAGCGGATGGGCCCGGAGCAGCGCGTGCAGCACCTCGGCACGGGTCTCTTCGAAATGGCGTGGCAAGTACATCGCGTGGGGCTCCGTGAGTGCGGGGGCAGGAGGCGGCAGCGAGAGGCGCGCGCCGGCAGGCCCTCGATTCTGCCGTGGGCCGTGGGCCGCGCGGCGCGCGTCGAGCCGGCCCATGCGCGCCGCGGCGGCGAGGCGTCCACCCTGCAGCCCGAGCGATAGGCCGCGGTCTTCACGCCGGCGGTCATCCAGAGCCTCGATGGCATCGCCCGGGTGGCTGAGTGCGCCGGAGCTCAGCGGCCGGCCAGCGTGGGCTCGCACAGGACCTCGCTGCGCACCGAGTGGGCGATGAAGCAGGCGGCGTGGGCGGCGTCGTGCAGGCGCTGGTGCTCGGCCGCGTCGGGGCGGGACTCGCCCGCGAAGCGCACCACGGGCCGCAAGGTCACGCGCGTGATGGCCAGCCGGCCCTCGCCGTCCTTCGCCATCAGGCCGACGGCGTCGTCGCGGTAATCGTCCACGGTCCAGCCAGCCTGCTGCGCAATGTCCAGGAACCACAGCAGGTGGCAGCTGGAGAGGCTGGCCACGAAGGCTTCCTCGGGGTCCACGGCGCCGGGGTCCGACATGGGCGCCGGCACGACGTGCGGGGACGAAGAGCCCATCACCACCGCACCACCGTCGAAAAGCCAGGTGTGGCGCCGGCTGTAGCGCCGGTCGACGAAGGCTTGATCCTGGCGTTCCCAGTGGATCTGGACGGTGTGCCTGGACATGGCGGACCTACATGACGGCGCCGAGTTGCCAGGGCACGAACTCGTTCTGGCCGTAACCGTGCCGCTCGCTGCGCGTGGCGCGGCCGGAGGCGGTGTCCAGCATCAAGCGGAAGATGCGCTCGCCGGCTTCATCCACGGTCTCCAGGCCCTCGACGATGCCGCCGCAGTCCAGGTCGATGTCGTCTTGCTGCCGCTGCCACAAGGCGGTGTTGGTGCTGAACTTGAGCGAAGGCGTGGGCGCGCAGCCGTAGGCCGAACCGCGGCCCGTGGTGAAGCAGATCAGGTTGGCACCGCCCGCCACCTGCCCGGTGGCCGAGACCGGGTCGTAGCCCGGCGTGTCCATGTAGACGAAGCCGCGGGCTGCCACGCGCTCGGCAAAGCCGTAGACATCCACCAGGTTGGTGGTGCCGCTCTTGGCGATGGCGCCCAGACTCTTTTCGAGAATGGTGGTCAGCCCGCCCGCCTTGTTGCCGGCCGATGGGTTGTTGTCCATCTTCATGCCGTTGCGCGCGGTGTAGCGCTCCCACCAGGCGATGCGCGCCAGCAGCTTGTCGGCCACGGCGGGGCTGGCCGCGCGGCGCGTGAGCAGGTGTTCGCCGCCGTAGATCTCAGGGGTTTCGCTGAGGATGGCGGTGCCGCCATGGCGCACCAGCCGGTCCACCGCCGCACCGAGGGCCGGGTTGGCGCTGATGCCCGAGTAACCGTCGCTCCCGCCGCATTGCAGGCCCACCACCAGGTGGCTGGCCGGCACCGGCCGGCGTCGCACCCGGTTGGCCTCGGGCAGCAGGCCCGTTATCAGCTCGACCCCTCGGGCCACTGTCTTTGCCGTTCCGCCGGTGTCCTGGATGTTGAAGGTGAGCAGCCGGGCGCCTTCCTGCAGGCCCTCTTGGGCCACCAGGCCCTGGATCTGGTTGGTCTCGCAGCCCAGGCCCACCACCAGCACGGCCGCGAAATTGGGGTGCCGGGCGTAGCCACCCAGCGTGCGGCGCAGCACTTGCAGTTCTTCGCCATCGCTGTCGGTGGCGCAGCCCATGCCGTGCGTGAGCGCCACCACCCCATCCACGTTCGGGTAGTCCGCCAAGGCCTCGGGGTGCACGTCGCGCCTGAAGTGGTCGGCGATGGCCCGTGCGGCAGTGGCCGAGCAGTTCACGGACGTCAGCACGCCGATGTAGTTGCGCGTGGCCACGCGGCCGTCCTCGCGCACGATGCCCTCGAAGGTGGCCGGCTCGGCCACGTAGGCCGTGGGTTGCGCGCCCGCGCCGGGCTCGTGCCGGCGGGCGAAATCGCTGAAGGCCAGGTTGTGCGTGTGCACGTGCTGCCCCGGCGCGATGCCCTGCGTGGCCGTGCCGATGACCTGGTTGTAGCGCCTCACCGGCTCCCCGGCCGCCACCGCCCGCGTGGCCACCTTGTGCCCGGGCGGTATCAGCCCCGCTACCGTCACGCCTTCGCCATCCAGCACGGTGCCGCCCAGCAACTGCCGGCGGGCGATCACGACGTTGTCGGCGGGGTGGATGCGGATGGCGGGTGGGGTCATGGGCTGGCCCTCAGCCGTCGATCAACGCCGGATCCCAGGCGTGCACGGTCTGCTGCTGCTCGCCGAGCTTCTCGATGCCCAGGCGCATCACGTCGCCCGCCTTGAGGAACACCGGGTTCGGCTTGATGCCCAGGCCCACGCCGGGCGGCGTGCCGGTGGTGATCAGGTCACCCGGGCGCAGCGTCATGAAGCGGCTGAGGTAGCTCACCAGCGTGGCCACGCCGAAGATCATCGTGCGGGTGCTGCCGCTCTGGTAGCGGTGGCCGTTGACCTCCAGCCACATGCTCAGCGCCTGCGGGTCGCCCACCTCGTCGACCGTGACCATCCAGGGGCCCACCGGCCCGAAGGTGTCGCAGCACTTGCCCTTGTCCCAGGTGCCGCCGCGCTCCAGCTGGTATTCGCGCTCGGACACATCATTGACCACGCAGTAGCCGGCCACGTGCTCCAAGGCATCGGCCTCTGATACGTAGCGCGCCGTGCTGCCGATGACGATGCCCAGTTCCACCTCCCAGTCGCTCTTGACCGAGCCTTGGGGCAGCACCACCGGATGGTTGGCGCCCACGGCGCACTCCAGCGTCTTCATGAACACGATGGGTTCCTTCGGGATCGGCATGCCCGATTCCGCCGCGTGGTCGGCATAGTTCAGCCCGATGGCGATGAACTTGCCCATCCCCGACCAGGGCACCGCCAACCGCCCCTGGGGCACCACCGGCAGCGTGGACACGTCCACGCTGCGCAGCGCGGCCAGCCCGGCCGGGGTCAAGGTCATCGGCGTGATATCCGGCATCAGCGCCGACAGGTCGCGCACCTGGCCTTGGGCATCCAGCAGGCCGGGCTTCTCGTGGCCCTTGGGGCCGTGGCGGAGTAGTTTCAAAGTTGGCTTTCGAGTTGGAGATGAGGCTCTTGGATCAAGCGCCCGTGTGGGTTAGACAGACCAGCCACCATCGATCACTTGGGTGGTGCCGGTCATGAATGCGGATTCGTCGCTGGCGAGGTACACCGCCAGCGCGGCGATTTCTTCCACGCGGCCCAGGCGTCCCATGGGCTGGCGGGCCACGAAGCCGGCCTCCACCTGGGCGAGCGTCTGCCCGCTGGCCTGCGCTTGCGCGGCAATGCGGTCGCGCAGGGAAGGCGATTCCACCGTGCCCGGGCAGATCGCATTGCACCGGATGCCCTTGGCCACGAAATCGGCCGCCACCGACTTGGTCAGGCCGATGACCGCGGCCTTGGTGGCGCCGTAGACGAAGCGGTTGGGCGCGCCCTTGATGCTGCCCGCCACCGAGGCCACGTTGATGATCGAGCCGCCGCCGCCGGCCAGCATGCCCGGCAGGAAGGCCTTGATCGTGCGGAACTGCGAACGCACGTTGAGGTTGAAGGCGAAGTCCCACTCGGCTTCGGTGCAGTCCAGCACCGTTCCGGCGTGGACGAAGCCGGCGCCGTTGAACAGCACGTTCACCGGCCCGTGCTGCGCGGCTGCGGCGGTGATGGCCGCTGCATCGGTCGCATCCAGGCGCAGCGTGCTGCAGCCGCACTCGGTCGCCAGGCTGTCCAGCGCGGCGGTGTTGATGTCGGTGGCAATCACGCGGGCGCCGTGCTGCGCAAAGGCCAGCGCCACCGCGCGGCCGATGCCCTGGCCTGCCGCGGTGACGAAGGCGGTCTTGCCCTGCAGTCTGTCGCTCATCGAAAGGCTCCTCTGGTCGGACTCATGTCAGGTGCTCCACCGCGCGAAGCATGGGGACGGAATCAAGATCCCCGCCGCGGAACCGGCTCTGCCGGGCCGCCGGCGGACGGCCCGAACGCCCGGCGCCTCTGGCGCAGGCAGCGAGCGCAAGCGAGCTTGGGGGCCACATTCACCCGCGGCCCACGAAAGGCATCTTGGTGGCCATCACGGTCATGAACAGCACGTTGGCCGAGAGCGGCAGGCGCGCCATGGCCATGAAGGTGTCGACCACGGCCGACAGGTCCATGCGCGCTTCCGGCTTGATGCTGCCGTCGGCCTGCGGCACGCCCACGGCCATGCGGGCCGTCATGTCGCTGGCCACGTTACCGATGTCGATCTGCCCCACGGCGATATCGAAGGGTCGGCCGTCCAGCGCCGCCGCCCGCGTCAGCCCGCTGATGGCGTGCTTGGTGGAGGTGTAGGCGATCGACCCCGGGCGTGGCGCGTGCGCCGAGATCGAGCCGTTGTTGATGATGCGGCCGCCCTGCGGCTGCTGCGCCCGCATCAGCCTGAAGGCGTTGGACAGGCAGTAGAACGAGCCGTTGAGGTTGATGTCGACCATCTGCTTCCACTGCGCGGCGGTCATCTCGTCGGGCAGCGTGGAAGGCAGCGAGACGCCGGCGTTGTTGAACAGCAGGTCCAGCCGTCCGCAGCGCGCCTGCACGGCGTCGAACAGGGCCGTCACGGCATCGGGGTCACCCACGTCGCAGGGCATGGCGATGCCGCGGCTGCCATCGTCCCCGGCCTCGGCGATGGCCGCCTGAAGCGCCTGGGCGCGGCGGCCGACGAACACCACCTGCCAGCCATCCTTCAGCAACGCCGTGGCGCAGCCCTTGCCGATGCCGCTGCCGGCGCCGGTGACCAATGCCGTTTTCATCAGTGGTTGTCCTTGGGAACGAAAGACCCGCGCTTGCCGCGCAGGAAGTCGAGGTCGGCGCCTTCGTCGGCCTGCAGCACGTGGTCGATGTAGAGCTTCCAGTAGCCGCTGTCCAGCCGGGGCACAGGCGGCTTCCAGTCGGCGCGGCGCCGCGCCAGTTCATCGTCGTCCACGTGCAGGTGCAGGCGTCGCTCGGCCACGTTCAGCGTGATCAGGTCGCCATTGCGCACCAGCGCCAGCGTGCCGCCGGCCGCCGCCTCGGGGGCCGTGTGAAGCACCACGGTGCCGTAAGCCGTGCCGCTCATTCGGGCATCGCTGATGCGGACCATGTCGGTGATGCCCTTCTTCAGCACCTTGGGCGGCAGCGGCATGTTGCCCACCTCGGCCATGCCCGGGTAGCCCTTGGGGCCGCAGTTCTTGAGCACAAGGACGCAGGTCTCGTCCACGTCCAGTGCGTCGTCGTCGATGCGGCGGTGGAAATCGTCGCTGTCCTCGAAGACCACCGCGCGGCCGGTGTGTGTCATCAGCGCCGGGGTGGCGGCACTGGGTTTGATGACCGCACCGCGCGGCGCCAGGTTGCCGCGCAGCACGGCGATGCCGGCCTTGTCCTTGAAGGGCGCGGCCATGGTCTTGATGACGCGCGGGTCGAAGTTCTGCGCGCTTTCGATGTTTTCGCCTACCGTCAGGCCGTTGGCCGTGACGGCGCCCGTGTGCAGCACCGATGCGATCTCCTTCATCACCACCGGCAGCCCGCCGGCGTAGCAGAAGTCTTCCATCAGGTGCTCGCCCGAAGGCTGCAGGTTGAGCAGGCAGGGCAGCTCGCTGGCCAGGCGATCGAAGTCGTCGATGGTCAGCGGCACGCCCAGGCGCCCGGCGATGGCGATCAGGTGGATGACGGCATTGGTGCTGCCGCCGATGGCCGCCAACGTCCGGATGGCGTTCTCGAAGGCCTCGCGGGTGAGGATGGACGAGAGCTTCTGGTCGACGTGGACCATCTCGACGATGCGACGGCCGGCCTGCCGGGCGATGACGTTGCGCCGCCCGTCCACGGCCGGGTACGCGGCATTGCCGGGCAGGCCCACGCCCAGGGCCTCGACCATGCTGGCCATGGTGCTGGCCGTGCCCATGGTCATGCAGTGGCCGTGGCTGCGGTGCATGCAGCTTTCGGCCTCGAAGAAGTCGGCCAGCTTGAGCGTGCCGGCCCGCACCTGCTCGCTCATGCTCCACAGGCCGGTGCCGGAGCCCAGTTCCTGTCCGCGCCACTTGCCGTTGAGCATGGGCCCGCCGCTCACGCCGATGGTGGGCAGGTCGGCGCTGGCCGCACCCATCAGGAGCGACGGGGTGGTCTTGTCGCAGCCCATCAGCAGGACCACGCCGTCGATGGGGTTGCCGCGGATGCTCTCTTCCACGTCCATGCTGGCCAGGTTGCGATAGAGCATGGCGGTGGGGCGCAGCAGGGTCTCGCCCAGCGACATCACGGGGAATTCGAGCGGGAAGCCGCCGGCTTCGTACACGCCGATCTTGACCTGCTCGGCCAGGGTGCGGAAGTGCGAATTGCAGGGCGTGAGTTCGCTGAAGGTGTTGCAGATGCCGATGACCGGTCGCCCGTCGAACTGGTCGTGCGGGATGCCTTTGCCCTTCAGCCAGCTGCGGTAGGCGAAGCCGTCGCGGTCTTGCCGTCCGAACCACTGCTGGCTGCGCAATTCGTGCGGTTGCTTGCGGGGCTTGTCGCTCATGAGGAGGTCCGTGGTGGGCTGCTGGCTTACCCGGGTAGAGGCTCGGGGACCGGCAGAATATTATGGTATGACGATTGAAGCCGCAGCCGTGAAAGCCCTTAGGAGACCGCATCTTGCCCGCCGATTCCCCGTCGATTCCATTGCTGACCGCAGCCGCCCTGTCACCCCTGCTGATGCCGCAGTTGTGGGCCGCGTATGCGGTGCACGAGCGCCTGCACCTCACCGACCCGGCTGCCTTTGCCGCGGCGGCGCCGGGCATTCGCGCCATCGCGGCCAGTGGGGATTCCGCCGTGTCGGCCGAGCTGATCGCCTCGCTGCCGGCGCTGGAAATCATCTCGGTGATGGGCGTGGGCTACGACGGCGTGGACGTGGCCGCCGCCCGGGCGCGCGGCGTGGTGGTCACGCACACGCCGGGCGTCCTGAACGACGACGTGGCCGATCTGGCCATTGGCCTGATGCTGTGCGCCGCGCGGCAGTTGCCGGCCGCCGACCGCCACGTGCGCGAAGGCCGCTGGCCCTCGGGCAACGTGCCCTTGGCCCGCAAGATGAGCGGCGCGCGGCTCGGGCTGGTGGGCATGGGCCGCATCGGCCAGGCCATCGCGCAGCGGGCCCTGGCCTTCGGCATGAGCGTGGCTTACCACGCCCGGCACCCTCGGTCCGAGCTGCCATTCGCGTACCACCCCACGGCGGCTGCGCTGGCGGCCGAAGTCGACTTCCTGGTGGCCATCACGCCGGGCGGCGCGGGCACGCGCAGGCTCATCGATGCCGCGGTGCTCGAGGCCCTGGGGCCCAAGGGCATCCTGGTGAACGTGGCGCGCGGCTCCGTGGTGGATGAAGCCGCCCTGATCGACGCGCTGGAGCAGGGCGTCATCGGCGGTGCAGGCCTGGACGTCTTCGAGAACGAGCCCCAGGTGCCCGAGCGCCTGCGGGCCTTGCCGCAGGTGGTGCTCACGCCGCACATCGGCAGTGCCACTGCCCAGACGCGGCAGGCCATGGCCGACCTGGCGGCGGCCAATCTGCGCGAGCACTTTGCGGGCCGGCCGCTGCCCACGCCCGTGCCGGAATGCCAGCCCGGCGCCGCTTGATGGGTTTGCGGGTAAGCCCGGATCGGCTGCGTGTTCAATCGTCATACCATTGATTCACAGGCGCCCAAGTGCCGACCCTCGCCGAACTTCAACGACGGAGACAAATCCCATGGTGCTGAACAAGACGTGGCTGGCAACAGCCGTGGTGGCTGCCGGTGTCTGGGCCAGTGGCCCTGCGCTGGCCCAGGAAAAGCTCACCGTGTGGTGGGCCAAGGGCTACTACAAGGCTGAAGACGATGCGCTGTATGCCGCCATCAAGAAGTTCGAGGCGAAGTACCCCAAGGTCAAGGTCGACCTGAGCCTGTACGCCCCGCAAGAGGCTATTCCCAAGACGGTGGCGGCCATGGATTCGGGCAACCCGCCCGATGTCGACTATGGCGACGTGTTCGATTTCCAGGTCACGGCCAAGTGGGCCTACGAAGGCAAGCTCGAAGACCTGTCCAGCGTGATCGATCCCATCCGTGCCAAGTTCGAGCCCACGGCCCTGGCCACTACCTTCCTCTACAACAACACCACGCAGAGCCGGGCCTACTACGCCTTCCCGATCAAGCAGCAGACCATGCACATCCAGTACTGGAAGGACATGCTGGGCGAGGCTGGGTTCACCGAGGCCGACATCCCCAAGGACTGGAAGGGCTACTGGAGTTTCTGGTGCGAGAAGGTGCAGGCGGGTTACCGCGCCAAGACCGGCAGCCGGGCCTATGGCACGGGCTTCCCGATGGGTGTGGATTCCAGCGATTCCTTCTTTTCGTTCCTCACGTTCGTGGACGCCTACAACGTCAAGCTGGTGAGCGATTCGGGCAAGGTGCTGGTGGATGACCCGGCCGTGCGCCAGGGGCTGATCAATGCCATCACGGACTACACCTCGGTCTACACCAAGGGCTGCACGCCGCCCTCGTCCACCAGTTGGAAGGACCCCGACAACAACGTCGCCTTCCACAACAAGACCATCGCGCTGACGCACAACGCCACCATCAGCATCGCGGCCAAGTGGCTGGATGATTCCAACAACGAAACCCTGACCGAAGCCCAGCGGGCCACGGCCAAGAAGAACTACACGCAGCTCATCGCCACCTCGGCCTTTCCGCTGAAGCCCGATGGCACCAAGATGACCTACCGCACGGCGGTGAAGACCGGCGTGATCTTCAAGGATTCGAAGAACAAGGTGGCGGCGAAGAACTTCGTGGCCTTCCTGCTCGAAGAGGCCAACCTCACGCCCTATGTCGAAGGCGCCCTGGGCCGCTGGTTCCCCGTGCAGAAGTCGGCCCAGCAAAGCGCCTTCTGGAAGAGCGACCCGCACCGCCAGGTGGTCTACAACCAGTACATGGCGGGCACCACGCCGTTCGAATTCACCAAGAACTACAAGTTCACGGTGCTGAACAACGAGAACGTGTGGGCCAAGGCCATGAACCGCATCCTCAGCGAGAAGGTGCCGGTGGACAAGGCCGTGGACGAGATGATCGCCCGCATCAAGGCCGTGGCCGCGAACTGAGGCGCCGACGCCGCCGGCAGCATGGGCACCGTCGCACTCCCAGCCAAGCCCGCGCCCTCTGCGGCCGCCGCCACGACGCGGCCCGCCAAGGCGCTGGGCAGCTGGCAGCTCTGGGGCCGCGTTCTGGTGGTGCCCTACCTGCTGTTCTTTGTCGTTTTCGTGCTGTATCCGGTGGGGTACGGCCTGTGGCTGGCGCGTGCGCCGCAGAACTACGTCAAGCTGGCTGAAGACCCGATCTTCTTCCGCACCGCCATCAACACGGTGGTCTTCCTGGTGGTGGGCGTGAACCTGAAGATGATCGTGGCTCTCGGGCTGTCGGGCTTCTTCGTGCAGACGCGCTGGTGGATCAAGGCGCTGTCGGTGCTGTTCATCCTGCCGTGGGCGGTGCCTTCCATCCCCACCATCCTCTCGGTGCGCTTCATGCTCAACCCGGAGTGGGGGGTGGTCAACACCACCATCTTCCGCCTGACGGGCCTGGACGGCCCCAATTGGCTGAACGACCCGACGCTGGCACTGGCCTTCTCGATGCTGATGCACATCTGGAAGTCGCTGCCTTTCTGGACGCTGATCCTGCTGGCGGGCCGGCTGGCCATCCCGGGCGAGCAGTACGAAGCCGCCAGCGTGGATGGCGCCACGCGCTGGCAGAAGTTCCGCTTCATCACCTGGCCCTCCATGCGCGGCCTGTACTACACGTCCACGATCCTGTCCATGATCTGGACGCTGGGCGATTTCAACAGCGTCTACCTGCTCACGGGGGGCGGCCCCGCCGACCTGACCCATGTGCTGGCCACGCTGGGCATCCGCTTCCTGCGGCTGGACCAGATCGAACTGGCCATGGCCTCCATCGTCGTGGCGCTGCCCTTCGTGCTGCCGCTGGTGTTCGTCATGATGAAGCGGCTGGGCAAATGAAGGCCAAAGCCGTCATCACCGAAGCCCAACTGCTGCTGGTGGGCATTCCGGTGCTTCTGTGGACGGTGATTCCCGTTTATCACATGTTCCTGTTCGCCATCTCCGAGCGCGACTCGGCCACTTCGGGCCGGCTGTGGCCCAAGAACCCGACGCTGTCGAATTTCGAGATCGTCTTCACCCAGAAGCACTTCTACCTGCACCACTTCTGGCAACAGCTGGGCAACAGCCTCATGATCGCCGTGGCGGTGGGTGCCATCACCCTGTTCGTGGCCACGTGTGCGGCCTTTGCCATCAGCCGCCTGAAGGTGCGCGGCGGGCGCACGGTGATGAACCTGGCGTTGTTCACCTACTTCATCCCCGCGGCCTTCCTGGCCGTGCCGATGTACAAGACCATGGCCAACTACGGCCTGCTGAACAACCGCTGGAGCCTGGTGCTGGCCATGGTGACCATCGCCTCGCCCTACTGCATCTGGGTACTCAAGCAGGCCAGCGACAAGCTCCCCTGGGAACTGGACGAAGCTGCCCGCATGGATGGCGCCACGCCGCTGCAACTGTTTCGCTTGGTCTACCTGCCCCTGATGGTGCCTTCGCTGGTGGCCGTGGGCACCTACTCGCTGCTGCTGGCCTGGAACGAATACCTCTACGGTTTCCTGTTGCTGTCCAAGGAGACCGACCTCACGCTGTCGGTGGCGCTGGGCAACTTCCTGGCAGCCGACGATTCGCCGTGGGAACTGCTGATGGCGACGGGATGCGTGTATGCACTGCCGCCGGCGGCCATCTACTACGCCTTCAAGCGCTACATGGTGTCGGGCCTGACGGCCGGCGCGGTGAAATCATGAGCCCCCAAGCTCGCTTGTGCTCGCTGCCCCCCAAGGGGGCCGTCCGCCAGCGGCCCGGCGGAGCCGGATCCGCGGCGGGAAGCTTGGTCGGGTGCCAGTGCGTCATACGTTACAGGTCGTGTTCGGCGCGATGGACCGCTGGCATCAGCACTCACTGAACACGCCTTCGCGAGCAAAACCATGGCCACCGTCTCCTTCAAGCAGGTTCAAAAGGCCTATGGCCGGGTCAAGGTCATCCACGGCATCGAGTTCGAGATCGCCGACGGCGAGTTCGTCGTGCTGGTGGGCCCCTCGGGCTGCGGCAAGAGCACCTTGCTGCGCATGCTGGCGGGCCTGGAAGAGATCAGCGGGGGCGAGATCGCCATCGATGGCACGGTGGTCAACGACCTGGAAAGCAAGGACCGCGACATCGCGATGGTCTTCCAGAGCTACGCCCTGTACCCGCACATGACCGTGCGAGAGAACATGGGTTTCAGCCTGCGCCTGCGCCGAGCCGATGCCGGTGTCATGGCCGAGCGGGTGGCCAGCGCGGCCCGCATCCTGAACCTCGACCCGCTGCTCGACCGCTATCCGCGCGAGCTTTCAGGCGGCCAGCGGCAGCGCGTGGCCATGGGCCGGGCCATCGTGCGCGACCCCAAGGTCTTTCTCTTCGACGAGCCGCTGTCCAACCTCGACGCCAAGCTGCGGGTGGCCATGCGCGCCGAGATCAAGGCCCTTCACCAGCGCCTGAAGACCACCACGGTTTATGTCACGCACGACCAGATCGAGGCCATGACCATGGCCGATCGCATCGTGGTGATGCACGACGGCATCGTCGAGCAGATCGGCACGCCGCTGGAACTTTTCGACCGGCCGGGCAACCTCTTCGTGGCGCAGTTCATCGGCTCGCCGGCCATGAACGTCTTCGAAGGCCAGGTGCGCGGCGGCGCGGTCGAGGCGCTGGGCGCCCGCTGGCCCTTGGCCATGCCCGGCGGCCGGCCCATGGGCCGCGACGGGCAGGCCGTGCACTATGGCGTGCGGCCCACAGACCTCGTGCTGGCACCGCAGGGCATCCCGGCTCGGGTGGTGGTGGTGGAGCCCACGGGCGCCGAAACCGAGTTGCTGCTGGAGGTCGGCGGCGAGCAACTGGTGGTGGTGATGCATGGCCGCACCGAGGCGCAGCCCGATGACGTGGTGCATCTGGCGATGGATGCGGCCCATGCACACGTCTTCGATGGCGCCAGTGGCGCACGCCTGTCCTGACGCCCGACGGATGGGCCCCCCGCTCATGAAGCCGATCCCCGGCCCGGTGGTGGTGGTGATGGGGGTGAGCGGCTGCGGCAAGAGCACCGTGGGCGCGAGCCTGGCCGCGGCGCTGGGCCTGCCCTACATCGAGGGCGACCGCCTGCATCCGCCCCGCAACGTGGCGCTGATGGCCTCGGGCACGCCCTTGACCGATGCCGACCGAGCCGGTTGGTTGCAGGCGCTGGCCGATGAACTGGCAAAGGCGCAGCGGGGTACCGGTTGCGTGCTGTCGTGCTCGGCCCTCAAGCGCCGTTACCGCGACGTGCTGCGCGGCGGCGCACCGGCGCTGCGCCTGGTGCACCTGGCTGGCACGCCGGCCTTGTTGCGCCAACGCCTGTTGTCGCGCGCCGGCCACTACATGCCGGCATCGCTCTTGCAAAGCCAGCTCGACACGCTGGAGCCGCCCGGCCCGGATGAAGACGCCATCGTTCTGGACATCCATGACGATCCCCAGGCCCTGGTGGCCCAGGCGCAGCGGCAGTTGAAGCCCGGCGTCGCCTCGAATCCCGAACCCTGACCCCCCTTTTTCTAACAAGGCCGCAACCCATGATCGATGCCAAGACCTTTCGCCTGGACGGCCGCGTGGCCCTCGTCACCGGTTCTTCCACGGGCATCGGCCTGGCCCTGGCCCGCGGCCTGGCCGAGGCCGGCGCCACGGTGGTGCTCAACGCCCGCGACGCCACCCGCCTGGAATCTGCGCGCGCGGCGCTGAGCGAAGCTGGCCTGGCGGTCCATGCCCGCGCTTTCGACGTGTGCGACCCTGCCGCCGTGGCCGCGGCCGTGGACGAGATCGAAGCGAAGGTCGGCGCTATTGACATCCTGGTCAACAACGCAGGAATGACCCGCCGCGGCCCTTTCCAGGACATGGCGCAGGACGATTGGCGCGCGGTGATGAGCACCAACGTGGACAGCGCCGTGATCGTCGCGCAGGCCGTCACCCGGCACATGCTGCCGCGGCGGCGCGGGCGCATCATCAACATCTGCTCGGTGATGAGCGAGATGGGCCGTCCCGGTGCCTGCGCCTACACCGCCAGCAAGGGCGCGCTCAAGATGCTCACCAAGGCGATGGCCATCGACCTGGCGCCGCACGGCATCACGGTCAACGGCATCGGACCGGGCTACTTCAAGACCGAGCTGACGGCCGTGCTGGCCGCCGACCCCAAGATCAGCGCGTGGATCGCGGGCCATACGCCCGTGGGCCGCTGGGGCGAGCTCGAAGACCTGGCGCCTGCGGCCGTCTTTCTGGCCAGCGACGGGGCCCGTTACGTCAACGGCCACATCCTCTACGTCGACGGCGGCATGACCGCCACACTCTGAGTGCCCGAGGGATCCACCATGCAGTTCACCCAGGTCGTCCTGTACACCGCTGAAGACGGCCGTGCGCGCTTCCGTGAAGAAGCCATTCCCTTGACCGAAGGCAAGCCGCAGGCGAGGCTGTCGCCCCTGATGCCCAGCGGCGGCTGCCAGCTGCGGATGAGCCCGGTGGGTTTTCGCAGCGAGTTCCACTGCACCGACCACCCGCAGTGGGTGTTCATCCTGGGCGGCCAGATGGAAATCGGCCTGCAGGACGGCACATCGCGCGTGTTCGGCCCGGGGCAGCACTTCTATTCGGCCGACACCGTGCCGGCCGGCGCGGCCTTCGATCCCGGTATCCATGGCCACTGGAGCCGCCAGCTGGGCGACGAACCACTGACCACCGTCTTCGTGCGCGGATGACCAAGAACGTCCTGGGCCGGACGCTGGAGCAACTGGGCGAGGCCATCGTGGCGGGCCGTTACCCGCCCGGCAGCTCCGTGCCGCCCGAGCCCACGCTGTGCGAAGCCTTCGGCGTCAGCCGCACCGTGGTGCGCGAGGCCGTCAAGTCCCTGGTGGCCAAGGGCATGGTGGTCACCGGTCCGAAAGTGGGCACGCGCGTGTTGCCCGCCGAGCAATGGAACTGGTTCGACCCCGACGTGGTGGCCTGGCACACCCGAACCGGCCTGACGCGGGATTTCCTGCGCGACCTGCAGGAGCTGCGCCGCCTGGTGGAGCCGGCCGCCGTGAGGCTGGCGGCCGAGCGCGCCACTGCGGCCGACATTGCCGGTATCGAAGCGGCCTACACCGGCATGAAGCTGGCCATCGACGAGGGCGGCGACTACGTCACGCATGACCTGGCCTTCCACCAGGGCTTGCTGCGCGCCTGCCACAACCGCATGGTGGTGCAGATGAGCAAGGCGCTTTCGGCGCTGCTGCGCACCAGCTTCGAAATCTCCACCACCAAGGCCAACGGCCCGGCGATGTCGCTGCCCCTGCACCGCGCCGT
Source organism: uncultured beta proteobacterium (assembly GCA_903822435.1). Taxonomy (GTDB): domain Bacteria; phylum Pseudomonadota; class Gammaproteobacteria; order Burkholderiales; family Burkholderiaceae_C; genus Rubrivivax. Next base: position 604 of record CAIJPE010000295.1, on the reverse strand, counting down.
GCTGGATGCGGTCATCGCCCGCGACCCGGTGCGGGCCGAGCGGGCTTGCACGGTGCTGATCGACGGGGCGCAACAGGACATCGAGCATGTGCTTTCTTCGCGGCGCAAGCTGCCCTCGCTGAGGGCGCCGGCCTCGCGGCTGCAAGCGCCGAGGGCCTGAACGGGACGCGCACGGCTTTCGAAGCACGTCCGACACGCGCATCGGTCAGGCGGGGCAGGCCCCTGCGTGAACCCTTTCGCAAGTAGTGCCATCCAGCGCGAAGGGCGTGCGGTGATCGAGCGGTCTGCCAGACTTTTTGGATTCGCAGCCCCCGTGCGCACGGCCCCTGCCGCAGCGCCCACCATCCACAGGAGTCATCGAGTGCCCAAGCAGAAAGTTTTCATCGCGTTGTGGCGTGCCGTCGCACTGGCCGCGGCCGTCGTGGCCGCAGGGCCATCCGCAAACGCCCGTGAGCGCCCAGGGGCTGCACCCCAAGATCTGGGTACCACGCCCGATGCGACCCCGATCACGGTGTCGATCATTCTGAAGCTGCAGGACGCCGACGGCCTGGATGCCTTCATTGCGGCCAGCGTCGACCCGGACAGCAGGCAGTACCACAAGTTT
>CAIJPE010000294.1 GCA_903822435.1 uncultured beta proteobacterium | reverse complement strand
GCCGTCGCGGCCTGGATGGCCTGGAGGGCGCGGCCGGCACGATCACCGTGGTCGTCGACCCCAAGGCCGAGCGCTCCCTGAACCGCCTTCGCCTTTCCAACCACACCGGCAACGGCACGCCCGGGCAGGCGCCGAGCATCGCCGTGCAGCCGATGGCTGCATTGTGGTGAGGACCGATGCAGCAGTTGCCGGGCACCGAGATTCATTTGGTGGGGGTGGAGAGATTCGAACTCCCGACCCACGGGCCCAAAGCCACAGGCCACAGGCCACAATCTTTCGGGTTCTTCCCGACGCACGTCGATAGGTCAACGGACACCCTGACGCACTCCGAGGCATTCGCACCGCAGCGCGCGTTTGCACGGTGCTGTTACACCGGCGTTGCCGCAGAGCCACTCCCAGGCTTGCGGGCGGCAGAAGCTGACGCTTGACCGTGAGAGGCACGTCGCGACGGTCGACGGGGCCGTCGGTCACGGGGATGTCCTCCGAGGCCGGCTGAACGCCTTCCAGCGCGAGGCCAGACCCAAGGCCATCGCCCAAGGGCGCACGCCGGCTACTGCAACGAGAAGATTCTGAAAGACCTCGCCGGCTCAGGCATTGACGTGGTGGTGACCTTGGTGCGCGAGGTCAAGCACTGCGCGGAGATCGACGCCAAGAAGCATCCGCGCACGGCGGCCATGGTGGCCAAGTTGCAGGCCGACCAAGGCAAGGCGACCTGTCGCAGGTGCAAGTGGATCGCCGAGCGGCCCGACGGCTGGATCCAGCGCGTGCCGGAGTTCCGGCAATTCGGCCTGCTCAGGCTGCACCGCGTGCAAGCCGAGTTCAAGCTTGTGTGCCTGGCGCTGAATCTGCGGCGCATAGGCAGCTTGAAGGCGCCACGCGGGCCCACCCGCCAACGTCTCTCTTCCCAGTTGGGCAGCTGGCTCATGCAGCGCGCAGGACACATCGGGGCGGAGGAACTTTGCATCGACGAAGGCGTGGCACATCGCTGTCACCATTCCGGTGACGGTCGTCGTGGGCGGCTTCGTTAGCGTACCCCGCTTCGGCCGCTCGCAGACCTGGAACCACGTCGAGTGAGCGTTGTCGTCTTGACGAGGGCCACGCATGCCATCGCCGAGTCCGACGATGATCAAGCCGGCGAGTCGCCCTTGCGGCACTGAAGCCGCTGGCGCATCTACCGCAGGGCCTTCAGGCGTTCCTGCACCGCCTCTCGCTGCTCGGCGGCCAGCGCCGGAGTGAAAGCCAATGCCGCTTCGAGGCGCGCCAGCGCGCCGGTACGGTCACCCGTCTGTGCCAGCGCTTCGCCCAGCCGCCACTCGGCCGCAGCCGTCGGCATCCTGGCGGCGCTGCGCCTCAGCGGCGCAATGGCCTCGGCCCCGCGCCCCTCTTCGATCAGCGCCCTGCCGAGCATCAGCGACAGGCGTGGGTCGTCGGCATAGCGCGCCAGCCCGGCTTCGAAGACACGCTGTGCATCGGCGTACCGCTTGGCAGCAAAGTGCGCCACGCCCAGGCGCAGATAGGCATACGACCGGGCGAGGTCGTAGCCCGGGCTGGTGGCGGGCTTGGTGGCTTCCAAGGCTGCCTCGGCCTTGGACAGATCGGCAGGCGCGAACAGCAGGAAGGTGCGCAGCAGGGTTCCGCCCGCTTCATCGATCGCCTCCACCTTGGCGATCTGCCGCGTGGCCTTGTCAACGCCACCGCCCAGGGCGCTGGGCGCGGCGATATAGAACTCGATCAACGCCGCCTGGGCGTCGAGGTCGCGAGGGTCCAACTCCACCGCACGCTCGAAGCCTGCCCGTGTCTTGGGCGCGAGGCGCAAGCCACTGAACATGCCGTCGATCTGCTTGCCGTAGACACGACCGAGCCACAAGTGGCAAGCGGCCACCTCCGGGTGCTGCTCGACGCATGTGGCGAGCTTGGATTCCGCCAGCTTGAACCGCGTCCTGTCGTCGCGCTCGACGATCGCACGCCCAAGGGCCAATGCCGCGGCGGGGTCGTCCGACCGCTCGGCCAGCCGGGCCGTGGCCAGTCGCTCGATCTCGGTATAGCGGTAGTTGGCGAAGGCACCGCCCAGGTCCGGCAGATCCGTGGCGTGGGCACCAAGGCTGAGCAGGCCGATCAGGGTGGCAATGGCAGGTTTGGTGCACGGGGGCATGTCGAAGTCCTTTGGAGGTGAGGAGGGTCACACAGCGGTCGTTGTCACGGGTGGGTTCAATGGGCGTGGTGCGCCGCACCGAATTCGAGGGCATAGAGGGCTGCGAGCAGCGCACCACTGAGCCAGGTGCGCGGCGCCGGAATGCGACTGCGGTGTGCCTGAAGGGCGTAGAACGCACCGCCTGCCAGGGTGACGCCAGCCTCGAGCCAGCCGGCCAGTCCGCCGGTGTAGGGCTGCAAGCCCCAATGCGTCGCGGCGTACGGCCACAAAGGCATGGCCTCGTGGACCAGCACATCCAGCACCCAGTGCGAGAGCACGGCCAGGGCCATCCACGCCGACACCCGCCAACCCCTGCGGATGAAGCAGGCACCGTAGAGCAAGGCCCAGATCAGCGCCATGGCAGCGGAGTGCGACCAGGGGTAGACATAGCCCCGCGCATCACCGCTCTCGAGCCCGGCGATACAGAGCACGCCATACACAAGATCCAGCAAGCCGACGCCGACCAGCAGACCCCAGAAGGGCACGCTCGGGTTCGCGTGCCGCATGGCCAGCGCCGCGGCGAAGTGGCCAGGGTACATGTCAGGCTTCCTTGGCCGCTCGGGCCACGGCGGAACTCTTCCGACGCGGTCGATCGGCGCGGAGCAGCAGCGGGATCGGGATCAGGAAGACGGCGAGCGTGATCAAGCCGTTGAGGATTTGCGCGGTCATGGCCGTTCTGGGCAGTCGCCGAGTGGTTCGAGGAGCCGTCATGATTGCCCTGGAGCCTGCGCAGCGGCAGTGCCACTTGCCATGCGGCCGGATCCATGACCGATGGCAGGGGCCAGGGCGGGATTCCGCTGCTACGACAGGGTTCATGGCCTGGGACTAGCACTCGACGGCGTCTCGCTCGTTCGTCTGGCACTGGTGGCGCTGATGGCCGTGGATGGGCTGCAGTGGACCCGAGGGCACCTGCTGCAGACTCTGTGTCCCGAGCCGATTCCCGGGCACGGCCATCGGCCGCACCTCACTGTTGTGCAAGGGCGTGGTACGCAGCAGGGCTGAACGCCGGATGCCGGGGCCACCTGCGAGGCGGTCGGCTGCGCTTCGGTCTTCGAGCAGGCATGCCAACTCGGCGCGAAGGCGAGAGATGACAAATCGACGTGCAGCCGAGCCCGGAGCCGTGTGACCCCGGCCTTATCCCACAGCGAAAAACATCGCCGCGGATCAGGCCTGAACCGTTGATTTGCATGGTCGGGGTGGAGAGATTCGAACTCCCGACCCACTGGTCCCAAACCAGTTGCGCTACCAGGCTGCGCTACACCCCGAGCCTCTGATTGTAGCCCGAGGGGTCACGCCCGGTGGCGTGGCCTGGCCGGGCTCGCGTCGGTGGGCTCGGGGGCCGGCAGCTGCAACTGCCTTGCCACGGCCATGCACTGGCGGATGTGCTGCTCGCAGACGAACTGCAGGGCCGAGAAGGTCAGCGCGGCGCTGATGGCCTGGCCCGCGATGGGCACGAACTTGGCGGCCTGCTGCGTGCTCAGGCGCAGGCCCACCAGCTGCAGCACCTTCAGCACCAGTTCGCGCGTGATGACCTTGCCCATCAACAAGCCGCCAGCGGCGCTGATCGCTTTGTAGACGACCACGCGCCGGTCGGGAGCCAGGCGTTCGATCTGCGCCTCGGTGAGGCCGAACTCGGCGCTGATCTCGGGCAGCAGGCGCATCAGCAGGCCGATGTCGGTGACCCAGTCCAGCCCGGGTACCGGGACCATGGCCACGCCCGCCGCGAACAACGCCCGCCTGGCCACCCGGCGCCGGCAGCGGCGGGCAATGGCCTGCAGATCGTTGCCG
>CAIJPE010000293.1 GCA_903822435.1 uncultured beta proteobacterium | reverse complement strand
TCCACGGTGGTCACCAGCGTGCAGCCCCAGAGTTCTTCCGCGCTCATGCGGTGCGCCGCCACACGGGCCAGCACGGCTTCGGCGTGGTTCACCGTGTCGACGTTGGCCTGCTCCAGCAGGACGGTTTCGCCATCGGGCGCCACCAGCAGCGCGCCGAAAGGGTGCTTGCCGCGGGCCATGGCGGTGCGCGCAACTTCGTTGGCGCGGCGCAGGTGGCGCAGGGTCTGGTCAGTGGTCAGCATTTGTGTAGAATAATGTGTAAGGAGTCACACATGGCCACCAACCTCTCATTGGATCCTGACCTGCTGGAGAAGGCCTTCCAGGTCAGCGGCGAAAAGTCGAAGAAGGCGGCGGTCACCCGTGCGCTGAAAGAGTTCATTGCGCGCCAGAGCCAAGAGCAAATTCTGGGGTTGATGGGCAAACTCGAGTGGGACCCCGCGTTTGACTACAAGACAGAGCGGTCGCGAGAGTGAGCCTGCTGGTCGATACCAGCGTCTGGTCGCTTGCGCTGCGGCGGGACTCGCCCGCCCAGGCCCCCGCAGTCCTGGCGCTACAAGCCGCACTGTCTGGCGCTGAACTGATCGTCACCACAGGTCTGGTCATGCAGGAACTCCTCCAGGGATTCTCCGGTCCGCGCGCACGCCTGGAAATCGTTCAGAGATTCTCGGCGCTCAGCTTTGTTTCGCCCGACCGCGAAGATCATGTGGAAGCAGCCGAACTGCGCAACGCCTGCCGGCGGGCGGGCGTGCAGGTGGGAACGATCGACGCCCTGCTGGCCCAACTGTGCATGCGGCACAACCTGACCCTGCTGACCGTGGACAACGACTTCACCCACGCCGCGAAACACTGTGCACTGAAGTTGTGGGCCAGCCAGCCAGGCTGAGTCACCTTCGTGAGCCGACTTGGAGGCTGACCCACCTCACCCGCCCTGCGTCCCCCGATGCGCCCACCCCGTGGTGCGCCTTTCCACCCAGCTGAACAGCTCATACATGGCCATGGCCATCGCCCCGATGGTCACCAGCCCGGCAAAGGCCAGCGGCATGCGCTGCTGGCTGCCGGCCGTCTGCATCAGGTACCCGATACCCGAGTCGCCAGCCGTCATCTCGGCCAGCACGGTGCCCACGAAGGCCAGGGTGATGGCGATCTTCAGCGAGCCGTAGAAATACGGCATGCTGCGCGGAAGGCCCACCTTCACCAGCACGTCCCAGCGCTTGGCGCCCAGCACGCGCAGCACGTCTTCCAGCTCGGGCTCCAGCGTGGCCAGGCCGGTGGCGATGTTCACGGTGATGGGAAAGAACGAGATCAGGAAGGCCGTGAGCACGCCCGGCCCCAGGCCGATGCCGAACCACACCACCAGGATGGGCACCAGGGCCGCCTTGGGCACGGCGTTGAAGGCCACCATCAGCGGGTACAGCGCCGTATAGGCCAGCCGTGAGCTGCCGATCAGGAAACCGAGCAAGGTGCCCACCACGATCGCGATGCCGAAACCCAGCATGGTGACCCAGAAGGTCTTCCAGGCGGCTTCGAGCAGGGGCCCCTTGAATTCGCTGAACTGCGCAGCGATCTGGCTGGGGCTGGGAAAGATGAAATCGGGGATGGAAAACAGCATCACCACGATCTGCCACAGCACCAGGAAGGCCACCAGCAGCACCAGCGGCGACCAGCGCTCCATCGTGCGGGTGATCTTCATTGCGGCACCGCCACGCCGGTCTTGCGCATGGCGCCGATGTGGCCGCGGAGCTCGTGCACGATGTCCGTGAACTCGGGCGTATAGGTCAGCTCCAGGTCGCGGGGGCGCGGCAGGTCGATGTGGCGCTTGACGACGAAGCGGCCGGGGCTCTTGCTCATCACGTAGACCGTGTCGGCCAGGAAAACGCTTTCGCGCAAGTCGTGCGTGACCAGGATGACGTTGAACTTCTGCGCAGCCTGCAGGTCGCGCAGGGCGCACCACAGCTCTTCACGGGTGAAGGCATCCAGCGCGCCGAAGGGCTCGTCCAGCAGCAGCATCTTGGGCTCGTGCACCAGGGCGCGGCAGATGCTGGCGCGCTGCTGCATGCCGCCCGAGAGCTGCCACGGGAACTTGTCTTCGTAGCCGGCCAGCCCCACGCTTTGCAGCAGCTCGCGGGCCTTGGCCTCGTACTGCTTGCGCTTGGCCTTGAAGCTGCTGCGGAAGGGCTCGACGATTTCCAGCGGCAGCAGCACGTTGTCCACCGTGGTGCGCCACGGCAGCAGGCTGGGCGCCTGGAACGACATGCCGCTGATCTTGAGCGGCCCTGTCACCGGCGCGCCGTCGATCATGATCTTGCCCTTGGTGGGCATCTTCAAGCCCGTGGTGAGCTTCATGAAGGTGGACTTGCCGCAGCCGCTGGGCCCGACGATGGCGATGAATTCGCCCTGCTCCACGTTCAGGCTGATGTCTTCGACCGCGTACTGGCCCTTGGCAGCCAGTTCGTCGTTGTAGGCGAGCCAGACGTGGCTGAAGTCGACGAAGCTCATGGTGCGCCCGCCGCCTATTTCTTCAGCGGGGGCAGGATGTTCAGCTCGGCCTTGGACGGCAGGTAGGCATCGGTCCAGACGGTATTGGGGTCGATGCGGGTCTTGGTGGTGAAGGCATCCGACACCTGCGAAGCCATCAGCGCCAGGCGGCCCGGTACCACGGCGCCGAAGCCTTCGGCCCGTGCGTCGGGGCTGGCGATGACGGAATCGATGGCCATGCGCAGACGGCGCTTCTCGAGGTCGACGTTGATGATGCCGTCGCGGGCCTTGAGGTAGTCGATGGACGGGTCGGGGTTGGCCATCACCTCCTTGGCGCCCTTCAGGAAGGCGCTGAGGAAGGCCTTGACGGCGGCCGGGTTCTCCTTGAGAAGCTTGGGGCTCGCGACGATGACGTTGCCGTACAGCTTGACGCCGTACTGCGGATACGGCAGGACGACGATGTCTTCGGTCTTCACGCCGCGGGCTTCCAGGTTCAGCAGCGAGGTGAACGAGAAGCCGGTGATGGCTTCGATGTCGCCGCGAACGAGCATGGTCTCGCGCAATGGGGGGTCCATGCTGACCCACGTGACCCCGTCGATCTTGTTGGCCTTGGCGAAAATCGGCCAGGCGCGGCGGCCGGCGTCGAAGCCGGGCGCGCCCAGCTTCTTGCCGTTCAGGTCGGAGGGCTTGCTGATGCCGCTCTTCTTCAACGCCAGCACCGCGGCCGGCGTGTTGTTGTAGACCATCATGATGCCCACCGGCTTGTTCGGCGCATCGGGGTTGTTGGCGTGGAACTCCATCAGGGCGGCCATGTCGGCAAAGCCCATGTCGTATGCGCCGCTGGCCACGCGGGTGACGGTGGCACCGCTGCCGCTGCCGGCGTCGATGGTCACGTCCAGGCCCGCGGCCTTGTAGTAGCCCTTGGCCTGCGAGGCCAGGAACAACGCGGCCGGGCCTTCGAAGCGCCAGTCGAGCTGGAACTTGATGGGGGTGTCAGCCAGGGCCAGCACCGGGGCGGCCAGGAGGGTGGCGGCGGCGAGAAGGGTGCGGCGCTTGAACAGGGCGGGCAGGAAGGGCATCGGGGCTCCGGGGTACGCTGGGTGAGTAAGAAAAACCTTGGCAGTGACGCAGGCAATTTCCGTGCGCGCACCAATCTGGTGGCTTGCTTCAGGGTGCGCAGATGCGGGCCTGCAGCTCGGCCGGCGCAAAGGCCCGGAAATCGCCGAGGTTGAAGGTGTAGATGCGCTCGGCCCCCGAGCGAGCGGCGCAGGCCAGCAGCAGTGCGTCGTAGATCTTTGCGCCTGACCAGCCGTTGTCTTGTACCGCGGTGAGCGCCTGCAGGTATTCATCCTGGCCAGCGGGAACCAGCGCGAAGTGCTTGAGGATGTTGTCACGCACGATGCGGCCGGCCTCGCTGGGGTGGATGCGGGGCTGGATGGGCAGCCGCGTCAGTGCTGCGTAGGTTTCGGCGATGGACTGCACGCCGATGAAACCGACATCCTGGCCCGAGACGACACGGCGCAGGGCAGGCAGCGCTTGGGCGTGGTGGGGATGGCTGCCGACAGAGCTTGCGACGAGGACGCTGGTGTCGAAGAAGACCCTCATCCGGCCTTCCAGGCACTGTCGGCGCGCTCGTTGCGCACGCTTTCGATGGCCTCGGCCCACGCGGTGGAAGACGCGCTGGCGCTGCTGCCCTGATGGATCCACAAGCCGTCGACTTGCTGCATGGCCGGGCGCGCGGCCACACGCCGAAGAAACAGGCCGTCTGCGCTCTGGATCAGCTCCAGATCGGTCTCGGGCGTGATCCCGAGTTCGGCACGTACCGTCTTGGGGAGCACCAGGCGCCCTGCTTTGTCGATTCGAAGGTTCATGGCATTGAAAATACCATTTGCCATCGCCGATGGCAAGACTTGCCGCCTGCGGAACCGTCGCGGCCGAAACCTTCGACCAGCAGCCGGAGCGCGGCTCAGCCCCCCAACAAGTCCAGCAACGTCCGCGCCACCACCTTGGTCGCCCCGCGCAGGTCGCTCAGCAGCAGGTGCTCATCGGCCCGCTTGGCGTTGCTCTCCAGCACCGTGCGCGGCCCGGCTCCATAGATGACGGCGGGCACGCCGTGGGCACCGTACAAGCGCACGTCGGTGTAAAGCGGGGTGCCCGATGTGGGGATGGGCTCGCCGAAGATGGCCTGGCCGTGCTTCTGGATGGCCGCCACCAACGGCGCGTTGCCGGGAAGCGGCTTGAGGGATCCGGCCAGCAGCAACCGCTTGATCTCCACGCGCACACCGGGGCTGGCGGCCACGGCCTGCTCGATCAGGGCGCGCACTTCGGCTTCCACTGTGGTGGCGTCTTCTTCGGGAATCATGCGGCGGTCGAGCTTGATGACGACCTTGCCGGGCACGACGTTGGTGTTGCTGCCGCCTTCGATGCGGCCCACGTTCAGGTACGGGTGCGTGATGCCGGCCACCGCGCTGCGACGCGTACGCAGCACATCGTTGTAGGCATACAGCGCCGTCAGCAGCTTGTTGGTGGCCTGCAGGGCGTCCACGCCGGTCTCGGGGTAGGCCGCATGCGAAGCCAGGCCGTGCAGCGTCACTTCCATCTGCAGGCAACCGTTGTGCGCCGTCACCACCTGGTAGCTGAAGCCAGCGGCAATGAGCAGGTCGGGCTTGGTGAGGCCGTGGGCCAGCAGCCAGCCCGGGCCCAGTTCGCCGCCGAATTCTTCGTCGTAGGTGAAGTGCAGCTCCACCCCGCCTCGCAAGGGCACGCCCAGGGACTCCAGCGCACGCAAGGCGAAGGTGTAGCTGGCGAAGTCGCTCTTGCTGACCGCCGAGGCGCGGCCATAGAGCTTGCCGTCTTCGACCTCGCCGCCATAGGGCGCGTGCGTCCAGCCTTCACCCGGGGGCACCACGTCACCATGGGCGTTGAGCGCGATGGTGGGGCCTCCCGGCGCATAGGCACGGCGCACGATCAGGTTGGTGATGGACTGCAGTCCGTGGGCATGCACCTCGGCCGCCGGGACGGCGTGCCTTTCAGCCCTCAGGCCCATCGCCGCCAGCAACTCCGCAGTGCGCTCGGCGTGGGGGGCGTTGTTGCCGGGCGGGGTGTCGGTGGGCACCTGAACCAGGGCCTGCAGGTAACGCGTCTCTTCGTCGAAGTGGGCGTCGACCCAGGCGTCGAGCATCTCGTAGCGTGTCATTCGGCGGCCAGCCCTTCGAGCAGGTTCATGAAGGCCGCGACGCAAAGTTCGGCATCGTCGGCGGTGATGGATTCCAGCGGGTTGTGGCTGATGCCCGAGTTGCCGCCGCGCAGGAAGAGCATTGCCTGCGGCATGACCTCGTGCAACTTCATGGCGTCATGGCCAGCGCCGCTGGGCATGCGGAACACCGGCAGGTGCAGCGCATGCACGGCGGCTTCCCAGCGCTGCTGCCAGGACGGAGCGCTGGGCGCAGCGGAGGCGGCCAGCGTCTCTTCCAGCGTGTAGCTCAGGCCGCGGGCTGCGCAAATGCGCGCCAGCTCGGCCCGCACGTCGGCGCCCAGGGCGTCCCGCGCGGCGTTGGTGGTGGCCCGCAGGTCCAGGCTGAACTGGCACCGGCCGGGCACCACGTTGATGGAGCCGGAAGGCACCTGCAGCATGCCCACCGTTCCCACCACGTCGGGCACGGCCGCGGCACGGCGTTCCACGTACAGAGCCAGCTCGGCCACGGCGCAGGCGGCATCGCGCCGCCGGTCCATCGGCGTGGTGCCGGCGTGGCTGGCCATCCCCACCACTTCGCCGAGGTAGCGCAGGCTGCCGTTGATGGAGGTGACCACTCCCAGCGGCAGGTCGAGCTCGTTGAGAACGGGGCCCTGCTCGATGTGGACCTCGACGAAACCGCGATAGCGCGACGGGTCTCTTCGGCAAGCCTGGATGGCCGCCAACGTGGCAGGCAGGCCGGCGTCCTGCATGGCCTGGCGCATGGGGATGCCTTCGGCATCCTGCTGGTCGAGCCAGGCGGGGTCGAAGTGGCCGGTGAGCGCACCCGAGCCGAGGAACGTGGCCCGGTAACGCTGGCCCTCTTCCTCGGCAAAGCCCACCACCTCGATCCCGAAGGGCAGGCGGCGGCCCGCGCGGTACAGGTCACGCACCAGCAGCATGGGCACCAGGATGCCCAACCGGCCGTCGTACTTGCCGGCGTTGCGCACGGTGTCGTAATGCGAGCCGGTCAGCAAGCGCGGCGCATCGGGGCTGGCGCCGTGATAGACGCCCACCACATTGCCCACGGCGTCGACCTGCACGCTGTCGAAGCCGGATTCCTGCATCCACCCCACCAGCCGCCGCGCCACCGCCCGGTGCGCTGCCGTGAGGTAGGTGACGGTGAGCTGGCCTTGCTCGGCGAACCCGGGGTCGCTGTCGGCGGCCAGGGCTTCGGCCCAGTCCCACACCTGCTGCCCGCGCAGCGGGGCCACGCCGAATTTGTCGTTCAGGCGGATCTCGGCTACGCGGTGGATGTTGCGCAGGGCTTCGGCGCGCTCGAAATCAGGGTGGCCGGCCAGGCGGCGTTCGAAGGTGGCGATGATCTCCTGGCGGCTCAGGCCCACGCCGCGCGGCCCACGCACGGCCAGCATGAAGGGCCAGCCGAACTTGGCGTTGTAGGCGGCATTCAGCTGGTGCAGCTTGGCGAACTCTTCGGGCGTGCAGTCGGCCAGCCCGGCCTTGCCCTGCTCGTGGGTGCTCTCGGCCGTGAGGCTCTTGCTGACCATGGCCTTGCCGGCCAGCTCCGGGTGTGCGCGGATCAGGGCCAGCTGCTGCCCGGGCGGCGCTTCGCGAACGGCAGCCGCCAGCGCGTGCTTGAGCGCCGCGAAAGAGCCGAAGCCGCCCGGCGGCCGGTGCTGCCAGGCCTGTGCGGCCACCCAGGGCGAGTGTTCGTAAGTGCCTTCCAGCAGCGCCGTGAAGGTGGCCTGGTCG
>CAIJPE010000292.1 GCA_903822435.1 uncultured beta proteobacterium | reverse complement strand
GGCTGTTTTCCTGAAGGACTGGGGGTTTGGCGATTTCCAGTCTCTCAGAACCAGTCCGGGTGGACACCCGGTACAACCTATTGAAACTTCACACCTAGCGACATCGCAGGTCAACCAGGCCATCACGCAGATCTTGCCCACGCTGCCCGCCGGCACGCAGCTGACAACGCGGCGCATGGACCCGACGGTCTTCCCCATCCTGGCCTACAGCCTGACGTCCCAGACGCAGTCGCAGACGGCGCTGAACGACCTGGCGACCTACCAGCTGCGACCGCTGCTGTCGAGCATCAACGGCGTGGCCCGCATCCAGGTGCTGGGCGGTGCCCACGAGGAGGTGCAGGTGACGGCCGACCCGGCGCGGTTGCTGGCTTATGGGCTGACGCTGGGCGATGTCGCCCAATCGCTGTCGTCGGCCAACGTGGTGACGGCGGTCGGCCGACTGGAGGACCACTACAAGCTCTACCTGGCGATTTCCGACACCCGGTTGCAGGACCTGCGCCAGATCGGTCAGACCGTGGTCAAGAGCGGCCCCAACGGCGTGATCCGCCTGGATGACGTGGCCCGGGTCAGCGACGGCGTGCAGCCGCAATGGATCAAGGTCAATGCCGACGGCCAGCCGGCGGTGCTTCTGCAGGTCTACCAGCAGCCCGGCAGCAACAGCGTGCAGATCGCGCGCGACGTGCAGGCCCGACTCGATGGCTACCGGGCGCAGTTGCCGGCCGGTGTGAAGCTGGCCAATTGGTACGACCAAAGCGTGCTCGTCCTGGATTCGGCCGCCAGCGTGCGCGACGCCATTCTCATCGGCACCGGTCTGGCGGTGCTGGTGCTGTTCGCATTCCTGCGCAACCTGAAGATCACGGTCATCGCGGCGGTCGTCGTGCCCACCGTCCTGTCGGCGACGATCGTGTTGCTGTACGCGCTGAATATGAGCTTCAACATCATGACCCTGGGCGGCATGGCCGCAGCAGTCGGGCTGATTATTGACGACGCGATCGTGATGGTCGAGCACATCGTGCGCCGCCTGCGCGGCGCGCCGGCCGGGCATCACGGCCGGGTGATGGAGGCGGCGACGGAATTCGTGCGCCCGCTGGCCGGTTCGTCGGCATCGACGATCGTGATCTTCCTGCCGCTGGCCTTCCTGACGGGCGTCACCGGCGCCTTCTTCAAGGCCCTGTCGTTGACGATGGCCGCCGGGCTGATCATCTCCTTCCTCGTCACCTGGCTGGCGGTGCCGCTGCTGGCCGACCACTGGTTGAACGAGAAGGACGCCAACCAGGAGGAAGGCGGGCGCTTCACCGCCTGGCTGCACCACCGCTACGAGCGGCTGATGCAGCGGGTACTGGCGCGGCCTGCGTGGGTGTTGCTGGGCGTGCTGCCGCTGCTGGCGCTAGGCGCCGTTGCCTTCAATCAGGTCGGCTCGGGCTTCATGCCGTCGATGGACGAGGGGGGCTTCATCCTCGACTACCGCGCCCCACCCGGCACGTCACTGGCCGAGACCGATCGACTGCTGCGTCAGGTCGAGGTCATCGTCAAGGCCGACCCCGCTGTGCAGACCTATTCGCGACGCACCGGCACCCAACTCGGCGGCGGCATCACCGAAGCCAACGAGGGCGACTTCTTCATCCGCCTGAAGCCGACCCCGCGGCCGCCGATCGACGAGGTAATGGCGGGCCTGCGCGACAAGATCGAGTTGCAGGTGCCGGGGCTGAAGATCGAGCTCGCGCAGCTGATGGAAGACGTCATCGGCGACCTGACCTCGGTGCCGCAGCCGATCGAGGTCAAGCTCTTTTCGGACAATGCCGACGAACTACAGGCCACCGCCAAGAAGGTGCAGGCAGCCATCGACAAGGTACCGGGCGTGGTCGACACGCGCGACGGCATCACGCCGGCCGGCGACGCCCTGGTGATCCATGTCGACCCAGTCAAGGCGGCGCTGGAGGGCATGAACCCGGACAGCGTCACGCAGATCATCGATGGCGACCTCACCGGCGTCGTCACGACGCAGTTTCAGAAGGGCCCGAAGCTGGTCGGCGTGCGCGTCCTGATGCCTGCCGACCAACGTGCCATCGTCCCCGACGTCGGCCGGCTGCTGATCCGGGCGTCCGATGGCCACGCCTTCCCGCTCCAGCGCGTGGCGACGATCGAGCCGGTCAGCGGGCAGCCGCAGATCACGCGTGAGAACCTGAAGCGCATGGTGGCGGTGACAGGTCGCATCAGCGGCCGTTCGCTGGGCTCGGTGATCGCCGATGTGCAGCAGGTGATGCAGCAGCCCGCACTGCTGCCCAAGGGCATGTACTTCGCGCTCGGTGGCCTCTACGAGCAGCAGCAGATCGCCTTCCGGGGCTTGATGGCCGTGTTCGCCGGGGCCGTGGCGCTGGTCTTCGTGCTGCTGCTCTTCCTCTACGAGAGCTTCCTGATGGCGATCGCCATCGTGGCGATCCCGCTCACCGCGGTGTCGGCGGTGTTCATCGGCCTGTGGGCTTGCGACATCGAACTGAACATCTCGGCCATGATGGGCATGACGATGATCATCGGCATCGTCACCGAGGTCGCGATCTTCTACTTCTCGGAGTTCCGCGACCTGTCGGACGGCCGGCCGCTGCGCGAGGCTCTGATCCTGGCCGGCCAGAACCGCATGCGGCCGATTGCGATGACGACCTTCGCGGCCATCCTGACCCTGTTGCCGCTGGCTTTTGCCCTTGGCCAGGGATCGGGGATGCAGCAACCCTTGGCCGTGGCCATCGTCTCGGGCCTGTTGGTGCAGTTGCCGCTGGTACTGATCGTCATGCCCGCGCTGTTTGGCGCGCTCGTGGATCGCCGCAAGTAGGCCTTCTTATGCACGGTCCTGCCTCTGGACCGCTGCTTTCTGGCCACCAATTCAGGTTCGTGGCTGACAGCAATGGGTCGCCATGGAAAGCTTTGCATAGCGACCCTGAGGCGCCATTCGAGCTCGGGAGGTCGTGGCCAGGAAGCGGTCGGTCGACCCCTACGATCATTTTGGCAAAAGAGGTCCGGTACGTTGCTGGCCGGCCTGGGCCTGGGCCTGGCCCTGGCCGCACCGGCCTTCGCGCAGGGAACCAACCCCTACG
This sequence comes from uncultured beta proteobacterium, assembly GCA_903822435.1. GTDB lineage: Bacteria > Pseudomonadota > Gammaproteobacteria > Burkholderiales > Burkholderiaceae_C > Rubrivivax. The sequence goes on along the minus strand of CAIJPE010000292.1, from coordinate 4,268 downwards.
ACCTTGAGCTCGGCGCCGGGGAGTCGCGCGCCCGCATCGACCAGAACAGCATCACCGCCGACTTGGCCGGAAAGGGCCGGGACAGCAGCGCTTCTTCGGGCGATTGGCGCGGCGCGGCTTACAAGCTGTTTTGCGGCTACCAGCTAAATCGTAACTTCGCGCTGGAAGCAGTCTGAGCCAGACACCGATGATGTCCGAACGAAAGTTCGATAGCAGGCACTTCGGAATTCATGACTTCCAGTTGGCGCAGGAGTCACGCGCAGTCCCCCCCTTAACACCAAGGCCGGATTATATGTACATCTTGATGGTCCTCACCTGTCAAGGGTTTGAGCCGCAGGGTGTCAGCAAGCCTTGCGCGTGCTGAAAGCAAATGGAGAGATCGGCGCGGGTGTCCCTTTGGAAGTCATGGGAGGCGCCCGCAGCAGCGACTGCGAGCGCGACAGCAACGCGCCGGCCGAAGCCGGCGGCTGCGGCATCAAGATGGCCGAGAGACGCGCAGCACCCCGCGCCGGCGCACCGTCCAGCCCGTCAAGGCGAAGCCGCCCATCATCAGGGCCCAGCTGGACGGCTCGGGTACGGCCTGCGTCACGCTGAGCTTGAAGTCGTAGGCCACCGGTGCGTCACCGTCGAGGATCCACAGCGTGTATTGACCGCTGGGCAGCGAGCCTGTGAACCCGGTGGCGCCGCCGATGGGTGGGAAGTTGGCCGGCGCCGAAGCACCGAGGGCCGGCAGGACATCGGCGCCCACCAGGCTGGCCCCCACCAGCGTCCAGCCGAGCAGCCCTGCTGCCGAGGTGAACGAGGGATCGACCGACACCGTCGAGCCCTGCGCGATGCCCAGAAACAGTCGATCCGTCGACTGGATGATGGTGTCGTTGTCGACCAAGGCCTGCGACAGGACATAGCCCGTCGGCACGGTGAAGGTCACGTAGTCGTTGTCGGGGTTCGAGTAGGAATGGCTGTTCGGGTCAAAGGTTCCTGTGGGTATCGTGGTGCCCGAAATCCGGTTGATGCCCGGGGTCAACGCGCCGATGGAAGTCGGGGCGCTGGGGCTGTTTGACAGGTCGCCCTGCGCAACCTCGTCGTAATTGGTCGCGTGCACGATCGACGTTGCCGCGACGAGGGTGGCCGCCAGGGCGAGGTTGCGGCAGGCGATGGCGACGATGGGGCGGTGAAATGCAATCGGGTTCATGGTGTGCTCCTGTCAAGGTTGAGGCGCCAGTTGGTGAGGCGGTTGGTCTGGCGGAACTCACCCTAAGGGCGGCGGCGGCGAGCCGGGTCGCCGATGCGACCAAACCGGTTTTCAAGGGCATGGATCCGGCTGGATGGCGACGGATTCCCGGGTCGGACACTCAACTCGCGCTCCCGCCGATCGCCTCCAGGCCTTCCTGCCGAGGCCGCCCGATCCGGCCAAGGGCCGCACGCTGGCGCTGGGCGCGGGCAAGGCCGGCGGCGCGATGGCTGCGGCGGTGGACGCGCTGTGGCCGGCCGACGCGCCGATCAGCGGCCTGCTGATCACGCGCTGCGACCACGTGCCGGCCGCCGACCGTGCGCGGCCCGGCCGCATCGAGGTGGTCGAATGCAGATCAAGGCGGTGGTGCATGACGGCATCGCGGCCCTGCATGCGGCCGAGCGCGAGCAGCCGTCGATCGCCTTTCTGGACATCGAGATGCCGCGCATGACGGGCCTGGACGTCGCCAAGCGGATCGGACGCCAGACCCATGTCGTCTTCGTCACCGCCTACGACCAGCACGCCCTGCGGGCCTTCGATGCGGGGGCCGTGGACTACGTCCCAAAGCCGATCCAGATCGCCCGGCTGGCCGAGACGGTAGAGCGGCTGAAGCAACGACTGGGCGCCGCGCCGCCCAATCTGAGCAGCGCGCTGGCCGCGCTGGCCGCGCTGTCCTCGCTTTCGTCGCTGCCCTCGCCCGCCGCGCCGGCGCAGCGGCACCTGCAGTGGATCAACGCATCGCAGGGCAATGCGGTGCGGCTGATCATGGTGGACGAGGTCTGCTACTTCAAGGCCGACAACAAGTACACCCTGGTCGTGACCGCCGATTCCGAGTCGCTGATCCGCAAGACCATCCGCGAGCTGCAGTCCGAGGCGGACCCGGCGCAGTTTCGCCAGGTGCACCGCTCAACGCTGGCGAATGTGGCGGCCATCGACCGCGTCGTGCGCGATGGCGGGGGTGGCATGCAGATCAAGTTCAAGAGCCGCCCCGAACTGCTCGCCGTGAGCGAGCCTTACCACCCGCTGTTCCGTCAGATGTGACCCTCGGAACGCCTACCACCCCCACGGAGACCTGCATGAACGACTGCCAGCCCACACTCAACCGCCGCCAGCTCGCGGCTCTGCTCGGTGCCTTCGGGATCAGCCCTGACGTGCTGCATGCCCAGGATGCCGCCAAGGTGGCACCCCACCTCTACCGCGTCTTGTTCGAGAACGACAAGGTGCGCGTGCTCGATTACGTCAGCGAACCGGGCACGGGAGTCTGCGGTGTCGGCAAGCATTGGCATCCGGGGCATGTGACGGTGCAGCTCACGCCCGTGAAGGTGCGGGTCACCGCGGAAGGGGGCAAACCCGTGGAGATTGATGTGCCTGCGGGAGCCGTTTTCTGGGAGCCGCCGGTGATGCACATCACCGAGAACATCGGTCGGGGCGCGTCGCACGCCTACATCGTCGAGATCAAGGATGCGAACTGGAAGCCCGCGACGGGCACGACATGACGCACACGATCTGAACAAACCGACGCGAACACAGTAGGCAGCCATCTGGGTCAGTGCTTCTGCGGCAGCGCGAACAGCACAGCACAGGGCGGACCTGCGGCCGTAGGCAATGCCCACCGCCGACCTCGCCGAAGCTGGTCGACCGGTCCGGTCAATGTGTTCACGGTCTCGCAGCCGAGACGGTGCGGGTCATCGAGGGGGCAGAGTACATCGGCGCCTTTGAGCTTGTGCCGTGAGTTTGCGCAAGTCGGTCAAGGGATGAGGTGGGCACCTCTACGCCGAGCCGGCGTTGCCACTGAAAGATGGCCTGCCCGACTTCCGCGACATGCCGGGCAATGTTGGTTGCAGCGTCAGCACGATGTCTGAGTAATGCCCGGTGCCGCGCGCCGGCGCATGGACCAGGTGGGCACGGCCGAGTCGGCCGGCTACGGTACGACCTGCCTCACACTGAGTTTAAGGAGTAGTCCACAGGCCCGACGCGGTCGAGGATGCACAGCGTGTGCTGACCATTCAGCATCGAGCTTGTGAAGCTGGCGGCACCGCCGATGGCTGGGACCGCTTTCGCTGAATTTCTCGGCAGCGCTAACGAAGGTCAAGTTTCGATGGCCACATTGGTCACTTCATGCGCGACGATCAGATGGTGCTTGGCATCTACGGCGGTCTGCACGTTGTAGCCGACCACGCCGGTGCCACGGCCGCTGCTGGCCATGGAGCGCGCGTCGGGGTCGGTCAAGGAGACTTGCCCATCCGGTGCCGCCCTCATGCGCTCACCGATCTCGCCCAGGGCCAACATCTGCTCCTTGACTTCGGCGAGCTTGTCCTTGATATGAGCCACCCGGGTGGGCAGGACCAGCGCTGGGTTGCGGTCAGCTCGATCGAGTTCGGCCAGGTATGCGGCGACGCTGTCCTCGAGTTGCTGCATGCGCGCTTGCAGCTTGCGATCGGTGAAGTTCTTGTCACGGTTGTTCACTGCCTTGAATTTGCTGCCGTCAATGGCGACGATGCCGTCGGTGAACAGCTTCAGGCGCCGGCACAACATGACGAATTCACGGCACACCTTGCGGATGGCGGGGCCATTGTCACGGCGGAAGTCGGCGATGGTCTTGAAGTCGGGCGCCAAGCGGCCGGTAAGCCAGAGAAGTTCGAGATTGCGCCGCGCTTCAGTCTCCAGGCGTCGGCTGGATTGCACTCGATTCAGGTAGCCGTAGATGTAAATCTTCAACAGCGTGGCGGGGTGATAACCGGGCCGGCCGGTGGCCGAAGGTTCGGCGCGTTCAAAGCCAAGTGTGACCAAGTCCAGCGCTTCGACGAACACGTCGATGACACGAACCATGCTGTCTTCAGCAACCCAATCCTCAAGCCGCTCGGGAAACAGAACGCTCTGCTCGCGTACCTCGCCTTCGACATATCGACCCATCGTTCACCCCTCGTGTGGCCCTTGAGCTATGACACGAAATTGGCCGGGGAGTTTCCACACATCCTCGGTCGATTTCGGCCAGCCAACTCGGCGAACAGGCTGCCGGAGACCGGTCATTGAGCTC
>CAIJPE010000291.1 GCA_903822435.1 uncultured beta proteobacterium | reverse complement strand
CCAAGAAGGCGATCCGCGATGAGTCGAGGTTGGCGAAGGACTGCTTCTCTTCGTCGCGCCTGGCTGCTGTGGGTCGAGAGCTCCAGTTCGCGGGCCGAAACAGCTGTCGTTCAGAGGCTGGAGCTGGGGCCCCTCGAGCTGGGAAGAGTCAACCTGTCCCGAACGTCAAGTTTCAAGGTGGAGAGCTCCACCGCCTATGCGAGACCTGAGCGAGGAGTTTCGGCCACCGTCGGCATTCAACCGCCGGATCCGAAGGGCAGCAGCCAGTCTTGACCTGTTTATCGGGCCGGTGACGCGAAGGCCGAGTCGTGGCCGGGATCGCTAGGTCGCAGCCAGGCCAGGAAACTGACCTTCGCTGGCCAGGTGTCGGCCGACTAAAGTTTGCTCGCGGCGACACCCGGGTGAACCTGGTGCCGGCCACCAGTTGACGGTGGCGACAGGCAGGTCTCCAACGCCGCGTCGGAACGCCGCGAACTCCGAAGGCTGCTGACGGCACCATGACCATCGACACCGCGCTCAGCTGTCGGAATGATGTACTTGCGACCGACCCAGAGGCGCTTGACGAGGCCGTGCGTGCTATAGACGAGGTAGCCTTCAAGGCATTGGCGCTGGACGCTCTAACAGGTGACGCGATGCATTGACCCGACCAGGTCAGAAGCGCTGGCCGCTGTGGATGTGACGCACGAACGCTGACGAGACCTCCATTCGCGCCACCAGGTCCAGAATATCGGCGGCCACTCGCGGGCTGATCCTCGCCGCTTTGAGCATCTCGTTCTCTCGGGCGCCATAGCGGGCACACATCAACGTCACCGCCGTTAGCTGGGTGGCTCGGAACGCTCGGTCGTAGCGCTTGGCCTGTCGGTCATCAAAGCCCTTTTTTTGCATTTCACGTACCAGGACAGCCAGGGCTGGAAGGGTTTGCATAGCACGCTCCGTTTCAGTGGGCCTAGAAATAAGGGGGGCTATTCATGGGCTTCGCCCTTCTTGAGACTTCCTATGTATTTCGGCTGCTGGCAACGCAACTGAAGTTTGAACCGATTCACCGGAACTCCTGCACCAACTCAGGTGCCACGGGCGGAGGAAGCCGGCTTGTGGGGCCAATGTCATCGACGAGGCGCTTGGAGATGCAAGTTGTAGGCGCACCCCAGTGCGGCGGCGCCCGGAGCCGTAGCTCTCGTCGGACCCATGAATGTCCTCTTCAATCTTGAGCTAGCAGACACTGCGGTAAACGTCCGGCGATGTCATCTTGAAACCGCCGCGTCGGTAGCACTCAGTCAGAGCAGCTTGCCCGCCAGCGTGAACGGCGCGGAGTACGGCACCCGATCGAATTGCACATGGCAGTCGCGGTGCACGTTTACGCGATGCGAGGTGCTCAGGTCCGGCGCCTGGCTGGGCAGCGCCTGCAGCAAGGGCGCCTCCAGGGTGAACAACGCCAGCGAGGTGCGTCGGGTGGTGCCGTGGCAGCGCACGCCGGCCTACTCCATCACCCAGTCAAGGGCCTGGGCGTTGAGCTCGGCCAGGTCGCGAAAGTAGCGCAGCGGCAGGAAGTTGCCCTTGATGGCGGGCGACAACTACCTTGAGGCAACACGGTGTCAAGGAACGACAGTCAGGTGCATGAATTCGTGAATTTAAGGACTGGTGGCCAGTCCCTGCAACGGCTGCAGCGCAGTCGCACGCATGATGGGTTGGCGCGTGTGGGCGGCACAAGACCCACCGCGCACACAAGACTCGGTGCGCGCTCCGGTGAGCGTGGTTGAGATCTCAAAGGAAGCCCAACCACTACCGTACCCCCTGCTTCGCAGCGATCGCCAGGAGCTCTTGCGGTGTCGGCTTGTCCCAGTCAGGACCTTTGAAAAAGCGGATCAGCTCTCCGGCGACCATCGGATGATTCCAGCCATGGGTTTCGAGCCGCTTACGGATAGACGGATGGACGCCGCGCTCCTGCAGGCTCTTGCGCAGCCGGTCGATCCAATCGGCCTGGCTCTCCGGGTCCAAGACCTCGAACTCTTGCATGACCTGCGCGCGTCGCCGGCTGACCCACTCAGCAGTCCACCCCTCGACGGCCGCAGCCGCAGCGGCGCTACTGGCCGCGCTGTCCACACTGCCCTGCTCAGCCTTTTTGGCAGCCGTGGCTGCATTGCCCTCAAGCAAGGCCCGCAAGTAGCGATAGGGGTCGCGGAGTGGTTCCGGGAATTCGCTGGCCATGCGCTTGGACAGGGCGTCGAGGCCGGCTGAGATCGCTTCGCCGCCATGTGTCTGGATGAGCGTCTCTGCGTCCTCGGTCCGGATGCCCAACGCCGCGGCCCTCACGACCTGGGACAGATCCACCGCCACTGGCGGATGCCGCAGGGGAAGCGGCTCTTGCTGCTTCCTTGCCACCCGAAACTGGATGTCCGAGATGAAGCGCCCTGCTTTGTGCTCGATGAGTTCGACGTCGAGGTCCGTGACGGCATTGACCTCGGCGATGGCCAGTTTGAGCACATCGCGCTTGAAGAAGCGGTATTCCTGCTTAAGTGAGTCTTCGCTATCTGGGCTTCCTGTGAGGACGGGGCGCCACCAGGGCCAGGGCTGGCGTGCGGTCAGTCCGATATCGCGGTAGCGAGCGCAGATTTCGTAGAGCACCACACCTGAGTGGCGTCGCAGCTGGGAGATGACATCCAGGCGCAGGCGAGCAAAGCGCTGCGGCTCGAGCAACTCATGCTTGATGTTCGGTGCGAAGGACCACTCGACCCAGTTCTCACCGGACTGCTTGTAGACCTTTGCGTGCGCCAGCAAACCGGCGACATTCCATGCCTCGCCCTCCCCTGCCGTCGGCGATTGCCATTCAACGGTCGTGCTGACCATCGCGCGAAGGTGTTGCTTGACGAGCTCGCGAGCGTGCGAGTTGAAGTCCACGCCGCGCAGGATGCTCTGCAACGGCGCTCGGTACACCTCTTGGTCGATGCCCTGCTCCTGCGCGATGTACAACAGTACGTTGTACGCCTTGCGGGCCAGCACCGTGATCTTGCTGGACTTGGTCGGGACGATCGCCAGCGTGTTGACCGGCTTGCGAAGCGGACTTTCGTTCTGCTCCTTGGTCAATGCGGACTGACGTGTCATGTGAGATCGCCCATTCCGCCATCTTAGCGTGAAGTTATGGTCTCACGTAACCGGGGAGGCTCCCAATAGTCCTCACGTCAGTGCGGCGTGCAAGTGGCTGACGGACCGACTTCGCTGGGATGGCTACGCCCAATAGCGCTCACGTCTCGTCTAAGGGTCGCTGCCTAAATCTCCTCACATCACCGCCCTGCCCTGGCTCGGCGCATGGATTGCGGCTCGAACGAGCCAGACCTGAGAGGTGTCGGACCCAACCCTGGGCGAGCAGCTGTGGCTAGATTCACCATAGACGCCCAAATTCCCTCACCTGATGGGCCGGCGGGAGCCTCAGAGAGGCCGGAAACCCAACCTTGGCGTGCTGGGCCCCTGGGACCCATATCCACTCACACCCGGTCCCAGTGCTCCTCATGTGTCGGCACATATCCACTCACATGGGTGCCCAATCTCTCTCACGTGAGTGCCCATATCCACTCACATGAAGTGCTCTAACCTGTTGATTCAGAAAAAGAAAGTCGGATGTAAAGGGTTTAAAGGACTTCAAGGTTTTGAAATTTCTAAACCGGGGCGCTGGAAGATGGAGTTCAGCAGAACGGCAAAACCGACGTCTCCGCGCTTCCCTCCCTCCAAGCAACGTCGGCTTTACGACGAACTACAGGTCGACTAGATTCGCGTAAAGAAAGCAGTAAACTGAGTTCTGGAGGAACTCATGTCAAAGCTCAGCATCAAGGCCCCAGCCCCGATCGGCCTGGCGGACATTGCGGAACAGGCCGCTCATTCTGTAGAGATGATGTCGCAGATTCGTGCCGCGATGTTATCGCCCACGACGCACAAGCCACCACCCGTCTGGAATCTGAGCCAACTGGCTGCCTTGCTGGGCATTGAAAAGGGTTCGTTCACCCACCGCATGGGGCGCGGCGATCTGCCGGCTGGAACGCTCAACGAAACGGGCACCCGGCGGCAGTTCACGCTGGCGGAGGTCCGAACCTGGGTACGCGAGTACCGCAAGGACAGTCTCCGGCCTGCCGGTGCGGAGGCCGTGACCATCAGCATCGCCAACTTCAAGGGCGGTGTGGGTAAGACCACCACGGCCATCACGCTGGCTCAAGGGCTGTCTCTGCTGGGTCACAAGGTGCTGGTCATAGACACCGATCCTCAGGGCTCTTTGACCACCTTGTTCGGGATCCTGCCGGACACGGAAGTCGAAGAGCAGGACACGATCCTCCCGCTGGTCATGGGCTCGGAGACTTCGATCCGCTACGCCATCCGTCCGACATACTGGGATGGCATTGATCTGGTGCCGGCATCCCCCCTGCTCTTCGGCGCGGAGTTCGCACTCCCAGCCCGGCAGACCAAGGAGGAAGGCTTCGAATTCTGGAACGTCCTGCACTACGGCATCGACGACGTTCGTGGTGAGTACGACGTCATCGTCATCGACACCCCCCCTGCCCTCTCGTACACCACGATCAATGCGCTGCTGGCCAGCAACGGCATCATCATGCCGCTGCCGCCGAGCACCCTCGACTTTGCCTCGGCAGCGCAGTTCTGGTCCTTGTTTTCCGACCTCACAACCCAGTTGCTCACCAACCGCGGTCACGACAAGCAGTTCGATTTCATGAACATCCTGCTCAGTCGTGTCGACAGCTCCGATGCCACGGGGGCCATCGTCAAGCAATGGATTCAGAGCACGTACGCCAATCGGGTCTCGGTGCTGCCCATGGAGATTCCCAAGTCAGCCGTCACGGCTTCCGCGACGGTGGAGTTCGGGACGGTCTTTGACATCACCAAGTACGACGGCAACGCGCGTACGTTCAAGCGGGCGAGGGACGCGTACGACCTGATGGTCAGCTACATCGAAACCTCCGTGCAATCCGTCTGGCGCCGGCACATCGAGCAAGGTCAGCTTGCTGGCACCGCGCCGACGAAGCCAGCGGTGTTGAACCGTTCAACACCTGCATCAGCGGCTGCTCGGTGATGTTGGAATCCAAGATTGCGGCTGCCCCGAAAGTGTGCTCGGGGCCCGTTTTTGATGTGGCCGACCTGGTTTGGAAGAACGGCGACCAACGGGGTGTTGAACGGTTCAACACCTTGTACCAAGGGTTGGTGGCGAGTCCTATTCCACGCTCAGGCTCGTCGCTCAGATCTCGAGCAGTAGCCTCCGCAGTCCGTGCGTGTGAGCCTCAGTGCTACCACCCCATATGCGGTGAGCGCCCTGCCGACGCTGCGGGTGTTGAACCGTTCAACACGCGCGCCGTGGCACTGTGTTTCATGGCGGCTCGCCGAAGCTCTGAGGAGGTGGAAGGGCTGAAGGCCGTCCACGCAATGCTAGGCGCCGTTGCAACCACGCACCGGCGCCCTGCCCTCTCCGCCGTGACTCACCGTGTCCGGCCTGGTTCGGTCCAAAGCCCGGCGCTGTTGAACCGTTCAACACCCCAAGCCAAGGGAGCAAACTGATGGCCCGGAAGATGTTCGAGAAGGCGGGGTTGATCCCCGGCTTGCAGTCCGTATCCAAGCCCTTGACCGACGCCACAGCACCAACCGATTCGGCTCGGCCAAAGACAGCGCCGGGAACCATGATGGGCTTCCTGACAGCGCAGTCAGCCGCCGTGCAGGAGGCCGAGGCGCTCAAGGAGCGCGTAAGGGCGCTAGAAGCTGACTCGCCCTTGCGCAACATGGATCCGGCAAGCGTCAAACCATCCAAGTGGGCCAACCGCCACGAAGCTTCGTTCCGGACTGCTGAATTTGCGGAACTCAAGGCAGAGATCGCTGCCGCAGGGGGCAATGTCCAACCGATCAAGGTCCGACCGATCAAGGTGTTGAACGGCTCAACACTTGAGGAGGCACCAGGCTTCGAGTTGATCTACGGGCATCGTCGTCACCGCGCATGCCTGGAACTGGGACTCCCTGTCACGGCCACAGTGGAGGAGGCCACCGATGTCAGCCTCTTCGCCCAAATGGAGCGCGAGAACCGGGGTCGCAAGAACCTCTCGGCGTGGGAGCAGGGCACCATGTACCGCCGCGCGCTCGACGACGGGCTATACCCGTCGCTGCGGCGCCTGGCCGAGGATCTTGGAGTGGACGTGTCGCTCGTCTCCAAGAGCGTGTCGTTGGCCCGTCTACCGGAAGCCGTCGTGGCCGCTTTTCCAAGCCCGCTGGAGATTCAGTTCCGTTGGGCCGCGCCACTGGCCGAGGCCATGCAAAAGGATCCTGAAGGCACGCTGGCGAAGGCGCAGACGATCGCCACTGAGGGTGGCAGTCACCGCGCAGCGGATGTCTTTGCCCGGCTCACCGCGTCAAACGTGAAGCCCACGGGGACAGCGAAGACGTCACCCTTGAAGATTCTCAAGGCCGGCAAATCCGTTGCCACTCTGAGCAGAGACGGGAAGGGCAGGGCGGTTGTGCAGTTCCAGCCTGGGGCCTTGAGCGAGACACGCGAAAAGTCTCTCGTCAAGCTCATCGAGGACTTCCTCAAGACCTGAGCGCGTGACTAGCACCCGCGCACTGCATTGGGGTCAGCCTGCGATTCGCAGTACCGAACCTCCCACGATGCGGTCGCGCGGAGAGCGAAGATCCGCATCGCCGTGACCGAAGTGGGACATCGCTGCAATCTCGCTCAGGTCCCGACAGGCGTTGGATCGCGTGACGAAGGTGCGGCGAGCCACGACGGCAGCCAACTTCGTGGGCTTGCGGTGCCAGCTTCGCCAGCCAGGATGGCGCCAGATCAAATCTGGGAATAGGGCAGTCTGGAACGGAGCACACGAGTCGGTTAGCCTGCTCTCGCCAATGGATCCATTGATCAGCACACCCGACCTGGGCATCGACACCGGCCTGGTCACCAACGACCGCAGCTTCGCGCAGCTTCTAGGTGCCAACCTGGCGATCTCTGATGGGGAGATTGGCACCTTCTCCACACCCGTCCCATCGCCGGAAGATGAATATCCGCGCGAGGCCGCAGGCCAAGGTCAGAGCCGGGCGGGGGCGGCGCGAGGTGCGGGAGGAGGGGGCCTGCGGGGACCTGCAACCGTAAGGCGGCCAAGCCTAGAGCACCCGCTTTTGCTTTGAACGGCGTCGCCAAGGCGGCTGACACCGGTCCGTCAGGGCAGCAGTCCCCTGCTGCGCATGAGGTCGACGAGCCCTTGGTCCTCAAGCGCGTACTCGCCATGGGCTGCGCGCCAGACAAGCGACTTTCAGGTCGAAGCAGCCCACCTGAGCGATGACCGCCACCTAGCCGTGCTGAGGTCGATTGCAGATGCCCTGAAGCGATAGTCCCGACGGGGCCCGCCAACCAGGTTGCCAGTCTTCATCTCTGGGTCGTGCCACTGACGCGGCGCGCGTAGAAGTGGCCCAAACCCGCAGGCTTAGTGGTCGTCGTCTTCGAGCTGATGACGCACTGCCAGACCCACCACGCGGGTCGCATCCTTGATCTCGTACAGCGCTACATAGCCGGCGCCACCGAACGGGATCACCAACTCGCGAAGGAACGGGCTGTCGCCCGCCTTCCGGTAAACGAATGGCGCACGGCTCAGGCTTCGCTCAACGGTATCCCGGAGCACATCGATGGCCACCTGCGCCGACTCGAAGTCTTCGGCAGTCTTGGCCCGATCGAGCACGAAGTCGAACAACCGGATTAGGTCCGCTCGTGCCGAGTCGGAGTACAGGACTTCAAATGGCGCGCTCACCCAAGGACCGACTTGCGCCGTGCGTCAAGGCGCTGCTGCAGCTCAGAATGAACAGATTCGGCGGAGTGGTAGATCCCTGTCCGCTCAGCGTCCTCGCGCGAGCGCAGGCCTCGGGCAATGAACTCCTCCCGCACACGTCGACGCTGAATGGTCTCCCGCACGGACGTTTCGATCAAGCTGGTAAGGGTCTCGCCATCACGAAGCACGCTCTCGGCTGCCTCACGCAGTTCGGGCTCGACGCGAAGGGAAGGGAAGGAGGAGGTCTTCATGATTTGCGTTGCAAATGCGACGCAATATCATACCCGCTCGCCGGCCGAACGGGGAATCTACGCCGCACCGCTTTGTTCGAACCCGCCGGCCCCCGCCCGCAGATGGCCCCAGGAGTGGACTTCAGAGCGATCGAGGCCACGGCTCCGCTACATGATAAGTATCCTTATCATAATGCTTATAATGAAGCCAGAATTCACCTTGCATTCCAATATCGCAGTCCCGCCTTGATTCTGTACGCCTAATGTACTAACATCAGCCTGCATTCACTCGCCTTCAGTCACCGGACCTCCACCATGGACACTGGCACCCGATCGGCTCGCCTGGGCTTGCGCACCACACCTCAACAGGAGGCCGTGCTGCGCCGCGCAGCCGCCGTCTCCAACAAGTCCATGACCGACTTCATCCTGGACAGCGCCTGCCTGGCCGCCGAGCAAACGCTGTTGGATCAACGCCTGTTCATGGTTTCGCCAGACCAGGCGGTCACACTGCTTGAACTGCTGGATCGGCCAGCACAAGACAAACCAGGTCTCGTCGCACTGTTCTCGCGCCAAACACCCTGGGCTCCGGCTTGAGCCTCGCGCTCGTGCCCCTGACAGCTCAGCTTCGCCTTGCGGAATTCGACAGCGGCAAACCGGCGCTCAACGAGTGGCTGCTGCGCCATGCGGTGCACGCGCAGGCCGGTGGATCGGCGCGTACCTTTGTGGCCGTGGACGGTGAGCGCGTGGCCGGCTACTTCAGCCTGACCCTCGGCCAAGTGGACACGGCCGATGCCTCCGAGCGTGTACGCAAGGGGATGGGAAGTTGGCCAATCCCGGTAGTTATCCT
>CAIJPE010000290.1 GCA_903822435.1 uncultured beta proteobacterium | reverse complement strand
TGCACGGCAAGCTGGTGGTGCTGGACCTGCGCCACGAGGACACCATCTACGCGGGCAACCGCTTCGTGGTGTACGCGATGTACCCGCAATGCGACATTTCGATGCACGTCATGTGGGGCCGCGAGAAGATGAACACGGTCTACACCGTGGGCAAATCGATCTTCGACCGCGGCAGCAAGATCAACGTGGGCGAACTGATGCTCAGCTACGGCGGCGGCGGCCACCATGCAGCCGGCACCTGCCAGGGCCCCAACGACCTGGCCGAAGCGATGAAGGCCCGGCTGATCGAGCGCATCAGCGTGCCCGCGTCTGCCGACGCACCTTCCGCGCAGGCGCTGGCCTAGGTGCTCGAAGTCAAACGCCCTGGGAGCCCCGGCGCTGCCGCAGCGCCAGCACCGCATCGGGCACCGCCCGGCTGAGTTCGTCCACGGCCTCGGGGCCGCCCGGATCGTCGGGCTGCGGCCGCCCTTCCAGCCCGCCGCCCAGCATCAGCAGCGGCGTGAAGGCTGCACCCAGTTCGGGGTCGTCCCACGTGGCGTCCCAGCCCGAAGGCAGCAGGTCCACGGCCTGCAGGAAGCCGGCGCACCAGTCGCTGGCATCCACCCACTCGCGTGCGCCCTGCTCGGCCACGCTGAAGATGGGTTCCCAGTCGTCCGGCGCCTGGGTGAGCTGCCAGCTGATGTGCCGCAGGTGCCGCAGCACGGCCACCACCGTGGTCTTGCGCTGCCGCTTGCTGGCAAAGGGCGCGGCCGCTTCGGGCCCGAGCGCGCCGTCGCCGCCCCACACCAGCGGCAGCCAGTCGGCCGTGGGCCAGCCCGAGAGCAACTCGGGCGGCCCGACCAGCAGCGCCGTGAGGTAGCCGTCCAGGCCGTCCAGCGTCATCACGCCATCGGCGGGCAACTTCTGCAACAGCATGTCCAGGGCCTGGATCTCGGCCGGGGTCAGCGGGCTGACGGGGGATTTCGGGTCGTAGGTCGGGTAGTCCACGGGTCGGGCCTGCCAGGTCGGGCAGGCATTGTCGCCGTTCGCCGGGCCCCTGGTTAGACCCGTTGCGCGGCGGCGCAGCCTCATCACAATCGGCCCTTCAACCCGCCCCTCGCGTGGCGACAACCCGTCTCGAAGGACGCCCCATGGACGAGTCCTGGATCCATTCCTATCCCCCCGGCCTGGCCTGGGACAGCCCCATCCCCGTGCGCCCGGTGCCGCAGATCCTGGACGATGCGGTGGCGCGCTGGCCCGACCGCACGGCCGTCGACTTCATGGGCCGGCGCATCGCCTATGCCGAGCTTGGCGAGCTGGTGAACCGCGCGGCCAAGGGCCTGCAGGCACTGGGCGTGGGCCCGGGCGTGCACGTAGGCCTGTTCATGGCCAACACGCCACACTATCTGGTGTGCTTCTTCGCGGTGCTGAAGGCCGGCGGGGTGGTGGTCAATTACTCGCCGCTCGACGCCGAGCAGGTGCTGGCACACAAGATCGAGGACAGCCGCACCGACGTCCTGCTGACGCTCGACCTGCAGGTGCTGTACCCGCAGATGGCCCGCATGCTGGGCCGCACGCGCCTGAAGACCCTGGTGGTGGGTACGCTGGGCGAAATGACGGCCCACCCCGAGCCGGTGACGCAGCAGCTGCGCGCGGCCCGGCAACTCGCCGAAGTCGCCTGGGACGCCCACCATGTGTCCTTCGCCAGCCTGATCGACAACGACGGCCGCTACCAATCCCACGACATCGGCGACCCCGCACAGGCCCTGGCGGTGCTGCAGTACACCGGCGGCACCACGGGGCTGCCCAAGGGGGCCATGCTCACGCACGGCAACCTGAGTGCGGCCAACCAGCAGTACTGGCTGACGGCCACTTTCGGCGGCGCCGACCTCAAGGAAGGCCAGGAGGTCTTCCTCGCGGTGCTGCCGCCCTTCCACATCTACGCCCTGTCGGTGAACATGCTGCTGGGCGTGCGGCTGGGCGCCACGCAGATCCTGCATACGCGCTTCGAGCCCGAGCCCATCCTCAAGGACCTCAGCGCCAAGAAGGTCACCGTATTCCCGGGCGTGCCGACCATGTACACGGCGTTGAACCATTTCCCGGGCGTGGAGCAGTACGACCTGCGCTCGCTGCGCTATTGCGGCAGCGGCGGGGCCCCGCTGCCGGCCGAGGTGCATCAGCGCTTCCTGCAACTCACCGGCTGCAGCCTGACCGAAGGCTGGGGCATGACCGAGACCTCGCCCTCGGGCACCTTCTCGCCCGTCACCGGACCGCAGCGGGTAGGCTCGTGCGGCATGCCGATGCCCGGCAGCACCATCCGGATGGCTGCGCTGGACGACCCCAACCGCTACGTAGCCCTGGGCGAGCGCGGCGAGATGTGCATCAAGGGCCCCAACGTGATGAAGGGCTACTGGCAGGCGCCCGAGGCCAACGCCAAGGCCTTCAACGCCGATGGCTTCTTTCTCACGGGCGACGTCGGCATCATGGATGCGGACGGCTACATCACCATCGTCGACCGCACCAAGGACATGCTCCTGTGCAGCGGCTACAACGTCTACCCGCGGGTGATCGAAGAGGCCATCTATGCCCACCCGTCGGTGGCCGAGGTCTGCGTCATCGGCATCCCCGACGAGTACCGCGGCCAGTCGCCCAAGGCGTTCATCGCGCTCAAGCGCGGTGCCGCGCCGGTCGGCCTGGAAGAGATGAAGGCCTTTCTCAAGGACCGCATCGGCAAGCACGAGATGATCGGCGCGCTGGAGATCCGCGAGGCCCTGCCCAAGACACCCGTGGGCAAGCTCTCTAAGAAGACGCTGGTCTACGAGGAAGACGCCCGCCGCAAGGCGGCCTGACCCGGCCCACCCGCCCAGCCGCCACAACCCGGAGCCGGCCATGAACGACATGACCCACCTCAGCATCGTGGATGGAGCCTTCCTGCACCTGGAAAGCCCCGAGATGCCCATGCACGTCGGCAGCCTGGCGCTCTTCGAGCCGCCCGAGGGCGGCGTGGAGCGCTGGTTCGAGGCGCTGAAGGCGCACGTGGCCAGCCGCATGCACCTGGCGCCCGTCTTTACCCGCAAACTGGCGCTCATGCCGTTCGACCTGGCCAACCCGGTGTGGATCCACGACGACGACATCGACCTGGACTACCACGTGCGCTTTCTGGTGCTGCCCAAGCCGGGGACGATGGCGCAGCTCGAGGCGCTCTCCGCGCGGCTGCACTCCAGCTTGCTGGACCGCAGCCGCCCGCTCTGGGAGTTCTACGTCATCGAGGGCCTGGCCGATGGCCGGCTGGGCTTCTATTCCAAGGTCCACCACTCGGCCGTGGACGGCCAGGCAGCGGTGGCCATGGGCAACAGCGTCTTCGACGTCACGCCCGAGCCCCGCCGGGTGCGCCCGCCGCGGGCGGCACGCACCCACCGCTACCAGTTGGGCGTGGCCGAACTGCTCACCGCGGCCCTGGGCAACCAGCTGCGCCAGGTTGTACAGCTGGCACGGGTGCTGCCGCCGCTGGCCGGCGCGGCGCTCGAGGCCGGCAAGAAGAGCTGGTCCGCGCGACGCCAGGCCAGCGGCCCCGCGGCGCGCGGCGCGGGCCTCAAGGCCGGGGTGGCCTCGGCGCTGGGGCGGCTGAAGATGGCCCCGCCCACGCCCTTCAATGCGCCCATCACCAACCAGCGCGCCTTCGCGGCTGTGGGCCTGCCGCTGGGCGAGGTGAAGGCCATCGGCAAGGCGCACGGGGCCTCCATCAACGACATGGTGATGTGGATCTGCAGCACCGCCCTGCGCGAATACCTGCGCGATGCGCGCGAGCTGCCCGACAAGTCGCTGGTGGCCGGCGTGCCCATCTCGCTGCGCGCCGAGGGCGACACGAGCAGCAACAACCAGGTGTCGGGCACCGTGATCGACCTGGCCACGCAGATCGCCGATCCGCTGCAGCGGCTGCAGGCCATCCAGGCCGCCACGCGGGCCATGAAGGACCAGATGAGCAGCTTCGGCAACCTGCTGCCCAAGGATTTTCCGTCGCTGGGCTCGCCCTGGCTGCTCAGCGGGCTGGCTTCGCTGTATGGCCGCTCGCGGCTGGCGGGGCTGCTTCGGGTAGCCAACGTGGTCATCTCCAACGTGCCGGGTCCGCAGGTGCCGCTCTACCTGGCTGGCGCGCGGATGGCCGGCATCTACCCGCTGTCGATCGTCACCCACGGCATTGCGCTGAACATCACCGTGCAGAGCTACATGGGGCAGCTGTGCGTGGGCCTGATCGCCTGCCGCCGTGCCCTGCCCGACGTGAAGGAACTGGCCGACGGCATGGGCCGAGCCATGGCTGCCGCGCGGGCGCTGCCCCAGCCGGCCCTGCCGCAGGTCGCGGTGACGACCCCGGCACCCCCACCAGCCCCTGCCCCCTCGCCTCGGGCGCGTGCCGCCCGGCCGACGCCTGCGGTGGCCGCGGTGCCCGCCGCCCGCAAGCGCCCGCGCCGCGCCGCGGCTACCACGGCCTGAATGGAAGCGCCGCCCGCCCCCCGGCGTTCGCGCGCCTTCGACGAGAGCCCGGCGCTTGCAGAACAGGCCGCCGAGTTGCTGCGCCGCCCGCGGGCCGCACTGCCCCTGACCACCGCCGAGGCCCGCACCGTGGTGGCCTGCATGCGGCTGGCCAGCTACCCGCCGGGCAGCGTGCTGTTCCGCGAAGGCGACGCCACCGGGGCCGGCCACCTGCTGCTGCTGCTGGAGGGCCAGGTCTCGGTGGACACCGAGCAAGTGCCGATCTCGGTGCTGGGGCCCGGCAGCATCGTGGGCGAGATGAACTTCTTCGATGGCGCCCCGCGCTCGGCCAGTTGCACCGCGCTGTCGCATGTGCTGGCCGCCGGCTTGTCGCGCGCCGGGCTGGAGCGCTTGCTGGACGACCACCCGCGCGTGGCCGCCAAGCTCCTGGCGGTGCTGTCCCACTTCACGGCCGAGCGGCTGCGGGCCCTGGGCCAGCAGGTGCAGATGATGGCCGAGGTCAACGAAAAACTGCAGCGCGACCTTCAGGCCGCACGAACACCATGAGCACAAACCACCTGATCCCCCTGGCCCGCCTGGACACGGCCATCCGCCGCGTCGTGCGGGGCTTCGGCAGCCGCCCCGAGGAGGTCGAGGCCGTGGCGGCCAACCTCATCGAGGCCAACCTGAAAGGCCACGATTCACACGGCATCGGCATGCTGCCGCGCTATGCCGAGGCCTTCGTCGAGGGCGGCTTGAAGACCAATGCCAGCGTGAGCACCGTGCTGGATGCCGGCGCCCTGCTGCGGCTGGACGGCAACGCGGGCTTCGGGCAGGTGATCGGCGCGCAGGCCATGGCCCTGGGCATCGAGCGCGCCCGCCGCCACGGCTGCTGCACCGTGGCGCTGGGCAACGCGCACCACCTGGGCCGTATCGGGGCCTGGGCCGAGCAGGCGGCCGCGGCGGGCCTGGTGTCGATGCACTTCGTCAACGTCATTGCCCGGCCCATCGTGGCACCCTACGGCGGCGCCGATGCCCGCTTCGGCACCAACCCCTTCTGCGCCGGCGTGCCGATGCAAGGGCGTGCCCCGGTGATCCTGGACTTCGCCACCAGCATGATCGCCCAGGGCAAGACCCGCGTGGCCTACAACAAGGGTGAGACCGTGGCGCCGGGCTGCCTGATCGACGACCGGGGCCAGCCCACGCAGAACCCGCGCTACAGCGTGGTGCCGCCGATCGGCGCGCTGCTCACCTTCGGCGGCCACAAGGGCGCGGGCCTGGCGATGATGTGCGAGTTGCTGGGCGGTGCGCTGGCGGCCGGCATGACCCAGCGCACGCCGGGCGGCGTGGAGCGCCGGGTGCTCAACGGCATGCTGAGCGTGCTGGTCGACCCGGCCGCCCTGGGCGACCGCGCCGCCTTCGAGGCCGAGGCGTTGTCGTTCCTGGACTGGGCGCAGGCGTCGCCGCCGCGCGAAGGCTTCGGCCACGTGCAAGTGGCCGGTGACGCCGAGCGCACCTGGAAGGCCGAGCGCACCGAGAGCGGCGTGCCCGTGGACGCCACCACCTGGGCCGAGATCCTGCGTGCGGCGGGGCTGCTGGGGGTGGACCCGGCGGCCGTGCAGCAGGACGCCGGCCTGGCCTAGAGCCGGCCTGGCAGCGCCAGGCTGTCGGCCCAGATGTTCTCAGCCCAGGCCTGGGCATTGCGCGCGTCCTGCGTGCTGGCTGCGGCCGACAGTTCACCGGCGCCGGGGACCGGCTTGAAGGTGGCCTCGGCAGCGTCGTAGCGGTAGGCATTGGCCACGTGCATGGCCTGCGTGGGCGTGGCGTAGCTGTAGCAGGTGTTCGCCAGCACCGGCGCAGGGTTGGGGGGCAGCCCCTGCAACAGCCGGATGATGGCCGCGGCCGCCAGCTTGGCCTGCTGGTTGGCCAGGTGGCCCGACTTGGGCATGCCCGGGGCCGACAGCACGGCGTCGCCCAGCACGTGCACGCCCGGCGCCGCGGTGGCTTCCATGCTCAGCCAGTTCACGCCCACCCACCGGCCGGCCCGGTCGAGCAGCCCCATGCGGCCCAGCAGGTCCGCGCCCCGCTGCGGCGGGATCACGTTGAGCACATCGGCTCGCACATCCTCGAACTCGAAGCGCGCCAGCGGCGTGGCCGTCGCGCCGCTGAGCGCCGTCAGCTCGCTGTTGGGTCGGTACTCCAGCACGCCCTGGTAATGCGCGCGGAACGCTGCCTCGAACAGCGCCCGCTTGCTCTGCACTTCGGGGTTGGCGTCCATCAGCAGCAGCTTGGAGCGCGGCTTGAAGGCCTTGAGGTAGCTGGCCACCAGGCAAGCCCGCTCGTAAGGCGCCGGCGGGCAGCGGTAGGGCGCTCTGGGGATGCTGATGGCGACCACGCCCCCATCGGGCATGGACTGCAGCTGCGCGCGCAGCGCGGCCGTCTCGGGGCCGGCCTTCCAGGCGTGCAGCACCCGCCCGCTTTCCAGCGCATCTTCCAGGCCGTCGATCCCATCGGTGATGAAGTCCACGCCAGGCGAGAGCACCAGGCGGTCCCAGGCCAGGCTGCGGCCGTCGGCCAGCCGCAGCGTGCGGGCGGCCGGGTCCACCGCCTGCACCTCGCCTTGCACCCGCCGCACGCCTGCGGCGATCAGGCCGTCCCAGCCCAGGGTGATGCCGGCCATCTCGCGCCAGCCCCCGATCACCAGGTTGGACATCGGGCACGAGAAATACCGGGCGTTGCGGTCGACCAGGGTGACCTCCACACGGGGATCCCACTGCCGCAGGTAGCGTGTCGCGGTGGCGCCGCCAAAGCCGCCGCCGACCACCACCACACGGCCGATCGAAGGGCCCCGGGCGGCGGCACCGTCGCCGACGCGGGGCGCGCTCGCGCACGCTCCCAGGCCCAGGCCTGCGGCCCCGGCCGCGGCAACCCGAAACAGGCGGCGGCGCGCCGGGTCGGCCCGGGCCGGGGAACGCGAGCCGGCCGTCATGGCGACGCCGGCTACAGCCGCCCGGCCGGGCCGAAGCGGAAGATCGGCACCAGCAGCCGCGTGGGGAAGAGTGCGATGGCGGCGTTGTATTCCTCGGCCGCCTCGTTGAAGAGCTGCCGCGCGAAGACCAGCCGCGCCTGGGCTTCTCGCCAGACCGTGGCATGCGCCTGCACCCCGGGCGCCTGCCTCACCTCGTCGCTGTACTCCGCCAGGGCGAACACGCGACTGGCGGCGGCGGCCAGGGCGGCTTCGGTGCCCACCCAGGCGGTGGCATGGGCTTCGACGACGGGCAGCGCCCCCATCACGGCTGCGGCACGGGCCGCTTCCTGGTGCGCTGCCTGCAGCCGGTCCAGCGCGCCCTGCTCGGCGGCCAGCGGCGCGCGCAAGTCGCCCAGCAGGGGGTCGGCCGCTGCCGCGCGCTGACGCAGGGCATCGTCGACCTTGGCCCAGGCCTGCTTGATGGCATCGCGCAGGCCCATCAGGCGGTTGTAGGCGCCCACCATCCACAGCACCAGCACGGCCATGGCCGCCAGCAACGCAATTTGTCCGCGTGACATGGGTCAGGACTCTAGCCGAGCGGCCGATAACAGGTCGGCGTGGGCCGCGACCCGGGCCGGCCCCGGGGCCCGGCTGCGGCAGGCCCTGAAAGGATCGGCATGCAACTCGACATTTCCGGCCGCCGCGCCGGTTGGGCGCTGGCCCTGGGGGCGTCACTGGCCCCTGGCCGGCTGTGGCGGCGGCGGCGGCAACGCGGCGGCCGTGGACACCGGCACCGGCACCGCGCCGGGCGCTGCCACGCCCGCTGCCAACCCGCCCGACTACTTTCCGATGGCCGTGGGCGACCGTTGGGTGTACGCCGACTCCGTGGACGGCGCCGCCCCGTTGCAGACGGCCTTCCGCGTGATCGGCATGCAGACGGTGGGTGGAGCCCCCGCCCTGGTGGCCCAGGCCGACGATGGCGGCACCACGCGCGAAGAGATCTACGTGCGCACCGCCGAAGGCATCACCCGCACGCCCGCAGCCAGCGCCGACGCGGTCACCCTGGCCATCGGCCCGGTGCTGGTCCTGCGGCTGCCGGTGCAGGCCGGCGATAGTTACACCGCCGTCGACAAGACCGTGCCGGCCTGCTATGACTTCGACAGCGACGGCGTGCTCGACCCGCTGACGGTGCAGTCGCGCACGACGGTGGTGGGCTTCGAGACGCTGGACACCCCGGCTGGCAGCCAGAGCGGCGTGGCGCACCTGCGCACCGTGCTGACCCAGACCACCACGCTCAGCGGAAACGGGGCCGTGGTCACCGTGAGCAGCACCACCGACGACTGGTACGCCCCGGGCCTGGGGCCCTTGCGCAAGCTCACGGTCACCGACGCCAACGGCAGCACCGAACGCAGCGACAGCATCGTGCAGGCCTTCCGGGTGGGTGGCCTGGCCAGCGAACACGTGCCGCCGCAGGTGGATGCGGTCTTGCCCGCCGACGGCAGCACCCAGGCGGGCGATGCCGTGCTGAAGGCGTCCTACAGCGAAGCGATGGACCGCAGCAGTGGCCCGGTGTTGCAGCTGACCGCGCCCGATGGAAGCGCCGTGGCCGCCGACATCACCTGGGACGACGACCGTACCGCGCGCCTGGTGCCGCAGGCCCCGCTGGCCGCGGGCGTCTACACCGCGCGTGCCACCACGGCTGCGCAGGACCTGGCGGGCAACGTGCTGGCCGCAGCGCGGGTGTGGAGCTTCACGGTGGCGCCAGCCGGGCCTTGACGGCACGCCGGTCGGCCCCGCGGTGGAGGGGCCTCAGGTGCGGATCTCGCCCTGCCCGAGAACCACCCACTTCAGCGAACTCAAGCCCTCCAGGCCCACCGGGCCGCGGGCGTGGAACTTGTCGGTGGAAATGCCGATTTCGGCGCCCAGCCCGTACTCGAAGCCATCCGCGAAGCGCGTGCTGGCGTTGACCATGACGCTGGCCGAATCCACCTCGCGCAGGAAGCGCATGGCGCTGGGGTGGTCGGTGGTGAGAATGGCGTCGGTGTGGTGCGAGCCGTGCGTGTTGATGTGCGCGATGGCCTCGTCCAGGCTGTGCACGACCTTGATGCTGATGATCGGCGCCAGGTATTCGCAGCCCCAGTCCTGCTCGGTGGCAGGCACCACGCCGGGCAGGCCCGCCAGGCAGGCGGCGGCCGCGGGGTCGCAGCGCATCTCCACGCCTTTGGCTGCGAAGAGGGCGCCGATGCGCGGCAGGAAGGCCTGCGCCTGCGCGGCGTGCACCAGCAGCGATTCGGCCGCGTTGCAGGGGCTGTATTTCTGCGTCTTGGCGTTGTCGGTCACGTGCAGCGCCTGCTCCAGGTCGACCGTGGCGTCGACATAGACATGGCAGTTGCCGTCCAGGTGCTTGATGACCGGTACGCGGGCCTCGGCACTGATGCGCTCGATCAGGCCCTTGCCGCCGCGCGGGATGATCACGTCCACGTACTGCGGCATCGTGATCAGCCGGCCGACGGCGGCGCGGTCGGTGGTCTCGATCAGTTGCACGGCCGACGGAGGCAGGCCGGATTCCAGCAAGGCCGCCTGAACCAGCGCCCACAGCGCCAGGTTGCTGTGCAGGGCTTCGGAGCCACCGCGCAGAATGGCGGCGTTGCCGCTCTTGATGGCGAGCGAGGCGGCTTCGATGGTGACGTTGGGGCGGCTCTCGTAAATCATGCCGAACACGCCCAGGGGCACGCGCATGCGGCCCACGCTGATGCCGCTGGGGCGCCGCTTGAGCTCGGTGATCTCGCCCACCGGGTCGGCCATGGCGGCGATCTGCTCGCAGCCCTGGGCCACTGTCTCGATGCCCTGCGGCGTCAGGCGCAGGCGGTCGCGCAGCGGCTCGGCCAAGCCGGCGGCCTCGGCCGCCTGCAGGTCCCGGGCGTTGGCCGCCTGCAGGGCGGCAACGGACGCACGCAGGCCGGCGGCCAGCGCGCGCAGGGCGGCGTCCTTGGCGGCGGTGGGGGCGGCGGCCATGGCGGTGGATGCCGCACGCGCGGCAGCCCCCACGTGGGCCATGTAGGCGGGGAGGTCGATCGGGTTCATGTCCACCCGATTGTCCCAAATTGCGCGCCGCCGCGGCGGCGGCGGTGCATCACAGGCCCAGCCAGGTCCCCAGGGCCAGCAGCGCGGCGGGATCGTAGGCCACGTAGCCCTGCACCTTCATCGGCTCGAGCTTCTTGCGCCCGGCTTCCGTGGTGTCCAGGCCCAGCAGGTATTCGCGCACCTTGGCCACGTGCTCGGCGCTCATCGTGGGGCTGGCGATCACGTGCTTGATGGGGACGGGTCGCGAGCGGGCGATGACCTTGCCGCCGTGGGCCTCCCACTGCTGCACCAGCGTGCCCGACGCCGTGGCACCGACCTGCGTGAAGGTGTTTTCGACCATGAAAGGCACGGCGTCCTGATAGCGCGTGTAGGTCATGGTCATGCGGCCGTTGGCGCCCAGCGCATCGCGCACGGTGGCGCGCACGATCCACGAGGTGATGGAGTCTTCGTCGGGTGCGCCGAGCTTCATGCCGCGCAGTTCGGTCAGGGACTTGTACGGGGCATCGCCACGCACCATGAAGCTGGCGCGGTAGTTCTCCCAGCCCTTGGTCACCGCCACCAGCTGCCAGCCGCTGGCCTTGATGGCCGAAATGGAGACATGGGCCGGGTGCACCAGGGCCAGGTCATAGGACTTGTCGGCCAGGCCCTTGCGCAGCGTGGGGTAGTCGCCCACGGGTTCGATCTGCACCGGCTGGCCGAGCAGCTTGGCCAGGTCGGCCGCCACCGCCGCATAGCGGGCGCGGATCTCGTCGTTGGAGACGCGATAGGTCACGCCTTCGTTGACTGCGAAGACCAGCGCCCGCGCCCACGACGTGGCGGTGACCATGGCCAGGAAGACAACGGTGGCCCAGCGTTTCGATCTCATGGGCAGACTCCGGGATGCCAGCTTCAACTTGACTATAGGCCTGGGTCCGGCGCGGGGCCCCGTGAAGTTTGCACGGGACCTGTCGGGCTTACCGTTGGATGCGATCTGCAGGCCCCAGCACGCCGTCCAGCCAGGCCGCCACCGCGGCGGGAGGCAGGTCGAGCTCTACCTGCTTGCGCCGCGACGAGGTGCCGCGCAGCAGCCGTGCGCCCCGCCTGGGCAGGTGCAAGGCCGTGGCCAGCCAGGCCACCAGCGCGTCGTTGGCCTTGCCCTCCACGGGCGGGGCGGCCAGCCGCAGCCGCAGGCAGCCGTCGTGCAGGCCGTCCACGGCTGTCTGGCGTGCGTTGGGCACGACCGCCAGCAGCAGCAGACTGCCGGTGCCGTGCACCTTCAGGCACGGCCAGGCGTCCGTGCCCGGGCCGGGTCCCGCGGGCCTCAGGCCGGCGCCTTCTTGGCCGCGGCCTTCTTCGCGGCCGCCCCCTTGGCCGGGAACTTCGCCGCCCGCGGCTCGAATTCGAAGCTCACCTTGCCTTCCTTGGCGTCGTAGGACAGGAAGGCCTTGAACTTGCGGCGCGTCTTGTTGGACACGAAGCCGTCCAGCAGGCCGGTCTTGCCGGTGGCCAACAGCTTGGTGACTTCCTCGTGCGAGACCGGCTGCTGCAGGATGATCTTGCCGGTCTTGAAGTCGCAGGTCACCGGTGCACCCACGCTGTGCTCGCACACGTAATTGCTGCCGTGCTCGTAGACGTGGCCCTTGCACTTGGGGCAGGCGCCCAGGCTTTGCTGGTCGGAGAAGTCCACCGGCTCGCCATCGCCTTCGCCCTGGCGCGCGTCTTCGCCGAAGTCGAACTCCAGCTTCCAGTTGTGGATTTCCTCGTCGAAGGCGAGCTTGAGCTCGGCCGTGAAGGGCCAGCCCGCCTTGGAGCGGAAGCCTTCCAGCGGGCCGATCTTGCGGTCGCGCAGGAAGGCTTCGGCCTCGGCGATCTCGAAGGCGCGGCCGGCCGGAATCTTGGTGATGGAGAAGCCACAGCCCTCGGTGGCGCCGTCGGCCCCGGTGCAGGCGAAGCGGCGGTAGTTCTCCTTGATCACCCCGCCGCAGTTCGGGCAAGGCGTGGCCAGGGTGGCGTAGTCGCCGGGGATGGTGTCGCGGTCGTATTCCTTGGCCTTTTTGACGATGCGCTCGGCCATCTTGGCGATCTCGCCCATGAAGGCCTCGCGCTTCAGGCGGCCGTGCTCCATCTCCGAGAGCTGGTATTCCCAGTTGCCGGTGAGATCGGGCCGCGTCAGATCCTCGATGGCCAGGCCGCGCAGCAGCGTCATCAGCTGGAAGGCCTTGGCCGTGGGCACGAGCTCGCGGCCGTCGCGCAGCATGTACTTCTCGGCGATCAGGCCTTCGATGGTCTGCGCCCGCGTGGCCGGCGTGCCCAGGCCCTTTTCCTTCATGGCGTCGCGCAGGTCCTCGTCCTCGATCAGCTTGCCCGCGCCTTCCATGGCCGACAGCAGCGTGGCCTCGGTGTAGCGGGCCGGCGGCTTGGTCTTCAGCGCGTTGACGGCCATGTCCTCGGTGCGCACCTGCTCGCCCGGGGCCACGGCCACGAGGTTGGCATCGTCGTCCTGGGCCTCCTTGCCGTACACCGCCAGCCAGCCGGCGTTCACCAGCACCTTGCCGTTGGTCTGGAAGACATATTCCTGGCCGCCGGCCTGCACCTTGCTCAGCCGGGTGGTGACCATGAATTCTGCCGACGGGTAGAACACCGCCAGGAAGCGCTTGACCACCAGGTCGTAAAGCTTGAGCTCGATCTCGGTCAGCGACTTGGGCGGCTGCAGCGTGGGGATGATGGCGAAGTGGTCCGACACCTTGGTGTTGTCGAAGACCCGCTTGGTGGGCTTCACGTAGCCGGCGTTCAGGCCCTTGCGGGCGTGCATGCTCAGCTCGCGCAGCGGGCCGGGCAGCTCTTCGTCGGCCAGCATGCCGAAGGTCTGCTTGACCGTGGGCAGGTAGTCCTCGGGCAGGGCGCGGCTGTCGGTCCGCGGGTAGGTGAGCACCTTGTGCTTCTCGTACAGGGCCTGCGCCAGGCTCAGCGTGGTCTTGGCCGAGAAGCCGAAGCGCGAGTTGGCCTCGCGCTGCAGGGTGGTCAGGTCGTACAGCAGCGGGCTGGCCTGCGTGCTGGGCTTGGCCTCGTCGGTCACCAGCGCCGGCAGGCCGCGCACGGCCGCGGCGATGGCCTCGGCATCGGCGGTGTTCCACAGGCGGTCGGCACGGGCTTCGGGGTCGTCCGCGGGCTTCTTGTACTTGGGGTCGAACCACTTGCCCTCGTACTGGCCGGCCACGGCGTCGAAGGTGGCCTTGACCTCCCAGTAGGGCCGCGAGACGTGCTTGCGGATCTTCTCTTCACGCTCCACCACGATGGACAAGGTGGGCGTCTGCACGCGCCCCACGGTGGTCAGGAAGAAGCCGCCGTCGCGCGAGTTGAAGGCCGTCATGGCCCGCGTGCCGTTGATGCCCACCAGCCAGTCGGCCTCGCTGCGGCTGCGCGCAGCGTCGGCCAGGCCCTGCATCTGCGTGTCGCTGCGCAACTGCGCAAAGCCGTCGCGGATGGCCTGCGGCGTCATGCTCTGCAGCCACAGGCGCTGCACGGGCTTGTCGATGGGCTTCTTCTCGCCGCCGGCGTATTGCACGATCAGGCGGAAGATCAGCTCGCCCTCGCGGCCCGCGTCGCAGGCGTTGATCAGCGCCGTGACGTCCTTGCGCTTGACCAGCTTGACCACGGCGTTCAGCCGCGTCTTGGCCTTGTCGATGGGGGCCAGGTCGAAGTGCGGTGGCACCACCGGCAGGTTGGCAAAGCTCCACTTGCCGCGCTTGACGTCGTATTCCTCCGGTGCCTTGATCTCCACCAGGTGGCCCACGGCCGAGGTGACGACGTAGCCGTCGCTCTCGAAGTGGTCGGCGAACTTCTCGAACTTGCCGGCCACGGGGGTGAGCGCGCGCACGATGTCCTGCGCCACGCTGGGCTTCTCCGCAATGATGATGGTCTTGCTCATGGTTTCCTGAAGTCTCTTCCCGGCGCCCCGGTTGGGGTGCATCTGGCCGTGCCTACAATCCGCCGCACTCTCGCGCACGCACGCGCGCCCGTACGTTTTCAATGTACCGAATGAGCAAGACCCCGCAAGCAGGTCCCCCCACCGCACCCCCCGCCCCTTCGGCCAGCGACCCTGGCCGCAAGGATGCGCGCCGTGTGCAAGTCCGCCGCAGCGGCGTCCACGGCAAGGGGCTGTTCGCCCTTCGGCCGATTTCCGCGGGTGAGCGCATCCTCGAATACAAGGGCGAGCTCATCACCTGGACACAGGCCCTGCGCCGGCATCCCCACGATCCGGACGACCCCAACCATACCTTCTACTTCCACGTCGACGAAAAGCACGTCATCGACGGCAAGGTGGGCGGCAACGCGTCGCGCTGGATCAACCATGCCTGCGACCCCAACTGCGAAGCCGAGGTGGACGGCCATCGCGTCTTCATCCACGCCTTGCGCGCCATCCGGCCCGGCGATGAATTGTTCTTCGACTACCGCCTCGTGCTGGATGGCCGGCACACGCCCAAGGTGAAGCAGGAATACGCCTGTCGCTGCGGCAGCCCTCGGTGCCGGGGGACGATGTTGGGCAAAAAGTGATGCCCCCGAGCTCGCTGCGCTCGCCATCCCCCGAAGGGACCGTCCGCTGGCGGACCGGCGCAGCCGGATCCGCGGCGGGAAGCTGGGTTTTGTCCACAGACCGCTTGTGTGATCCTGGGCGGCTCGCGGGCGATTGCGCGGCGCCGGCCAGATGACCACGGCGCCGCATCTGGACTGGGGCGCGGAGGCGCTCTGGGAGCAGCTGGAGCCGCTGTTGCCGGGGCTGTCCGTGGAGGTGGTGCGTCAGGCGGATTCGACGAACACACGGTTGCTGGAGAGGGCGCGGGGTGGGGTGGATGCGCGGGGCTCGGCGGGTGTGGCACCGCCGGGGGTTGCGCGGGCGCGGCGGGCCATGGATGCGCAGCCCTGCCTGTACGTGGCCGAGCGGCAGACGCAGGGGCGGGGCCGCATGGGGCGGGGGTGGGTGGCCAGCCCGGGCGCCTCGCTGACCTTTTCGCTGGCGTTGCCGCTGGCGCCCACGGAGTGGTCGGGGCTGTCGCTGGCCGTGGGGCTCGCGCTGGCCGACGCCCTCGAGCCTGGCACGCCCGCCCGCATCGGGCTGAAGTGGCCCAACGACCTGTGGCTGCTGGACGCACCGCATGCGGGGCGCAAGCTGGGCGGGATCCTGATCGAGACCGTCTCCATCGGGGCCCAGCGCCTGTGCGTGGTGGGCGTGGGCCTGAACGTGCTGCCGCTGCCGGCCCCGGATCTGAGCCAGGGCTACGCCTGCGTGCAGGAGTTGAACGCCGAAGCCACGGCCCCCGGGGTCCTCGTGCAGGTGGCATTGCCCTTGGTGCGCATGCTTCAGGCCTTCGAGGCCGATGGATTCGGGCCGCTGGTCGGGCGCTACGGCCGGCGCGACGTGGTGCGCGGCCAGCCCGTGAGCACCACCTTGCCTGCATTGCCGCAGGGCGTGGCCCAGGGCGTCGACGCGCTGGGCGCCCTGCAGGTGGCGCAGGAAGGCGTGCTGCATGCCATCAGCAGCGGTGAGGTCAGTGTGCGGCTGCGGCCGCAGGAGGCTTGATGCTTCGTGTCCTGCTGGTGCTTGTGGTGTTGGCCAATCTGGCCTTCTTTGGCTGGGTGCGGGGCTGGCTCGAGCCCACGTGGCCGGTGCCTGACCAGGGCGAGCGCGAGCCCGAACGCGTGGCGGCTCAAGTTCGCCCGGAAGCCATCGTCGTGCTCGCGCCCCGCGCCGCCAGTGCGGCGGTCTCGGCCGCCCGTGCCGCGGCCGCCGTGTGCCTGGAGGCCGGCCCGCTGAACGACGCCGACATCGCCGCCGCCGAGGCCGCGCTGTCGCCGCTGCAATTGCCCGAGGGCGCCTGGCGGCGTGAAGCTGGCCCGCAGCCCCCGTTGTGGTTGGTGTATGCCGGGCGGGTGGTCGATCCTTCGGTGCGCAAGGTCCGCGAAGACGACCTGCGCCGGCGCGGCCTGACCTTCGAAGTGATCGACGCGCCGGCTGATCTGGCGCCCGGGCTCGTTCTGTCGCGCCATGCCACCCAGCAGGAGGCCGAAGCCGCCACGGCGGCTGTCGCCGCCTCTCAGCCCGCCAGCGCCCCGTTGAAGAACTTGAAGGTGATGTCGCTGCCGCCGCCGCCCCAGCAGCACTGGTTGCGGGTGGCCCGTGCCGACCCCGACCAGCAGGCCCGCCTGCAGGCCCTGCCGGGCTCTGCGCTGGCAGGCGGTTTCAAACCTTGCGTGCAGCGGCCCTGAGGGCGGCCGTCGCCAGGCCCAGGAGGGCCAACCAGGCCACCGACATGGCGCCGCCCCCGCCGCCCGACGAGGACGTCGAGCCGCCACTGCTGGGGGGCGTGACGGGTGCGGCCTGCACGTTGATCGTGCTGCTGGTGAGGCCGGTGGCGCCTGCGCTGTCGGTCACGGTCAGGCTCACCGTCACGGCGCCGGCCGCGCTGGTGACCAGCGTGGCCGTGCTGGCGGTGGTGCTGCCGCTGAAGGCCGCCAGCGTGCCACCGCTGGTGATCTGCCACTGGTAGCCCGTCAGCGTGCGTCCGCCGTTGGCGCTGGACCCGGTGCCGCTGAGCGTCACGCTCGCCCCGGCGGTGGGCGTGCTGCTGCTGGCGCTGACGATGGCCAGCGGCGGCGAGACCACGATGGGTGCAGGGACTACGGCCGACACGGCGGCCGCGGCGTCCAGCATGCCGGCGCCGCAGGTGGTGGTGGTGCAGTAGCACTCGTCCTGCACGGCGGTGGTGGGCGCCTTGCACTGCACGATGCCGGCGGTGGAGCCCGTGGTCGGGAAGGGGCGCGCCGTGGACTGCAAGGCCGTCCGTATGGCTGTGGGCGTCAGCGTCGGGTCAACGGACAGCATCAGCGCCACCGTGCCGGCCACCATGGGTGTGGAAAAGCTGGTGCCGACCGAGGGGTTGTAGCTGTCGCTGTAGGTGCTGGTGGTGGGGGTGGTCGTGCCGCCGTTGGTGGTGGTCAGGATCGGGTACAGGCAGGCCGAGTTGGCGGCGGTGTTGACGCAGTTGCCGCCAGGTGCGGCAATGGCGACCGCCGTGCCGATGCTCGAGAAGCCGACCTTGGTGCCGATGTGGCGCAGCCCGGCCACCGCCAACGCCCCGCTGTTTGGACGCCCGGCCGTGCAGTTGGCGGGCGCGCCCACGGCCAGGCCTTCGTCGTTGCCCGCGGCCACCACCACCGTCACCTTGGCGGCGTCCAGCGCTGCGAACACGGCGTTGTAGCTGCTGGGGCAGCTGCCCGACTTGCCCAGGCTCATGCTGATGACCTGCGCGGGGTGGGCGTTGACGCTGGGCGTGCTGCTCAGGCCTGCGGCCCAGTACATCGCCGCGATGATGTCCGAGTCATAGGCTCCGCATTTGCCGATCACGCGCACCGGCAGCACCTTCACGTTGCGGCCCACGCTGGCCATGCCGATGGCGTTGTCGGTGGCCGCCGCCACGATGCCGGCGGTCTGCGTGCCGTGCCAGTCGCTGCTGCTGCTGCCGGTGCCCGCTCCGCACTGGCTGGCGGTGGTCCAGGTGCCCGGGTCGCTGCCGTCGCCGTTGCCGGGGCTGGTGGTGTCCGAGACGAAGTCGGTGCCCGGCCACAGCTTGGATGCGCCGCTGCTGTCGGTGAAGTCGGGGTGCTCGTAGCGCACGCCGGTGTCCAGCACTGCCACCGTCACGCCGGCCGAGCCTTTGGTGATATCCCAGGCGCCGATGGCGTTGATGGCCGAGACAATGGTGGCGTCGGGCGCCCGCAGGTACCACTGGCCCACGGTGGGCGTGATGCTGGTCTGGTTGGGCCCGTAGTAGGGGTCGTTGGGCGCGGC
Organism: uncultured beta proteobacterium; assembly: GCA_903822435.1. GTDB lineage: Bacteria > Pseudomonadota > Gammaproteobacteria > Burkholderiales > Burkholderiaceae_C > Rubrivivax. The sequence goes on along the minus strand of CAIJPE010000290.1, from coordinate 5,471 downwards.
GGCCACGTAGCGCCATTCATCCGGCACCGCCCATTCCACCTCGGGCTGCTGGCTGAGCCGGGCCGCCAGCTGGCTGGAACTCATGCCCTGGCCCCGCAGCGACTGCGTCTGCGCGTCCAGCACGCGGCCGTCCTGCATGGGCAGGCCCAGGCGCTGGCCCATCGTGGCGGCATGCAACGGCAGCGCGCGGGCTGCCGTGCTGCCGTTGGCCGACAGTGCCTGCATCAGGGTGCTGCCGCTGCGGTATTTGACGATCACGCGTGCCTCGTTCGGGTCTTCGGCGGCCGTGGTGGGCCGCGCGCCCGGCTTGGGCGCGGTCGCGTGGGCCGACAGCACGGACAGGCCCAGGGCCAGCAGCCAGGGCGCGGCCCGCAGGCCGCGAAGGAGCGTGGAAAAACGGGTCAACGGCATCGCAGGGCTACCTCGCGGCAGAAGCCGGAACGGGGGCGGGGAGGGTGCGCACGGCATCGACATCGACACTGCGCACCCAGGATGTGGCGCTGCTCAGGCGGCTCAACGCGGCATCGCAGCGCGCCGCGCTGCGGCATCGCAAGGTCACGGCCACCTGCGAGGGTGACAGGGCCCGGATGGCCTCGACCGGCACGCCGCCAGTGCGGTGCACGAGCTTGCGGGTGGCCTTCAGGTCGTCGCTCGGGTTCACCAGGCTCACGATGTAGCGCCGGTGCTCGGCCTTCGCGTGGGCCTGCGCTGCCGGGCCGGCCAGCAGGCCCAGCAGCGCTGCGGCCGAGCCGAGGGCCACGCGCAGCCGGTTGGCCCGAGGGCCCAAATGGTCATTCATGCCATTTATCGTAGCGGCCGGCTGTAAACGCCAGGTTTCAGCGCGCTACGGAAAACCTGCGCTTTTCAACGCATCGGGCCCGCCCGTGAGGCGGGTCCGGCGGGTGTCAGGCGATCACGCGAACCATTTCTAACACCTTGTTCGAATAGCCCCACTCATTGTCGTACCAGGCCACGACCTTCACGAAGGTCTTGTCCAGCGCGATACCGGCGTCGGCGTCGAAGACCGAAGTCATGGATTCACCGCGGAAGTCGGTGGAGACCACCTTCTCTTCGGTGTAGCCCAGCACGCCCTTCATGGCGCCTTCGGAGGCCGCCTTCATCGCTGCGCAGATCTCGGCATAGCTGGCTTCCTTGACCAGCTCGACCGTCAGGTCGACCACCGACACGTCAGAGGTGGGCACGCGGAAGGACATGCCGGTGAGCTTCTTGTTCAGCTCGGGGATCACCACGCCCACGGCCTTGGCCGCGCCGGTGCTGCTGGGGATGATGTTCTCCAGGATGCCCCGGCCGCCGCGCCAGTCCTTGTTGCTCGGGCCGTCCACGGTATTCTGGGTGGCCGTGGTGGCGTGCACCGTCGTCATCAGGCCGCGCTTGATGCCGAAGGTGTCGTTGAGCACCTTGGCCACGGGCGCCAGGCAGTTGGTGGTGCAGCTCGCGTTGCTGATGATGGTCTGTCCGGCGTAGCTCTTGTCGTTCACGCCGTAGACGAACATCGGTGTGTCGTCCTTGCTGGGGGCGCTCTGGATGACCTTCTTCGCGCCGGCATCGATGTGCTTCTGGCAGGTTTCCTTGGTCAGGAACAGGCCGGTGGCCTCGACCACGATGTCCGCGCCGATCTCGCCCCACTTCAGCTCGGCCGGGTCCTTCACGGCGGTCAGTCGGATGCGCTTGCCGTTGACCACCAGCGTGTGGCCGTCCACCACCACGTCGCCCTTGAAGCGGCCATGCACGCTGTCGAACTTCAGCATGTAGGCCAGGTAGTCGGGCTCGAGCAGGTCGTTGATGCCGACGATCTCGATCTCGGGGAAGTTCTGCACGGCAGCGCGGAACACCATGCGCCCGATGCGGCCGAAGCCGTTGATGCCAACTTTGATGGTCATGAGAGTCTTTCAGCGGGGTTTTCGGAAGCTGCTCAATTCTAAGGCGCCGGCCTGTCAGCGCCGCACCACCCGGCGCACCACGTCCACCACGTTCTGCGCGGTGAGCTTGAAGTGCTTGAAGAGGGCCGGCGCAGGCGCGCTTTCGCCGTAGGTGTCGATGCCCACCACGGCGGCGCAGCCGTACTTCCACCAGCCGTCGGTCACGCCGGCTTCCACGGCGACGCGGGGCAGCCCGTCCGGCAGCACGCTGCGCTTGTAGGCCACGCTCTGGCGGTCGATGGCGCTGGTGCTGGGCATGCTCACCACGCGCACCGCGATGCGGTGCCCGGCCAGCGCACTCTGCGCCTGGAGGGCCAGGTGCACCTCGCTGCCGGTGGCGATGATCACCGCCTGCGCCTTCTTCTTCAGGCCCACCTCCGTGGGTTCGGCCAGCACGTAGGCGCCCTTGCCGATGTCGGCCGCAGCGGACGGGCCCGGCTTGGGCAGGTAGGGCAGGTTCTGGCGCGAGAGCAGCAGCGCACTGGGCCGTTGGCGTTGGCCGAGGGCCATGGCCCAGGCCACGGCGGTCTCGGCGGTATCGGCCGGGCGCCAGACGTCCAGGTTCGGTATCAGGCGCAGGCTGGCGGCGTGCTCCACGCTCTGGTGGGTGGGGCCGTCTTCGCCCAGGCCGATGCTGTCGTGCGTGAACACATGGATGACGCGGCGCTTCATCAGCGCGGCCATGCGGATGGCGTTTCGGCTGTAGTCGCTGAAGGTCAGGAAGGTGCCGCCGTAGGGGATGTAGCCCCCGTGCAGGGCCACGCCGTTCATGATGGCGGCCATGCCGAATTCGCGCACCCCGTAGTTGATGTGACGGCCGGGTTGGCCGCCGGCGCCCAGCACCGGCGCACCCTGCGCATCGAAGCGCAACGGCGCCGTGGCCGCAGTCTGGGTGAGGTTGGAGCCGGTCAGGTCGGCGCTGCCGCCCAGCAGTTCGGGCAGGGCGGCGGTGAGCACCTCCAGCGCGAGCTGGCTGGCCTTGCGGCTGGCCACGGTCTCGGCCTTCGCGTCGGCGGCAATGACCAAGTCGGCCACGGTCTGGGCGAATCCCGCCGGCAGGTCGCCGGCCATGCGTCGCAGGAACTCGGCCGCCAGGGCGGGGTGGGCCTGGCGGTAGGCCGCGAAGCCTGCGGCCCAGGCCGTCTGCGCGGCTTGCCCGGCGGCGCGGCCGTCCCAGGCCGCATACACCGGCTCGGGGATGACGAAGGGCTGCGAGGCCCAGCCCAGTGCTTCGCGCGTGAGCTGGACTTCCGGCGCGCCCAGGGCCTCGCCGTGGGCCTTGGCGGTGCCGGCCCGGTTGGGCGAACCCTTGCCGATGGTGGTCTTGCAGATGACGATCGTGGGCCGCCCGGCGGACTCGCCGGCCGCCTTCAGCGCGGCTTGCACGGTGGCCACGTCGTGGCCGTCGATGGGGCCGACCACGTTCCAGCCGTAGGCGGCAAAGCGCTGGCCCACGTCGTCGCCATACCAGGGCGCTACCGCGCCGTCGATGCTGATGCCGTTGTCGTCGTACAGCGCTGTCAGCTTGCCCAGTTTCCAGGCGCCTGCCAGCGCGCAAGCCTCGTGGCTGATGCCTTCCATGAGGCAGCCGTCGCCCATGAAAACCCAGGTTCGGTGGTCCACCACGGTGTGCCCCGGGCGGTTGAACTCCGCAGCCATCAGCTTTTCGGCCAGCGCCATGCCGACGGCGTTGGCCAGGCCCTGCCCCAGCGGGCCGGTGGTGGTCTCCACACCCGGCGTCACGTCCACCTCGGGGTGGCCGGGCGTCTTGCTGTGCAGTTGCCGGAAGCTGCGCAACTCGCTCATGGGCAGGTCGTAACCGGTCAGGTGCAGCAGGGCGTACAGCAGCATCGAGCCGTGGCCGTTGGACAGCACGAAGCGGTCGCGGTCGGCCCATTGCGGGTCTGCCGGGTTGTGACGCAGCACCCCGCCCCACAGCGCGGTGGCCATCTCGGCCATGCCCATCGGCGCGCCCGGATGGCCCGAATTGGCCTGCTGGACCGCGTCCATGGCCAGGGCGCGGATGGCATCGGCCATCGGCTTGCGGTCGGGCAGGAAGTCGGGCGCGGCTTGGGGCATGGTGTCTCGGCCCGGGCGGACCGTTCTTCGGGGTGGTGAGGGGCTGCGATTCTAGGTTCCGCGGCCGGCGGGCCCGGCCGCGGGGCTTGCGTTGCGTCAAGGTCTGCCGGCCCCGATCTGCCATGCTGAGCGCATGAGACATACCGCCCTCGACGTCATCCACGAAGAGCACCAGGCGCTGTCAGCGATGCTGCGGTCGCTGTCGATGCTGGTCACCCAGGCACACCGCGAAGGTCGCGAGCCCGATTTCGAGGTGCTGCGCGCCATGCTGTTTTACGTGGACGAATTCCCGGAGCGGCTGCACCACCCCAAAGAGACCGAACTGCTCTTCCCGGTGATGCTCCAGCGCTGCCCGGAACTCACCACCGTGATCACCCGGCTGGAGCAGGATCACGCCAGCGGGGAGCAGGCCATCCGGTCGTTGCAGCACGCGCTGCTGGCCTACGAGATGATGGGCGAGGCGCGGCGCGAAGCCTTCGAGACGCAGCTCAACCAATACACGCGCTTTTACCTGCAGCACATGAGCATGGAAGAGACGGCCATCCTGCCGATGGCCGAGCGCGTGCTGGGCCCCGCCGACTGGCTGGTGCTGGACGAGGCCTTCGCGGGCAACCGCGACCCCCTGGGCGGCCACGAACCCGATCCCGAGTACCGCAGCCTGTTTCGCCGCATCCTGATGGCGGCCCCGGCCCCCATCGGCCTGGGCACGCCCCGCACTCAGATCGTCGCCAGATAGTCCAGCAATTGCTGGCGCTGCGCCGCCGGCAATGCCCTGTACCGGTTGCGCGACGCGGCCCCCTCGCCCTCGTGGGCCCGGATCGCGGCATCCACCGTCGTGGCCCGGCCGTCGTGCAGGAAGGGGCCGCGGGCCCGCAGGCCCCACAGTGGGGCCGTGCGCATCTCCCGTGCGCCGGCCGGGCCCTGCACGATGCCGTCACCCAGGCTGCCCATGTCGTGCAACAGCAGGTCCGAGAACAGCGGCACCACCTGGTGGGACAAGGCCGGCACGGCGTTGGCGCTGGTGGTCAGGCTGGGCACGTGGCAGGCCGTGCAGCGGATCTGGTCGAACACCCGGCCGCCCTGCAAGGCCGAAGCGGTCGGGCGCAGCGCGGGCGGGGCGGCCAGGTAGCGCATGAAGTCCGCGGCCTTGTCGATGTCGCTGGTGCCGGTCGCGGGGTCCACGGCGTCTTCCAGTTCCGGCACCTTGTCCCACAAGGCCAGCAATGCCTGGTTGCCGTTGGGCGCGTTCTCGGTGGGAAAGAAGCGGTTGGTCACGCCCATCTCGTTGCTGTAGGCATCGCCCGCGAAGCGCAGCAGCGTGGCCACCTGCGCCTTCCAGCCGAAGCGGCCCACGCGCGCGCGGCCGGTGGTCACGTCGGTGACCATCGCAGCGCGGCCCCGCACGCCGTCGGGCTGCGGGCGCTGTGCGCCGTTGAGCAGGGCCTGGTCGTC
>CAIJPE010000289.1 GCA_903822435.1 uncultured beta proteobacterium | reverse complement strand
GGATTGGCGGGCGCGGTGCTGGCCGGCAGCGAAGACTTCGTGGCCCAGTCGCGACGCTGGCGTCGGCGCATGGGCGGCACGCTCGTGCACCTGAGCCCGATGGTGGCCTCGGCCGCGATGCGACTGGACGAGCGGCTGGCGCTGATGCCGGCCCTGGCGGCGTGTGCCGGCACGCTGGCCGCGGGCCTGGAGGGCTTCAGCAGCCTGCGGGTGAACCCACGACACCCGCCCACCAACATGTTCCACCTGCACATCGATGCACCGGCCGACGCTGCCCTGGCGCTACGCGACCTGGTTGCGGCCGAGACCGGGTGCTGGCTGTTCGAGCGCGCGCGGCCTTCCGAGGTGCCCGGCTGGAGCGTGTCCGAACTGACGATCGGCGACCGCCTGCTGGCGACCGGTCCGGCCCGCGCCATCGCGGCCTTTGCGCAGCTGGACGGCGCGCTGCGGGCCTGACGCCGGGCAGGCTCCGGCCGTTCAGATCCGTGGCGAGATCCGGATCTCGGCCAACGGCTTCAGGGCGCCGCCCTTCAGCGAAACACCGCTGGCTGCACCCCGCGCGCCGAGGTCGCCGAGCTCCACCAGGAAGTCGGTGGCCAGCTGGCGCTCGGCTCCAGAATATGCCTTGATGTTGGGTAACAAGGCCGCCCACTCGCCCCGCGCCAGCGAAGGAGCGAGCGCCGTGCTGCCCGGCTGCAGGGTGCCCAGGAACGTCCGCAGGCGGACGGTCTGGTGGTTGGTCCAGCCTTTGCCGCGTTCCGAACCCTGAGGGTGGAAACGGTCCACCAGCCGGCCTGCGGCCATGGCGCCAGCCCCGGCCAGGTCGGCGATGCTGCGCGGCGGCATGTCCAGGTTCAGCCCGCCCTCGGTGGGCCGCTGGCTGATCTGCACGATGCGGTCACGGAAGCCCGGATAGGGGAACAGGATCTCGTCGCGCCAGTTCTGCATCGTGTCGACGATGCTCGACAGGAAGCCGATCAGGCCCTGCAAGGGCTTGCCATCGGCCGGCTCGGCCCAGTGGCGCTGGCGGCCCCCGAGATTGCTGTCGGGCAGGTAGATCCGGCCCCCGTCGTTGTGGGGCCGCTCGGGCTCCCGGATGGCGAAGTCGGGATGGGCCGCCTTGAGGTTGACGGCGAAGGTGGGATGGCTCGGCAACAGCGCGTCGAACAGGTGCAGGGGCATGTTGCTGCCAATGCCGCCATCGGAGAACCACACGCGGGTGGCCACGATGTCGGCCTGGATGGGCGCACCGCCCCTGGCTGCCTTCTCCAGCAGGGTCTTCTGATGCTGGTTGGCCACGCGGCTCCAATCCACCGCATACAGCGGCACGCCCGACAACAGCACCGGAAAACTCAGACTCATGCGCACGGCCACCACCACGGGCAGGTCGGCGCGCCGCGGCAGCATGCGCAGCGGCCTGCCACCGGCGCTGACCACGCGGGCGCCTTCGGGCAGCGGCGGCTCGGTGCCGTCGCCGTCGGGCACAGCACGGTCGGCCTCGTCCAGCCAGCGCAGGACGTTGGCCGGAAACAGACGGGACCACTCGACGGGGTCGTAGAAGAAGCGCGGCGTGCCATCGCGGAAGGGAACGGCGTACACCATCTGCTGGCTGATGGCGCTGGTCATGACCTCCAGGTTGATCTGGCGCGGTTGCGCGGGGTCGTGCGTGCCCCAGAGGTCGCCGAAGGTCAGGGGCCGGTGGTCTTCGGACCAACCGGCCAGGCCGTTGAAGTAACCCGCCAGCCAATTGGTCAGGCCGGGCAGGGCGCCGGGGTGGGGGCTGGCGGTCTGCCCGCTGCAGATGCCGTAGCCGTTGGCGTGCAGGCCCCGCAGCAAGGTGGAGCCGAAGCGCGCCACGACGACCGCCAGCAAGCAGGCCCACACCAGCAGGGCGACGGCCTGCATGGCCAGCGCCATCGCCCCGCCGGTGAGCCAGCCTTGCGCGTCCAGGAGCACGTGCGCCGTGGCGGTCACGATGGCCGCGGCCATGGCCATCACACCGGCGGCCGTGACGGGACCGACCCGGGCCACGCGGGCGGCCAGCGCGGCAGCGTAGGCGCTCAGCACCAGCGAGAAGGCCGACAGGCCGAGCGCGGCCCCCCACGAGGCATCCGGCGCCAGGGCCCGCGCCATCGGCCAGCCCAGCAGCGTGCCCAGCAGCAGCGCGCCGTAGACCATCTGCGGGTGCATCTTCAGCAGCGCCCGCACCACGCGCGGCACGGCTTCAGCCGGCTGCAGATTGAGGGCGCCCACCAGCACGGCGAAATGCGCCCGCAGGGCCGGCGCCGGCTGGAAGAGCGTGAAGAGCTTGGAGCGGCCGCTGGGCGCCGTGGGCTTGCCAAGCAGTTCGGGCAGGCTTTCGAGTTCGTCGAAGGCGTCGGGGCGCCCGTGGCTGCGCCCGTACTCGGCCGCTGCGCAGGCGCCGGCCGCAATCGCCCCGGCCGAGGTGCCGCCGATGTTCTTGAAGGTGTAGTGCGCGGCCAGTTCGGCCACCAGCTTGGGGTAGATCACGCCGCTGGTGATGCCGCCCTTCATGACCAGGTCGCACAGCGAGGGCCCCTCGGGCTGCGGATGGGCGCTAGGGTCCTGCGCCAAGGGGCTGTTGGGTGATGCAGGCTCGGTTGCCATGGCAGGTGGGATTGCGCTCCGGTCAAGCATTCTTCAACGCGCGGCCCGGCGTGGCAATCCCGCCGCGCAACAGACGGTCACCGCCAGCAGCAGCGGTGCCGACCGCGTGGGGCCGCCGCCGGGCCCGCAGTTCGGCAACAACAGCACCCAAGGCGCCCTGGTCATGGGGACGCAGCTCGAGATCACCTCGTGTGCGGCAGCAATCCAGTGCGGGGCCGCGGTGCTCTCGGGGGTCTTCGCCAGCGGCACCGCCAACACCTTCCTGAACGGGACGGTCCAGATCGATCCGACCTGGTTGGCGGCACACCCCGCCTTCTCGGGATGCCGCGGCGGCCCTGCCGCCTCAAGCCCCGAGCCTGAAGGCCTCCAGGCTCGCATGCGGCACCTCTCCCAGCAGGTCCTGCGCGATGGCTTCCCCCAGGCCGGCCGAGTGCTTGAAGCCGTGCCCCGAGCAGGCCGACACCACGGTGAGGGCCGGCATGGCGGGATGACGGTCGACGAGGAAGCGGCCGTCCACCGTGCTGGTGTACAGGCAGGTCACCGTGCCCACCGAGTGCGGCCCCACGCCACCCAGACGGCCCCGAACATGCCGCTCGAACATCGCGCGGACCTCGTGCGGTTGCACCTCGCGGTCGACGGCGTCGGGGTCGCACCGCAGGCGCACCTGCTCGGTGGCCACCTTCACGCCGTCGACGCCGTCGCCCATCGGGAAGCCATACATCGAGTCTTCCAGCGTCGGGCCGTGCAGCCAGATGAAGATCGGGCTCGCCGGCGCCGACCACAGCGCGGGGGTGGAGGTGGCAAACCAATGCAGCACCTGCCGCTGCACCGCCAGCCGCGGCGCGAACGGCTCACCGGCCAGGCCCGGGTTCCAGGCACCCGCGGCCAGCACCACCTGGGCCGCGGCAAAGGTGCCGCAGTCGGTCTGCAGGGAGGCACCCCCGGGCCCGGCCGACACGCTCAGCACGCGCTGACCGTAGCGAAGATAGGCGCCGTGGCGCGCTGCAGCCGACAACTGCGCGGCCACGCAGCGCTCAGGTGCGAGCACGCCGGCGTCGGGCTCGAAGTAGGCGCGCTCATGGTCCTGGGGCATGAACTGCGGAAATCGACGGCGTACGGCTGCGGCGTCCAGCAGTTCATGCCGGATGCCGAACTGCTGCGCCAGGGCTGCCGTGCGCGAGAAAAACCCGGCCTGGCCGTGGAAGGCGCCGGCATCGGCCGCATCCGAGCCCAGCACCAGGCCGCCGGTGCGGCGATACAGCAGGCCCTCGGGCGCGTGCCCTTCGGCCTGCAGCTCGGCCCACAGCGCATGCGAGCGGATCGCCAAGGGCACGTAGGCTGCGCCTTCACCCACGGCCAGCCGCGTGATGCGCGTGCGGCCGTGGCTGGAGCCCCGATCATGCGGCGGCCGGAAGCGGTCGAGACCCAGCACGCAGGCGCCGCGGCGCGCCAGGTGGTGGGCCACGGCGCTGCCCACGGCGCCCAGGCCGACCACGATGACGTCAGCGGACGGCATGCGATCAGGACTCCATCCGGCACGCCAACCGCGGCGTTTCACACCAGCGGCGCTGGCGTGCCATGCAGATACGGCTTCAGCGCGAGCCAGGCCATCTCGTGCAGCGGCGTGGCCACGCCCAAGGCGCGGCCCCTGCGGACGATGTGGCCCGAGAAGCTGTCGAGCTCCATCGGCCGCCCCTTGGCGAGGTCGTGGAACATCGAGGCATACATGGTCTTCGGGAACGACTGGTGCAGTGCCAGGGTGCGTGGCACGATGTCGGCAGGCAGCTCGATGCCCTCGGCCCGCGCCACCGCCGCCACTTCGGCAAAGGCCCGTGTGGCCATGGGAATGACGTCGGGGTCGTGGTAGATGTAGCCCGCGGGCAATCTGAACAGGCTGGTGAGCGAGGCATTGGTGGCCAACCCGACGAACTTGGCCCACTGTGCAGCCCGGATGTCGGGCACCAGGTCCGCCGAGAAGCCCGCGTCCTGGCAGGCGTCCCGGAACGCCATGGCCCGCGCGGACATCGAGCCGTCGGCTTCACCGAATCGCAGACCGGACATATTCGAGGTGTAGCGGATGATGCCCGGCTCGACGATCACGCCCGACACCATGGCCAGTCCACCCAGCACGCGACCGGCGCCCAGCACCGAAGCGATCCGGTCCTGGTGGTCGACACCGTTCAATACGGAGACCACGCAAGCGCCGCCGTCGACCAGCGGTTTCAGTGGCGCGGCGGCGTTCTCGATGTCATAGGCCTTGACCGCGAAGAGCACCACGTCGCAAGGACCGGCCTCGCAGGCGTGTTCGACGAAGCCCGCGGTGTCGACAGCCAGGCGGCCCTTCGGGGTGTCGAGCAAGAGCCCGCGCTCGCGCATGGCGGCGAGATGAGCTCCCCGGGCAATGAACGTGACGGCATGGCCCGCGCGGGCGAGCAGCCCGCCGAAATAGCCGCCGACCGCGCCGGCGCCCATGATTGCGATTCGCATGCGTGATGCCTTGTCGGTGGTTTCGCCCCAGGGTCAGGGCACCGCAGATCCGACTGTGACACAACCTCCGGGGCGATGGATGCGCGCTGGGGGTCGTTGATCCCCCCAGCCAACGTGCGCCATCGAACAGACCGCAGCAGGCCCGGGGCCCAGTCTCGGCAAGCGGCCGATTCGGAGCCCCTGGCGGCCCGCTTTCATTCCCGCCGTCGCAGTGGACTCTGCAGGCCGCGCAGGAGGCACGACATTGCGCCAGACGATCGCCACCCTTGCGTCCTTTTTGGGGCCGGGTGCGGGCCCGGCCTATCACTGCTGAGATGCGCACCTCGTACGACTGCCTGTCGGCCCGGCATCGAGCCCTGCCGCTGGTCCTGTGCCTGGCCTGGCAGGCCACGGCGGCCCAACCGACGGCGCCGGATGCCGAGCCCGACAAGAGCTTCGCCGTGCCGGCCCTCGAAATCATCGGCTTGGACCTCATCCTCAGCAACGTCAACCGCCATGTCAGCGGGTCCAAGGACTACGACGTGAGCCTCGGCTCGATCCGTCGCAACCTGCGCGGGCCCTGGGTCGTGGACAACGATCCGTTCTCGATCAATCAGTTCGCGCACCCCTACCAGGGCTCGCTGTACCACGGCGCCGGGCGGGCGAGCGGGCTGAGTTACTGGGAGGCCGCAGGCCTGACCTTCGCCGGCAGCGCCTGGTGGGAGATCACGGGCGAACAGACGCCGCCTTCGCGCAACGACCAGATTGCCAGCGGCATCGCGGGCAGCTTCCTGGGCGAGCCCCTGTTCCGAATGGCGCACTTGGTGCTCAGCGACCGCAACGGGCTGCCTGCGGCCTGGCGAAGCGGACTGGCCACGGTGGTCTCGCCGGGCGTCGGCCTGAACCGGCTGATGTTCGGCTCGCGCTTCAGCGATGCGTTCTCGGACCATGAACCGAGCTACTACGGTCGACTGCGGATGGGCGCCACGCATGCCGTTCAACACAGCTTCGACACACCGGTCGACTTCAAGGTCAACGGCGCGTCCATCGACTTTGCGATCGACTATGGCCTTCCGGGCATGCCCGGGTACACCTACAAGCGCCCGTTCGACTACTTCACCACGCGCGTCATGCTGTCCAGCGCCAATGGCATCGAGGGACTGAGCACGACCGGCCTGCTCTGGGGCGCGGACTACGGATTCGGCGCCGATGTCCGGGGCATCTGGGGCCTGTACGGCAGCTACGACTACCTCTCGCCTCAGATCTTCCACGTCTCGACCACCTCGCTGTCGCTGGGCACGACCGGGCAATGGTGGGCCAGCCGGACGGTGGCGATCCAGGGCACCGCACTCGCCGGCCTGGGCTACGCAGCCGCGAGCACCCTGCATCGGACGGCCGACGCTCGCGACTACCACTATGGCGTGGCGCCTCGCTTCGCGCTCGGGCTGCGCGGCATCGTCGGCGACGACTTCTCGGCCGACATGCTGACCCGGATGGTGTCGATGGGCAGTATCGACCAGCGCGATGCGGGGCGCGACGAGATTGCGAACATCGACACGGCGCTGACCTGGCGCATCCGGGGCCGGCACGCCGTCGGGGTGAACTACGCCTGGTCTCATCGCAGTTCGAGTTCGCCCGATGTCTCCGGCCGCCGACAGACGTTGGCCCGCGTGGGCCTGTTCTACACCTTGGTCGGCCGCGAAGGCAACGGCGCGGTCGATTGGCGGCCGACGCCCGCGGATTGAAGTCCGCAGATGACCAAGACCCTGGCCCTCGCGTTCGCCGCTGCCGTGTCGGTGCTGGCGTTCGTGCTGCTCGGCGGCGAGGTGCTCGAAGGCGACACGCGCCACTTCGACATGGCACTGCTGAGAGGCGCGCAAGCATTGCGGAACGCCTACCCCGGGATGGTCGCCGTCATGCGCGACTTCAGCGGACTGGGCAGCACGTCGGTGCTGACCCTGCTCACCGTGCTGACGGTGGGCTATCTGCTGCTGATGGCGCAGCCACGCACCGCAGTCCTGGTCACGGCCTCGATGGTTTGCGGGGCCATTCTGGTCGGGTGCTTCAAGACGGCCTATGGTCGCTGGCGACCGGATGTTGCCTATGCGGCATTCGCGGTGGACGGGCCGAGTTTCCCGAGCGGACATGCCGGGATGTCAGCGATCGCCTTCCTGACCATCGGCGCGCTCGTCGCCGAGTCGCGCACACGCGCTGCCGAGCGTGCATTCTTCGTGGCGGCGGGCATGCTTGTGTCACTGCTGGTGGGCATCAGCCGCGTGGTCCTGGGCCTGCACTGGGGTACCGACGTCATCGGCGGCTGGGCTTTCGGCACCGGCTGGGCCCTGACCTGGCTGCTGATCGACCGCGTCCGGGTGAACACGCCAGCCAAGCGCGTGTCGGACGGGTGGCCTTGAGGCCACCGTGACCCTGCCTCAGTTGTGCAGCATGAGCTGGAGGATGACACCGGTGGCGATGGCGGCGAGCACGTAGTCATCCCCCGTCTGCACCCAGTGGTAGCCGCGCGGCGGTTCGCTGAGCTGCCGGTTGCGCCAGTCGCTCACCACATAACGCTGCTGGTGTTGCGCCTTGGACAGGCGATCGCCCTTTCGGAAGTTGTGCTTGGGCCCGGCACCACGCTCTCCGTCTCGCGGCTGGTGCCATTGCGATTGACCTGGGCGGTCTGGCATCGCATCACGCTGCTCGGGCCCGCCACGCGGGCGATCACTTCCGGCCCGATGATCCTGCGCGAACGCGACCCCGGAGGTGCCGACGGACAAGGCCAGGACGATGTGGACGACGGCGGCTGATTTCTTCATGCGGTGCTCCTCGCTCAGCGCGGTGACCCGGCGATGCGAGCGTCTTGGGTTGCGCCGCAGGTCGGCTCGCGCCCGTGCAAGTCGAAGGTAAGGCGGTCCGCCTCAGACGTCTGTGCTTTGGCACACCCAGCGCGCCAGGCGTGCTGCCGCTGGGCCGGTGTCGATCCAGGGATCCGGGACTGCCTGCAGGCCGGAAAGCAGTGCGGTGGCTACGCCATCGCCGTGGAGAAGCTGCACCGGCAGCGCATCGGCAGTTTCTGGCTCGACTCGCTGAACTTCAGGCGCGAAACGGTGACCACCGGCTGGCGGGTGGATGTTCTGCTGGTCTTCGTGGACGACGCGTTGGTCTACAAGCTGGTTGGCGGGCGGCCGACCATCCACGAGGTGGACCTGCGCCGCAATCCGCTCGGACCGCTACAGGGCTGGGGTGACCAGTCGCTTCAGCTGATGAAGCAGGCTGAGGCCGTCCTGGTGGTCGACGGCCCCGTCTGTGGCCAGGGGCGGGGTGCTCCTGGCGGCCGCGGACCCCATCGTCGTTCGCCTACTTGTCGGCGACCACCTTGATCTGGTCGTCGACCGAAGTGACGCCCTTGACGGCCTGTGCGATCGAGAGCGCCTTGTCCTTCGTCGCCTGGGTCGCGGTGGTACCGCTCAAGGTCACCACGCCGGTGTTGTCGGTTTCCACCTGAATCTTCACGAGGCTCGACAGCTTCGCTGCGGCGAGCTCTGACTTTACTTTCGTCGTGATCACCGAGTCCTTGACGAACTCCTTCGTCTTCGCCTTGGTCCCTTCGACATCGGCGGCCTGCGACAGCAAGGGCGATGACACGGCGGCCAGGACGACCATCCAGCTTGCAAGCGTTCGGCTTTTCATGAGGGCTCCTTCATTGATGTTCCTGCGGACGGGTTTGCAGTTGCGCCCACCCGTGAACGGAGCCTATGGGCCGTCAACGCGTGGGTCTGTGCGATGCAGCACGCACCGAGCTTGCGCCCGAGGCCGAGCGCGCTGGGGCGCCGAGAGAGCCCCGACCGGAAGGCCTTGCTCGGGTCCGGCGGCGCAATGCACGGACGGGCCGCCGCCCTGGCCAAGAAGCCTGTCGCCCGCACTCCCCTGGGCCTCAGAGCCAATACTCCCAAAGCCGGCCGAACCACTCCTGCAGATGTAGAACCGGGCTGCGACGCTCCCACGCGGCGAGCTCGATCGCATCCGACTCCGCCAAATCGCGATCGAACATGGCCTGCACCTGTTGCCCGAAGTCGGCGCCCAGCATGACGGCGTTGACCTCATAGTTGTGCAGGAAGCTGCGCCAGTCCAGGTTGGTGGAGCCCACGGTGGCCAAGACG
>CAIJPE010000288.1 GCA_903822435.1 uncultured beta proteobacterium | reverse complement strand
GTTCGCCCTGCGTTCGCTGGACGATCAGATCGTCGCCACGCGCAGCACGCTCAAGACGCGTGAAGACAGCGCCCGGCTGATCGGATTGCGCGTGAAGGCGGGCACCGGTTCGCTGCTGGACGCCGAGCAGGCCGAGATCCTGCGCGCCGACGCCGCCGTGCAATTGCGCGAACTGCAGCGCCAGCGCGCCCTGGCGGCCACCCAGATCGGCCTGCTGACGGCCGACAGCGCCTACGCCGCGCCCGCGGGCACGCTGGCGGCAGGGCCCCTGCCGCCGTTGCCGCCCCCGGGCCTGCCGTCCGCGCTGCTGGAACGGCGACCCGATGTGCGCCGCGCCGAAGAGAACCTCGTCTCGCTCAACGCGCAGATCGGCGTGGCCCGCGCGGCCATGTTCCCCACGCTGTCCCTGACCGCATCGCTCGGCCAGGAAAGCAGCGCGCTGGGCAGCCTGCTGGACGGCCCTGCCCGGCTGTGGTCCATCGGCTACGGGCTGAGCCTGCCGCTCTTCGACGGTGGCCGCAATGCGGCCCGCACCGACCAGGCCGGCGCCCGCCAGCGCGAAGCCGTGGGTGCCTACCAGGCCGCGGTGTCAACCGCCTTCAAGGAGGTGGCCGATGCCCTGGCCGGGGTGCGCGCCGCCCGCGAATCGCAGGACGACACCGTGCTGCGGGACGCTGCGGCGCAAAGGGCGCTGGCCCTGGCCAAGGCACGGTTCGACGCCGGCTACTCGGGCTACCTGGAACTGCTGGACGCCCAGCGCACGGCCACCGCCGCGGGGCTCGAGGTGGTGAAGAACCGCCAGGCCCAGCTGAGCGCCAGCGTGGACCTGTTCAAGGCCCTGGGCGGGGGATGGGCGGGCACCACGACGCCTTGAGAGCCGGGGAGCCGCAGCCAGCGGCTACCATTGGCGGCTCCAATCGCGCCCGCCCGTTGAGTCCCTCCACACCCTCCGACACCCCGCTCGAGCTCGCGGTGGTGATCCCCACCTTCAACGAGATCGACAACGCCGACGAGCTGTTGCGGCGCTTGCAGGGGGTGCTGGCCGGCATCGCCTGGGAGGCGATCTTCGTCGACGACGACTCGCCCGACGGCACCGCCGCCAAGCTGCAGGCGCTGTCGCGCCGATGGCCGCAGGTGCGCTGCCTGCGGCGCATCGGCCGGCGCGGCCTGTCCAGCGCATGCACCGAGGGCATGCTGTCCACGGGCGCGCCCTTGCTGGCCGTGATGGACGCCGACCTGCAGCACGACGAAGCCCTGCTGCCGCAGATGGTGCAGGCGCTGCGCGACCCGGCCGTGGACCTGGTGGTGGCGTCGCGTTACATGCAAGGCGGGGGCGTCGGCCAGTGGGACGCGACCCGGCGCTCCATCAGCGCGCGCGCCACGCAGCTCAGCCAGCGGCTGCTGCGGCTGGCGCTGAGCGACCCCCTGAGCGGCTTCTTCATGATCCGCAAGACCGCCTTCGAGAGCACCGTCTACCGGCTCTCGGGCATGGGCTTCAAGCTGCTGCTGGACATCCTGGCCTCGGCGCCCACGCCGCTGCGCGTGAAGGAGCTGCCCTACACCTTCCGCCCGCGCCATGCCGGCGACAGCAAGCTCGACAACAAGGTGGCCTGGGACTACCTGATGCTGCTGGCCGACAAGACCATCGGCCGCTGGGTGCCCACGCGGCTGGTGTCCTTCGGAGCCATCGGCTCCTTCGGCGTGCTGGTGCACCTGGCCGTGCTGCGGCTGTCGCTGGCCGTGGCCGGCGTGGACTTCGTGCACGCGCAGACCGTGGCGGTGACGGTGGCCATGGTGGGCAACTTCTTCCTCAACAACGCCCTGACCTACCGCGACCAGCAGTTGCGCGGCTGGGCCGTGCTGCGCGGGCTGCTCGTCTTCATGCTGGCCTGCGGCATCGGTGCCGTGGCCAACGTGGGCGTGGCGGCCTACATCCACGGTGGCTGGGGCAACTGGCTGGTGTCGGGGCTGGCGGGCATCCTGGTCGGCACGGTGTGGAACTACGGCGCCACCGCCTACCTGGTGTGGCTCAAGCCGCGGCGCCGATGAAGCCCATCGCAGCACGAGGCCTGCGGCAGCTGCTGGCGGACCGGATGGTGGCCGGCCTGCTGGCCGCCGGCCTGCTGCTGCACGCGGTGCTGGCGATGGGCTTTCACCTGTCGCCCGACGAAGCGCACTACGCGATGTACGCCGCGCACCCGGCCTGGAGCTACTACGACCACCCGCCCCTGGTGGGCTGGGTTCAATGGCCCGCGCTGATGGCCGGCGGGCAGGACCTGTTGATGCGCATCGTGCCCATGGCCGCCTGGGCGCTGACGGCCGGGGCGCTGCTGTCGCTGTGCGAGCGCCTGGCGCCCGCGGGCCAGGCGCTGCCGGTGGCTCGCTGGGCCATCGCGTTGCTGGTGCTCAGCCCGCTGCCACACCTGCTGGCGGTGGCGCTGGTGCCCGACAGCCTGCTGACCCCCCTGACCGTGCTGGCCATGGGCCTGACCTGGCGCCTGTGCCAGCCGGGCGGCGCGCGCATGGGCCCGCTGTGGCTGGTCCTGGGCCTGTGCCTGGGGCTGGCCGGTCTTTCGAAGTACACGGCCGTGCTGCTGGCCCTGGGTGTGCTGATCGCGTTGCTGCTGGCCCACGGGCCCCGGGTGCTCGCGGGCCCGGGCCCCTGGGTGGCGTCGGTGCTGGCCCTGCTGCTCGTCACGCCAGTGGTGGCCTGGAACGCCGCGCACGACTGGATCTCGTTCACCTACCAGATCGGCCACGGCGCGGGCTCGGGCGCTGGCGAGTGGAAAGCCCGCCGCGTGCTGAGCTACGCCGTGGTGCAGGTGCTGGCCTACGGGCCGCTGCTGGCCGCGGGCGCGCTGGCCTGGTGGCAGCGCACGCAGGGTCCGGCGGCCAGCCCCGGCGGCAGCGAGGACCGCCGGCCGCCGCTGACACCGCTGGCGCTGTGCGCCTGCTTTGCGCTGCCGCCCCTGGTGCTGTTTGCCGCGCTGTCGGGCCGTGG
>CAIJPE010000287.1 GCA_903822435.1 uncultured beta proteobacterium | reverse complement strand
TGCGGACGTGGGCGCCGACCTGGTGGGCAAGGTCGAGGCCGGCATTCCCGAGGACGATCCCCGCAACCCGGCGGTGATCGCCGACAACGTCGGTGACAACGTGGGCGACTGCGCCGGCATGGCCGCCGACCTCTTCGAGACCTACGCCGTCACGCTGATCGCCACCATGGCGCTGGGCTCGCTGACGGTCGGCGGCTCCGCGGTCAACGCGGTGATCTACCCGCTCCTGCTGGGCGGCGTCTCGATCCTGGCTTCGATCATCGGCTGCTACTTCGTCAAGGCCTCGCCGGGCATGAAGAACGTGATGCCCGCGCTGTACAAGGGCCTGGCCGTGGCAGGCGTGCTCTCGCTGATCGCCTTCTACTTCATCACCTCGATGCTGTTCCCGGCCCCGCTCACGCTGACGGCCGGTGGCACGGTGTCGTCGATGGCGCTGTTCGGCGCCTGCGCGGTCGGCCTCGTCCTGACTGCCGCCATGGTGTGGATCACTGAGTACTACACCGGAACCCAGTACAAGCCCGTGCAGCACATCGCGCAGGCTTCCACCACCGGCCATGGCACCAACATCATCGCCGGCCTGGGCGTGTCGATGCGGTCCACCGCCTGGCCGGTGCTCTTCGTCTGCGTGGCCATCCTGTTGGCCTACCAGCTGGCCGGCCTGTACGGCATCGCGGTGGCGGCCACGTCGATGCTCAGCATGGCCGGCATCGTGGTGGCGCTGGACGCCTACGGGCCCATCACCGACAACGCCGGCGGCATCGCCGAAATGGCCGAACTGCCCGCCAGCGTGCGCGACGTGACCGACCCCCTGGACGCCGTGGGCAACACCACCAAGGCCGTCACCAAGGGCTATGCCATCGGCTCGGCGGGCCTTGCGGCGCTGGTGCTGTTTGCCGACTACACCCATTCGCTGGAAGGCCGCGGCTTCAGCGTCGCCTTCGACCTCTCCGATCCGAAGGTGATCGTGGGCCTGTTCATCGGCGGCCTGATCCCCTATCTCTTCGGCGCCATGGCCATGGAAGCCGTGGGCCGCGCCGCCGGCTCGGTGGTGGTGGAAGTGCGCCGCCAGTTCAAGGAAATCAAGGGGATCATGGAAGGCACGGCCAAGCCCGAGTACGGCGTGGCCGTGGACATGCTGACCAGCGCCGCCATCAAGGAGATGATCGTGCCCAGCCTGCTGCCCGTCTTCGTGCCGGTGCTGGTGGGCATGATCCTCGGGCCGGCCGCCCTGGGCGGCCTGCTGATGGGCACCATCGTCACGGGCCTGTTCGTGGCCATTTCGATGTGCACGGGCGGCGGCGCCTGGGACAACGCCAAGAAGTACATCGAGGAAGGCCACCACGGCGGCAAGGGCAGCGAAGCGCACAAGGCCGCCGTCACGGGCGACACCGTGGGCGATCCCTACAAGGACACGGCCGGCCCCGCGGTCAACCCGCTCATCAAGATCATCAACATCGTGGCGCTGCTCATCGTGCCGCTGCTGCCCACGCCGGCGCCCAGCGCAGCTTCGGCGGCTGCGCACGCGTCGCCTCCGCCGATGGTGGCGCCCGCTGCCGCGCCCGTCATCGCACCGGCTGCTGGGCCCGTCGCGGTGCCGGCCCCGGCCGAAGCAGCCTCGGCCGAGGCGCCGAAGTGAGGCTTGCCGGGTACGGCCGGTCCTTCCGGCGCGCCTGCCAACCTAGGGCAGCCGCTGCCGCTGCGAGAACTCCACCGCGTACTTGATCAGCTCGGCCTGGCCTTCCAGGTTGAGCTTGCGCTTGATGTTCTGGCGGTGGGTCTCCACCGTGCGCACGCTCAGGCCCAGGGCCCTGGCGATCTGCTTGCTGGATTCGCCCCGGCCCAGCGCCGCCAGGATCTCGCCTTCCCGCGGCGACAGCAGCGGCTGCTCGGCCGAAGCCCGGCGCAGCCGTTGCGAAAGCGCCGCGCTGAGATAGTGCCCACCCGCAGCGACGGCCTGGATCGCATCGATGATCTCCTGGGCGGGCGCGTCCTTCAGCACATAACCCCAGGCGCCGGCCTGAAGGGCCTGGGTGACGTACTCGGCGTTGTCGTACATGCTGAACATGAGCACGCGGACCTGGGGCTGGCGAGCCGGGATCCGGCGCACCAGTTCGATGCCGTTGCTGCCCTTCAGGCCGATGTCCATCACCACCACTTCCGGCCGCGCCCAGTCCAGGGCTGCCAGCGCCTCCTCGGCGGTGGCCGCCTCGGCCACCACTTCCAGCCGCTCGACGTTGGCGAACCGCGCCTTCAGGCCCTCGCGCACCATGGGGTGGTCATCCACCAGCAGCACGCGAATCCGTGGCGCATCCATTCGTTCAGCCCAGGCCGAGCTTCTTCAACGCGGGTCCCGGCACCTCGGCCAGGATCTGCGTGCCGAAGCCCGCGCTGCTCTCGCATTGCCAGGTGCCGCCCACGGCCACGAGCCGCTCACGCATGTTGCGCAGGCCGATGCCACGGCGGGGATCGCGCTGCACGGCTTCGGTGTCGAAACCCAGGCCATCGTCGGACACGCGAAGCCGCACCCCTGCCCCTTCGACGAACAACAGCCCGAGTTCGGCCTTCGCGGCCTGCGCGTGCTTGACGATGTTGGTCAACGACTCCTGCGCCACCCTGAACAGCACGGTCTTGACCTCTTCGGGGAGCTCGTGCGCCGGGCCCTCGATGGCCACGCGCACTGCCATCGGCCCGGCATCCTCGAACTCCTGCGCCAGGTGCTGCAACGCCGCGGGCAGGCCCAGCGTGTCCAGCAGCGCGGGGCGCAAGCGGTGCGAGATGCGGCGCACCTCGTTCAGGCTGCCGTTGAGCCGCCCCAGGGCTTTGCCCAGGACAGGCTCGACATCGGCGCTGCGGCGGTCCAGCGCCGAGAGGGCCGACTCGACGAAGAGCTTGGTGGAGACCAGGCTCTGGCTGACGCCGTCGTGCAGCTCGCGCGACAGGCGCGCCCGTTCGTCTTCCTGCGACTGGACCACCTGGCGCGCGAGCAGGCGCAACTTGCCGTCGCTGACGCGGTGTTCACTCAGGTTGAGCAACAAGCCGGCCATGCCGATGAGCAGGACGCCCGAGGCCGCCACCGCGGCGATCCACCACATGGTGCCGCTGATGTTCCGGTAGGCGTCGCGGTCCAGTTGCTGGATGGTGGCCTTCACATCGTCCAGGTACAGACCCGTTCCCACCATCCAGTTCCAGGGCTGCAGCACCACCACGTAACCGAGCTTGGGGGTCATCTGCAGGCTGGACGGCTTTTTCCACTCGTATTCGACGAAGCCGCCGCCGGCCTTGGCCCTTGCAATCAGCATCTGGATCGGTGCCCGGCCTTGCGGATCCCGCAGGTCCCAGAGGTTGCGCCCGACCAGCTCGGGCTGGCGCGAGTGAGCCAGCACCGTGCCTTGGAGGTCATAGGCGAAGAAGTAACCGTCTTCGCCGTAGTTCATGGATTGCAGCAGCTGCAGGGCCCGCTGCCTCCCGTCGGGCTCGTGTTCGGCGGTGACCGCCTGCAGTGCGCTGACAGCCAGCTCGAGGTAGTGCTTGAGTTCGTCGCGCCGGGCACGCAGGGTCTCTCGCTGGACGATGGTGTGCTGGCGGTCGGCCAGGGCCAGGGCCTGGTGCCGCACCGCGGCGGCCAGCAAGGCCAGGCAGACCAGGAGGGGCACGATGCCGAGCAAAATGATCTTGGAACGCAGCTGCATGGCGTGTGCTCACCACGGGCGCCCAGGCCCACAAAGCCAAACGGGCTAGCCCTTTGAAAGGCTAGCCCGCTGATTCTCGATACAACACGTTTTTGGTCGGGGTGGCGGGATTCGAACTCGCGACCCCTTGCACCCCATTCAACCCGAGTCACTTTTCGCCCACCTGGGGACGGGATACAGCAACAAGTAAAACTCTAGTGTTTTCAATGATTTATCTTTGCCACACGTCCGGCGAAGTCCGCCGAAGAACGCCCACAGCCGATAAAATTTGGTATCCCGGACGGTATCCCGATGGCATGAGCACACAAACACCACGCGCGGCAGGCACTGAACGATTGACAGACACGACCATCAAGGCTTGGCTTCGCAAGCCCGGTGCCGATGCGCTGCACGATGGCGGGGGGCTGTACCTCCGAAGGCGGGCGGAGGGGGCCTTCTGGTCTCTACGGCAAGTCAACCCCCTGACCGGGGCCCGCACCTGGGCATCCTTGTTCCCCGGGGTCTCCTACCCCACTGCAACACTGGCTGAAGCCCGAAGAAAGGCCAACGAAGGTCGCCTGCGCGCGGCTGAAGCGCCCACTAACATAGTGCGTGAGCGTCGGGCGAAGTTGGAATCTGTGCGAGCCGAGACCGCAGCGGCCGAACTTGCAGAGACCCGGCGGGTGACGGTGCGGCAGTTGTTCGAGCGCTGGGCATCGACTGAGCTAACCGCCAGAGTCGGCACGGATGGCAAGCGCCTGGGCCGCAAGGACAGCGGCGCCTACAGCCGGGATCAGTTCGAACGGCGGGTCTTCCCGAAGCTGGGTAGCGTGGCAGCACCAGCTATCACCAAGTCCGACCTGCTG
>CAIJPE010000286.1 GCA_903822435.1 uncultured beta proteobacterium | reverse complement strand
GGCGCCGGCGGCCAGCAGCAGCACGGCCCACAGGAACGGCCCGGCCCAGCGGTCGGCCAGGCGGGTGGAAGCCGGGCGCTGGCTGGCCGCGGCCCGCATCATCGACAGGATGGCCTCGAGCCGCGTGTCGCCACCCACGCGCTCCACGCGCACGACCACCGGGCTGCCCACGTTCACGCTGCCCGCGACGACGGGCTCGCCGGGGCCCCGGCCCACCGGGTGCGACTCGCCGCTGAGCAGCGACTCATCGGCCAGGGTGTGTCCTTCTTCGATCAGCCCGTCGGCCGGAAAGGCCTGGCCCAGCGGGACCCGGATGCGGTCGCCCGGACGCAGGCGCTGCACGCTCACGGCCTCGGGCTGGCCTTCGGGGCCCAGGCGCCATGCGGTCTCGGGCATGCCCGAGACGGTGCGCTCCAGCGCCACCGCCGCGGCATGCCTGCCGCGCAACTCGAGGTAGCGGGCGCCGAGCAGGAAGCTCACGAACATCGTCAAGGAATCGAAATACACATCGCGGCCGAACGGTCCGCCGGGCTCGAAGGCGGCCATGCTGCTGGCGGCAAAGGTGATCGCCACCCCCAGCGCCACGGGCACGTCCATGCCGATTCGGCCGTGCCGCAGCGAACGCCAGGCGCCGCTGAAGAAAGGGCCCGCCGCGAAGAGCAGGACCGGCAGGGTCAGCACCCAGCTGCCCCAGTTGAGCAACTGCCGCATGTCGGGCGCGAGTTCGTCGCCATGCGTGAGGTAGCTGGGGGTGGCCATCATCATCACCTGCATGGCGCAGAAGGCCGCGACGAACAGCCGCCACAGCGCCTGCCGGTGTTCACGCCGGCGCAACTGGCGGGCCGGAGCGGCGGCGTCGGGCACCGCGTCGTAGCCGGCGCGGCGGATGGCCGCGATCACGGCCGAAGGCTGCGTGAGCGCCGGGTCCCAGCGCACCGTGGCGAGTTCAGAGGCCGCGCTGACCGAGACCGACTGCACGCCGGGCACGTGGAGCACGGCCTGCTCGATCAGGCCCGAGCAGGCCGCGCAATGCATGCCGCCGATGCGCAGCGACGCCTCGGCCAGGCGCTGGCCCGCACCGCCGGTCACCCCGCGGGTGAAGCGGCCTTGCTCCAGCGGGTCGTCGAGGATGCCGATCGAGGTGTCGGGCAGTACGGCAGGGGTTGCAGACATCAGGGGTACATCGGAGACCAGATAATGTAGGCCTGTCCTCGCGAGCTGCCCATGACCTGCGTCAACCCCTTCCGCCCCCTGCTCGGCCTCGTGCTGGCTACCCTGACCTTCGTGGCCGGTGCCCAGGACGGGCCTCAGCCCAAGCTGCAGACCGTCGAGCTCACCGCCGGCATGCACGTGATCCACACCGAGCTGGCGGTGACGCCGGCCCAGCAGCAGGTGGGGATGATGTTCCGCCGCGGCATGGGCGGCAACGACGGCATGCTCTTCGTCAACGACGACCTGGGCGTGCGCTGCTTCTGGATGCACAACACGCTCATCCCGCTGAGCATCGCCTTCCTGGCGGAAGACGGCACCATCGTCAACATCGCCGACATGGCCCCGCGCACCGACGATTCGCATTGCTCGGCCAAGCCGGTGCGCTATGCGCTGGAGGTGCCGCAGGGATGGTTCGCCAAGCGCGGGCTCAAGCCCGGGCTCAAGTTGCGCGGCGGGCCCTTCAGCAACTGACGCCGAGCCGGGCCCGCCGAGCTATCAGGCGAAGTTGCTTTCCGCAAAGCCCCAGTTCACCAGCTTGTCGAAGAAGGTCTCGACGTACTTCTGGCGCAGGTTGCGGTAGTCGATGTAGTAGGCGTGTTCCCACACGTCCACGGTCAACAGGGCCTTGTCGGCGGTGGTCAGCGGCGTGCCGGCGGCGCCGGTGTTGACGATGTCCACCGAGCCATCGGCCTTCTTGACCAGCCAGGTCCAGCCCGAGCCGAAATTGCCCACGGCCGACTTGACGAAGGCTTCGCGGAACGCGGCATAGCTGCCCCACTTGGCCATGATGGCTGCACCCAGGGCGCCGCTGGGCTCGCCGCCGCCGGCGGGCTTCATGCAATGCCAGAAGAAGGTGTGGTTCCAGATCTGCGCGGCATTGTTGTAGATGCCGCCGGTGGCCTTCTTGACGATCTCTTCGAGCGACAGCGCCTCGAACTCGGTGCCCTTTTGCAGGTTGTTCAAATTGACCACGTACGCGTTGTGGTGCTTGCCGTGGTGGAACTCGAGCGTTTCCTTGCTGTAGGCGGGCGCGAGCGCATCGATCGCGTAAGGCAGTGCGGGCAGGGTGTGTTCCATGGGGAGTCCTCTTGGCTTGTGGTTGGGCGGTGAACTGAAACGATTGTAGGCAGGCGGATTCAGGCCTCCGGCGGCAGGGGTTCAATGGTCTTGACCTCGGTGATGGCCCGGCCATCGGCCCATACCGCGCGCACCGCCTGGCCGGGCGCCAGGCCCTGCACCGAGATGATGGGCTTGCCCGCGGCATCTTCCACCCAGGCATAGCCGCGGCGCAGCACCTGGTGGGGATCGTGCGCGGACAGGCGCTGCTGGGCGGCCCACAGCCGCAGGCGCTGCGCATCGACCTGGACCTTCAGCGCACGCGCCAGTCGGGCCGACCACGGCGGCAGCGCCTCAGCCTGCCGCAGCACCCGCGTCTGCACCGCGCGCTGCAGGCGGCGGGCCGTATCGGCCAGCCGTTCTTTCTGGCTCAGCAGGCTGCGTGCCGGCTGGCCGATGCGGGCCGCCAGGCCGTCCAGCCGTTGCTGGCGGCTTTCCAGCGCACGGACCATGCCCCGCTGCAGCGCGGCCCCGCGCGCCTGCACCGCGACCCAGGCATCGTCGCGTGCCGGCGCGGCCATCTCGGCGGCGGCCGTGGGCGTGGGCGCGCGGCGGTCGGCCGCCAGATCGCACAGGGTGATGTCGGTCTCGTGCCCCACGCCGCAGATCACCGGCAGGGGGCATGCGGCCACGGCCTGCACCACGCGCTCGTCGTTGAAGGCCCAGAGGTCTTCCAGCGAGCCACCGCCGCGCACCAGCAGCACCGCGTCGACCTCACGGCGCTGGCCGGCCAGCGACAACGCCGAGACCAGCGCCGGAGGGGCCTCGGCACCTTGCACCGGGCTCGGATAGATGACCACCCTCACGTGCGGCGCACGGCGCCGCAAGGTGGTCAGCACGTCGTGCAGGGCGGCCGCCGCGAGCGACGTGACGATGCCCAGCGTGGACGGAAAAGCGGGCAGGGGCCGCTTGCGGGCGGGGTCGAACAGGCCCAGCGCCTCCAGCTTGGCCCGGCGGCGGAGGAACTCTTCGTACAGCGTGCCGGCGCCCAGCCGCCGCAGCGACTCGACCACCATCTGCAACTCGCCGCGCGGCTCGAAGATCGAAAGCCGCCCCCTGCACTCGACCTGCTGGCCATCGGCAGGCGCGAAATCCACCATCACCGCCGCACGTCGGAACATGGCGCAGCGCAGCAGCGCCGCGGCACCATCGGCATCCTTGAGCGAGAAATAGCAATGCCCGCTGGCGGGCCGTGAAAAGCCCGACAGTTCGCCCCGCACCGTGACCGAACCGAAACGGGCCGACAGAGCGTCCTGCGTGGCCACCAGCAGGGCCGCCACACCCCAGGAAACGCGCGCCTGCGCGGCTTGTTCGGGCTCAGCCACGCGCAAAGGCCCGGCCGGCGCGGGTTCGGAACTCCACAACCGCGCCAATACAGGCGTTTGAGCATGGAATGGCTGTCACGGAAAAGTCATGCTTGTGCAAGTCATTGATTTATTTGAAGAAAACGGTGCCTAAATTTTCAGCGGCGGCACCGCTAAAGCCGTTCTTCAGAATGGTGCGGCCGCTGCAGCCAGCTTTTCCACATAGTTATCCACAACTTCGGTGGGCATCTTGCAGGACTTTCAGCGGAGCCCGGGCTCAGCCGCCAGCGCCCGGGCGAGCCCGGCCAAAGCGGGAAACAGAGGCCGGATTGCCATCCTCGGACCGTGCTTTCCGTGCGGGGATCCTCAGCCATAATCATCCGCTGGACCCGCATCACAACCCCGACCAGCCGCGCGAGACTCCCCTTTGATTTCGATCATACAAGCGGCCGGTTGGCCCATCGCGCCCCTCATCCTGTGCTCGATCGTGGCGCTGGCCCTCGTGCTGGAGCGCCTGTACCAGTTGCGCACCGCGCGCGTGGCCCCCGCCACGCTGCTCGAGGAAGTGCTCAGCGTCACCCGCGCCAGCCTGCCCTCGGCGGACGTGGTCAACAAGCTGGCGGACAGCTCAGTGCTGGGCAAGGTGCTGGCCGCCGGCGTGCGCAGCGTCATCGCCGACCCCCGCATCACCGAGGAAAGCCTGCGCCAGTCCTTCGAGAGCGCCGGGCGCATCGCCGTGCACGGACTCGAACGCTACCTCAACACCCTGGGCACCATCGCCGCCGCGGCGCCGCTGCTGGGGCTGTTCGGCACGGTGGTGGGCATGATCGAGATCTTCGGCTCTCAGGCGCCCGGCGGTGGCAGCAACCCGCAGTTACTGGCGCACGGCATCTCGGTGGCGCTGTACAACACGGCCTTCGGCCTGATGATCGCCGTTCCCACGCTCATGTTCTACCGCTGGTTCCGGGGCCGCGTGGACGAGTCGCAGCTCCTGCTCGAACTCGCCGCCGAGCGGATGGTGCCGCACCTCATGCGCTTTGCCGTGCGCACCACAGCCTGACGCCCCGGCACCGACCATGAAGTTCAGCCGCCGCAAGATGGAAGAGCCCGAGATCAACCTGATCCCGTTCATCGACGTGCTGCTGGTGGTCCTGATCTTCCTGATGCTGTCGACCACCTACTCGCGCTTCACCGAGCTGCAGATCAACCTGCCGGCGGCCGACGCCGACAAGCTGCGCGAACGGCCGGGAGAGATCGTGGTCAGCGTCTCGGCCGACGGGCGCTACACCGTCAACAAGAAGCCCGTGGACGGCCGCAGCGTGGAGCTGCTGACGCTCGAACTGAGTGGCGCTGCCGCCGGTCGGCCGGACTCGGTGGTGATCATCTCGGCCGACGCCCTGACGGCGCACCAGGCGGTGGTCAACGTGCTGGATGCCGCCCGCCGGGCCGGCCTGTCGCGGCTGACCTTCGCGGCGCAGTCTTCGGGCAGCGAAGCCCGTTGAAGCCCGGCGGCCTGGCCGGGCGCCTGGAAGCGCTGCTGGCAAGGCACTGGTGGCAGCCCGCACCCACGTGGCTGGCCTTGGCCCTGATGCCGCTGGCCTGGCTCTACGGCGGGCTGGCGCGGCGCCATGCGGCACAGCAGGCCGCATCGGCGGGCGGCCTCGTGCTGCCCGTGCCGGTGCTGGTGGTGGGCAACGTGGTGGCCGGCGGCGCCGGCAAGACGCCCACGGTCGTGGCCCTCGCCCGGGCCCTGCAGGCGGCCGGCCACCGGCCCGGCATCCTGTCTCGGGGGCATGGGCGGCAGGGCACCGCAGTGCAGCCGGTGACGCCGGCCGATGGGCCCGCCCAGGTGGGCGATGAACCCCTGCTGATCCATCGCCTGACGCAGCTGCCGGTGTGGGTGGGTGCCGACCGCGTGGCCGCCGCGCGGGCCCTGTGCTTGCAGCACCCCGAGGTCGACGTGCTGATCTCCGACGACGGCCTCCAGCATCGCGCCCTGCCGCGCCAGGCCGAGGTGATCGTGTTCGACCGCCGCGGCGCGGGCAACGGCCTGCTGCTGCCGGCCGGCCCGCTGCGCGAGCCCCTGCCCCGCGTACTGGCGGCCCACCAGCGCGTGCTCTATACGGGTGGCGCGGCCAGCACAGAGCTGCCGG
>CAIJPE010000285.1 GCA_903822435.1 uncultured beta proteobacterium | reverse complement strand
TGGAAGACCAGTACGCCGGATTTCGAATCCGGTGCATTCGACCACTCTGCCACCTTTCCAGTCGGATCGCTCTGTCTTGCTCTGTACTGCTTGCCCGCCAAGCGTGGTCAGCCCCCGGCGTTCAGCCTTCGATGATAGCCCATGGAGCCCCGCTCAGGCGCTCAGGATCTCACGCCCGCCCAGGTAGGGCCGCAGCGCCGGGGGCACGCGGATCGAGCCGTCGGCCTGCTGGTGGTTTTCCAGCACGGCCACCATGGCGCGACCCACGGCCAGGCCCGAGCCGTTCAGCGTGTGCACGTACTCCATCTTGCCGTTGGGCGCACGGAAGCGGGCCTGCATCCGCCGCGCCTGGAATGCATCGCAGTTGCTGCACGAGCTGATCTCGCGGTAGGTGTTCTGCGCCGGCAGCCACACCTCCAGGTCGTAGGTCTTCGTGGCACCGAAGCCCATGTCACCGGTGCACAGGGTGACCACCCGGTGGGGCAGTTCCAGCTTCTGCAGGATCGCCTCGGCATGGCCCACCATCTGCTCGAGCGCGGCGTCGCTGTGCTCGGGGTGCACGATCTGAACCATCTCGACCTTGTCGAACTGGTGCTGCCGGATCATGCCGCGCGTGTCGCGGCCGGCGCTGCCGGCTTCCGAGCGGAAACACGGGCTGTGGGCCGTGAGCTTGATGGGCAAGGCTGCGGCTTCCAGGATCTGCTCGCGCACGGTGTTGGTCAGCGAGATCTCCGAGGTCGAGATGAGGTACTGCTCGGTCTGCGCGGGGCCTTCGGCGCCCTCGCCCACGCTGCCGCGGTACACCCAGAACATGTCTTCCTTGAACTTGGGCAACTGCCCCGTGCCTTCCAGCACCTCGCGGTTGACGATGTAGGGCGTGTAGCACTCGGTGTAGCCGTGCTCGGTGGTCTGCACGTCGAGCATGAACTGGGCAAGAGCCCGGTGCAGCCGGGCCGCCGTGCCGCGCATGAAGGTGAATCGCGAGCCCGACAGCTTGGCGCCGGTCTCGAAGTCCAGGCCCAGCGCGGCCCCCAGGTCCACGTGGTCGCGCGGCGCAAAGCCCAGTTCGCGCGGGGTGCCCCAGCGGCGCGCTTCGACGTTGCCGCTTTCGTCGGCGCCATCGGGCACGCCGGCCTGCGGCAGGTTGGGCAGCGACATCAGAACGCCGTGCAGCTCGGCCTGTAGGTGCTCCAGGCGCTCGGCGCCCGACTTCAGCGTCTCGGCCAGGCCGGCCACCTCGGCCATCAGGGCCGTGGTGTCCTCGCCCTTGCCCTTGAGCTGGCCGATCTGCTTGCTGGCCGCGTTGCGGCGGGCCTGGGCCTGTTCGGTGGCGGTCTGGATCTGCTTGCGCTCGGCCTCCAGCGCCGTGTAGCGCGGCACGTCGAGGAAGGGCTGCGGGTTCTTGCGGCGCTGCAGTTGCGCGATGACGCCGTCCAGGTCGCGGCGCAGGAGGTTGATGTCGAGCATGATGGGTCCTTGCTTGATGCGGTGCAGAGACTGGTGCAAAAGCCAGTTCGGATCGGGTCGGATCGGGCCCCTCAAGCAAACGGCGCCGTGTCAGG
Source organism: uncultured beta proteobacterium (assembly GCA_903822435.1). Taxonomy (GTDB): domain Bacteria; phylum Pseudomonadota; class Gammaproteobacteria; order Burkholderiales; family Burkholderiaceae_C; genus Rubrivivax. Next base: position 15,282 of record CAIJPE010000285.1, on the reverse strand, counting down.
CGCCGTCTTGCTGGTGGACCAGGAAGATCGGCGGCGTCAGGATCGGGACGACGAGACCTCGCTCATGCTGCGGTCACCCAGGCCCCGCGGCAGCGGAAACCGCACGTTCTCGACAACGCCGTCCATCTTGCGGATGGCCGTGGCGCCCATCTCGCGCAGCTTTTCGATGACCTGCTGCACCACCACGTCGGGCGCAGAGGCTCCGGCGGTCAGGCCCACGCGGCAGCCGCCTTCGAACCAGGCCGGGTCCAGGGCCTGCGCCCCTTCGACCATGTAGGCCGGCGTGCCCAGCCGCTCGGCCAGTTCGCGCAGCCGGCTGCTGTTGCTGCTGGTGGGGCTGCCCACCACGATGACCACGTCCACCGCCGGGGCCAGCACCTTCACCGCGTCCTGGCGGTTCTGGGTGGCGTAGCAGATGTCCTGTTTCTTGGGCTCCCGCACGTGGGGGAAGCAGCGCTTGACCTCGGCCAGGATCGAGGCCGCGTCGTCCACCGAAAGCGTGGTCTGGGTGACCACGGCCAGCTTGTCGCCGCGGGGCCTGACCAGGGGCACGTCGGCGGCTTCCTCGACCAGGTAGATGCCTTCGCTGAGCTGGCCCATGGTGCCTTCCACTTCGGGGTGCCCCTTGTGGCCGATCATGAGGAACTCATAGCCCTCCTTGGCCAGCTTGGCCACTTCGACGTGCACCTTGGTGACCAGGGGGCAGGTGGCATCGAAGACGTGGAAGCCGCGCCGGGTGGCTTCTTGGCGCACGGCCTGGCTGACACCGTGTGCGCTGAACACCAGCGTCGCGCCGGGCGGCACGTCGGCCAGGTCTTCGATGAAGATGGCGCCCTTGGCCTTGAGGTCGTTCACCACGTAGGTGTTGTGCACGATCTCGTGGCGCACGTAGATGGGTGCGCCATGCTTGGTGAGGGCACGCTCGACGATCTCGATAGCCCGGTCGACGCCGGCGCAAAAGCCCCTCGGCTCGGCCAGCAGCACGGTTTCCACGGCCGCCATCACAGCACCCCCAGCAATTGAATCTCGAACCGCACCGCCTGGCCGGCCAGGGGATGGTTGAAGTCGAACAGGACCCAGTCGGTGCCGGTCTCTCGCACCACGCCGGCGTAGCGCCCCTGGCCATCGGGCGTGGGAAATTCGACCACGTCGCCCACGGCATAGTCGGCGTCGGGGTCGCCCAGTTCGTGCAGGAACGACAGCTTCACGCGTTGCAGCAACTCGGGGTTGCGCTGCCCGAAGGCGGTGCCGGCCGGCAGGTCGAAGGCAGCATGGGCCCCTTCGCTCAGGCCGATCAGGTGCGCTTCGATGGCCGGCGCAAGCTGCCCCGTACCCAGCGACAAGGTGGCCGGCTTGTCACGGAAGGTGTTGACCACGTCGGCGCCATCGGGCCCCGCCAGGCGGTAATGCAGCGTCAGGAACGATCCGGGCTGTACGGTGTTCACGGTCGGGTCGATCTCGGGTCCATTCGGGGGCATTCTGAAGGGCGGGTGACCCCGTTGGGGGGCCGGCCGGGGCAAACGGGCTTGCGACGGGTCGCATAGACTGCCTTTGATTCTACCGGGGACCCCATGAGAGACCTGCCCGCCGAACAGCGTCCGCGCGAGAAGCTGTTGGCCAAAGGGGCTGCCGCGCTGGCGGACAGCGAGCTGTTGTCGTTGCTGCTGCGCACGGGCCTGAAGGGCACGGGTGTGGCCACCCTGGCCGCCCAGGTTCTGCAGCGGTGCGGCGGTTTCGCGGCCCTGCTGGGCGCCACGCCCGCCACGCTCGCACCCATCAAGGGCCTGGGCCCGGCCAAGAGCGCCGAAATTCTGGCGGTGATGGAGATGGCGCGCCGGGCACTGGCCCAGCCGATGCAGGCCAACCCCGTGTTCGACTCCCCGGCCCGCGTCAAGGATTACCTGGCCCTTCAGCTGGCCGGTCACGAGCACGAGGTCTTCGCGGTGCTCTTCCTGGACAGCCAGCACCGCCTGCTGCAGCTCGACGAGATGTTCCACGGCACCTTGGCGCAGACCTCGGTGTACCCGCGTGAGGTCGTGCGAAGGGCGCTGGCCCACAACGCGGGGGCGGTGGTGCTGGCGCACAACCACCCGTCGGGCCTGGCCGAGCCTTCGCGGGCCGATGAATTCCTGACCCAGACGCTCAAGTCGGCGCTGCAACTGGTGGACGTGCGGGTGCTGGACCACATCGTGGTGGGGCGCGGGCAGGTGGTCTCGATGGCCGAACGCGGGCTGCTGTGACGATGCACAAGGCCCGATCCCTGAGCGACCTGTCGCACCTGCGCGACGCCCTGCTGCGCCGCCAGCGCGAAGCCACCGAGCGGGCCGCCCGCGAGCGTGCCGAGCGCGCCGCCGCCGAGCGCCAGCGCCGCCTGTTCGCCGATGCCGTGGGCCCCGTCACGCCCCTGCCACCCGATGGCCGCGCCCTGCCCTCCACGCCGCGGCCCACACCCGAACCGCGCCAGCGCGAACTCGACGAAAAAGCCGCACTGGCCCAAGCCATGTCCGACGACGTCGACGTGGAATCGCTGCTGCTCACCGATGACGGCCTGAGCTTCAGGCGCGAAGGCGTGAGCCAGGACGTGGTGCTGCGGCTGCGGCGGGGGCACTGGTCCATCCAGGCCGAGATCGACCTGCACGGCCTGCGCCGCGACGAAGCCCGCGAGGCCCTGGCGGCCTTCGTGCGCAGCGCCGCGCAGCGCGGCCTGCGCTGCCTGCGGGTGGTGCACGGCAAGGGCCATGGCTCACCGGGCCGGCTGCCGGTGCTCAAGTCCAAGGTGCAGCGCTGGCTGGGCCAGAGCGCCGAGGTCATCGCCTTTGCGCAGGCCAGCGGGCACGAAGGCGGCGCCGGTGCCCTCATCGTGCTGCTGGTGGGCAACCCGAAGGCGCCGCGGGCCTGAGCCTGCGCCCAGCGTCAGCGGTTGCGCATCCAGTCGGCCGTGCCGAAGAATGACTCGGCCAGGCGCTGGGCCAGCGCAGGGTCGACGGCCCGCTCTTCCATCGCCTGGATCATGCAGGCCATCCACTGGTCGCGTTCGGCCAGGCCGATGCGGTAGGGCATGTGGCGCGCCCGCAGCATGGGGTGGCCAAAGCGCTCGATGTAGTGGTTGGGCCCGCCCAGCCAGCCGCACAGGAACCAGAAAAGCTTGTCGCGCGAGCCGTCCAGGGTGTCCGGATGCAGGGCCCGCAGCGCGGCAAAGTGCGGCTCCAGGTCCATCAGGTCGTAGAAGCGGTCGACCAGTGCGCGGACCTCGGGCTCTCCGCCCATGCGCTCGAAAGGCGTGGGCCCGCTCTCGGCGGCTTGCGGGTCGCTCACGACATCAGCTTGGCGGCCGCGGCGGCCACCGCCAAGGCGGCCGGCGAACCGGGCAGCGTCTCCATCAGCAACTGGCGCCGCTGCACCGCCTCGCGCACGCCGGCGTCGGCGGGCACGTCGCCCAGCAGCTCCAGGCGCACCGGACCGTCCAGGCCGGGGTTGACATAGCGGTCCACCACCTGCTGCAGCTGCTGGCGCACGGCACGGCCTTCGCCCATCTTGCGGGTCTGGTTGACCAGCAGGCTGAAGCGGCGACGGCCCTGCGTGGTGGCCAGCACCTTGATGGTGGCGTAGGCGTCGGTCAGCGAGGTGGGCTCGGGCGTCACCACCACCAGCACCTCGCCGGCCAGCGACACCGTGTACAGCACGACGTCGGAGATGCCCGCGCCGGTGTCCAGCAGCACGTGGTCGAAGCGCGGCTCGACCTCGGTGATGACCTTCTGCAGCTGATCCCGCACCTCCGGCGTCATGCGCGAATACTCGACCATGCCCGAGCCGGCCAGCAGCACCCAGAAGCCACCCGGCGCCGGGATGATGGCGTTGGGCAAGGTGCTCTTGCCGGTGAAGACATCGTGCAGCGTGATCTTCGGGAACAGGTTCAGCACGACGTCGAGATTGGCCAGACCCAGGTCGGCATCCAGCACCAGCACCTTGCGGCCGGCGCGCGCCAGGGCGGCGGCCAGGTTGGCGGCCGCGAAGGTCTTGCCCACGCCACCCTTGCCGCTGGTCACTGCGATGATGCGCGATGACGGGGCCGCCTTTTCGGGGCCGTGGCCTGCCGGCTCGGGCAGGCTGTCGGGCTGTGTGCCGCTCATTCGTGGTCCTGGGGCTGAAAGGTCTCGAACAGCAATCGCCGTTCTTCGTTGCTGACCACCGACACGGCCGTGGGCTCCAGGCGCACCACGTTGCGCCCTTGCGCCTTGGCGCGGTAGAGCTGCTGGTCGGCCCGTTCCACCCACAGGGCCGGGGTCGAACGCACCCACTGGGGCGCGAAGGCGCCGCCGATGCTCACCGTCACCGAGATCTGCTGGTTGGGCGCGATGGCCACCGGCATGCTCTCCACGCGGCGGCGCACCCGCTCGGCCACCGCCTCGCCGAAGGCGCTGGCGCAGTTGGGCAGGATGATGGCGAACTCTTCGCCGCCCACCCGGGCCACCAGGTCCATGGGGCGCACGCTGTCGATCAGGGCGCTGGCCACGGCGCTCAGCACGCGGTCGCCTGCGGCGTGGCCGTGGGTGTCGTTCACGCGCTTGAAGTGGTCGATGTCCAGGCCCAGCAGCAAGGCGGGCTCGCCGCTGCGCGCCACGCGGTCGATCTCGCGGCCCAGCGACATCTCGAAGGCCCGGCGGTTGGCCAGCCCGGTGAGGGCATCTCGGCTGGACAGGTCGACCAGCGCGTCGCTGAGGCCCTGCAGCCACGGCGGGCTGCCCGGTTCGCCCTCGGGCGGCGTGCGGCCCGACTGCCCGAGCAATTGCAGCGCGCGCTCCAGCTGGAGCGGCGTCAGGTCGGGCGGCAGCGGCGGCACCACGGGGTTCACGGGAACGTTCGGCAGGGCAATGGGTGAGTCTATCAGTGCATTCCAGGGCCCCAGAACCGTGAATTGCGCCGCTTTACGCCTGCATTTGTCCCACGGCACAGCCACCGGCACACCGCACACTCGCCAGTCGTCACGCCCTCCGCGGGATGTCGCCCAGCTGCCACGCATGAACGCCGTCACCGCCCGCCAGACCCCGCCCGGCCCGCCATCCGGGGCGGCCTTCGCTTCCGAGCAGGAGTTCCAGCTCACCCCGGCCGACTTCGAGCGTGTGCGGCAGCTGATCTACCAGCACGCCGGCATCAGCCTGCATGCGGGCAAGCAGGCCATGGTCTACAGCCGGCTCTCGCGCCGGTTGCGCGAGACGCGGCACACCTCGTTCTCGGCCTACCTGGGGTGGCTGGAACAGGCCCGCGGCCCCGAAGGCGAGGCCGAATGGCAGGAATTCGTCAACTGCCTGACCACCAACCTCACGGCCTTCTTCCGTGAAGAACACCACTTCCACGCGCTGGTGGAAGACCTGCGGGCCCGCGCCGGCCTGCAGCACGCCCGCACCGGCGTCGGCGCCGGCGGACCGATCCGCCTGTGGTGCAACGCCGCCTCCACGGGTGAAGAGCCCTACTCGCTGGCCATGACGGTGGTGGAGACGCTGGGCGCCTCGGCCCAGGTGCGCATCGTCTGCAGCGACATCGACACCAAGGTGCTGGCCACGGCGCAGCGGGGGGTCTACGCCGCAGAAGCCCGGGGCCTCAGCGCCGAGCGCCTCAAGCGCCACTTCATGCGTGGCACGGGCGCCAACAGCGGCCACATCCGCGCCAAGCCCGAGCTGTCGCGGCTGATCGATTTCCGCACCTTCAACCTCATGAGCCCGAGTTGGGCCAGCCTGGGCGAGCCCTTCGACATCGTGTTCTGCCGCAACGTGATGATCTATTTCGACAACCCGACGCAGCGCAAGGTGCTGGAGCGCACGCACGCTGCGATGAAGCCGGGCGGGTTGCTGTACGTGGGCCATTCGGAAAACTTCACGGAGTCGCGCGACCTGTTCCGCCTGCGCGGCAAGACCGTGTACGAACGCGTCTAGGCCGCAGCGGCCCGCACCGCACCGGCTCGGCTCAAGGCAGACCGCCATCGGGCCGATAACACCGAAGATGTCTGCAACGTCCTTCGCCGCCCCGCTTTCCGCGCCCGCCGCAGCCCTTTCACGAGGCGCCGGCAGCCGTCTGGAACGCCTGAAAGCCCAGCCGCGCAAGAACGGCGAGGCTTCCTTCTTTTTCTACGACGCACACTTCCGCAACGACGCCGTCAAGGTGCTGCCCGGCGAGTTCTTCGTGCACGACGAGGACCTGCTGGTCACGACCACCCTGGGTTCGTGCATTGCGGCCTGCATCTGGGACCGCGACAAGAAGGTCGGCGGGATGAACCACTTCCTGCTGCCCGACAGCAACGGCGGCATCGACAGCGGGCGTTATGGCAGCTACGCCATGGAACTGCTGATCGGCGAACTGGTCAAGCGGGGTGCGACGCGCAGCAGCATGGAAGCCAAGGTGTTCGGCGGCGGCGCTGTCATCAGCGGCATGAACACGATCAACGTGGGCGAGCGCAACACCAGTTTCGTGCTGGACTACCTGCGCACCGAACGCATCACCGTGGTCAGCAAGGACGTGATGGATATCTACCCCCGCAAGGTGTGCTTTCTGCCGCACAGCGGCAAGGCCATGGTCAAGCGCCTGGCCTCGGCCAACACCGAGGCCCTGGCCGCACAGGAAAGGGCGGCCGCCAGCCGCACGGGGCCGACAGCGGGCGGCAGTGGCTCGGTGGACCTGTTCTGACGACGGAGACGAAGGTCATGACGACAAAGACAAGGGTAGTGGTGGTCGACGACTCGGCCCTGGTGCGCGGGCTGCTGACGGAAATCATCGACCGGCAACCCGACATGATGTGCATCGGCGCCGCCGCCGATCCGATCGTCGCGCGGGAAATGATCCGCAACCTGAGCCCGGACGTCATCACGCTGGACATCGAGATGCCCCGCATGGATGGCCTGGACTTCCTGGCGCGACTGATGCGCCTGCGGCCGATGCCCGTGGTGATGGTCTCCACCCTGACCGAACGCGGCGCCGACGTGACCTTGCGGGCGCTCGAACTCGGTGCCGTGGACTTCGTGGCCAAGCCCAAGATCGGGGTGGCCGACGGCCTTCGGCAACTGGGTGCCGACATCACCGAAAAGATCCGCACCGCAGCCAAGGCACGCGTGCACCGGCTGGCCGCCCCGGCGCCCGCCGCCGGCAGCAACGGTTCAGCGCCGGGCACGGCCCCGGCGGCTGGCGCAGCACGCCCCGCCGCCATGCCGGCCCTCGGCCGCCTGTCGACCGAGAAGATCATCTTCATCGGCGCGTCCACCGGCGGCACGGAAGCCACCCGCGAGGTGCTGGTCAACCTGCCGGCCGATTGCCCGGCGGTGCTCATCACCCAGCACATGCCGCCGGGCTTCACGCGCAGCTACGCCGCACGCCTGAATGGCCTGTCGCGCATCCGCGTGGCCGAGGCCGTGGACGGCGAGCGTATCCTGCCGGGCCACGCCTACATCGCGCCGGGCGGCCTGCACCTGTCCGTCGAGCGCTCGGGCGCGAACTACATCGCCCGCGTGCAGGACGGCGACCCGGTCAACCGCCACAAGCCCAGCGTGGAAGTGCTGTTCGCTTCCGCCGCACGGGTGCTGGGCCGCAACGCCCTGGGGGTGATGCTGACCGGCATGGGCAACGACGGTGCGAAGGCGATGCGCGAGATGCGCGATGCCGGCAGCTGGAACGTGGCGCAGGACGAGGCCAGCTGCGTGGTCTTCGGCATGCCGCGCGAGGCCATCGCCCAAGGTGCCGCGCACGAGGTGCTGCCGCTGAACCAGATCGCCCCCAAGCTGCTGGAGTGGCTGCGCGCCAACGCGGGCGTCAGCACCTCGCGCGTCTGACCTCAGCCAGGCGGCTCCCAGCCTTCAGCCGCCCTGCGGCGCCGAGTCGGGCGGCAGGAACATCGACTGCAGGTCCGACAGGAAGTCGAAGCCCCGCGCCGTCGGGCGCACCACCGCGCCACCGGCGTCGAACTCGATGAGCCCCCGGGCGAGGGCTTCGTCCAGCCGGCCACGCACGCTGGACGCCGGCAGCCCCGTGCGCTCGGTGAACCAGGCCCACTCGAAACCTTCGCGCAGGCGCAACGCGCCCAGCATGAACTCGAAAGCCAGCTCAGCCCGCCGCACCTCGGTCTCGTTGGACACCGCACGGCCGGCCGACGCCTGTGCCAGGTAGGCCGCCGGCTCGCGCCAGCGCACCTGGCGGATCACGCGGTGGGCGAAGCTCAGCTTGCCATGCGCGCCGGCACCGATGCCGATGTAATCACCGAACTGCCAGTAGTTGAGGTTGTGGGCGCAGCGGTGCCCCGGGCGGGCAAAGGCCGAGACCTCGTAGCGCTGCAAGCCCTGGGCGGCCGTGCGCTCGCAGATCAGGTCGAGCATGTCGCTGGCCGTGTCGTCGTCGGGCAGCTGCGGCGGCTGCACCGCGAACAGCGTGTTCGGCTCCAGGGTGAGGTGGTAGACCGACAGGTGCGGCGGCGCGAAGGACAGCGCCGTGTCCAGGTCGGCCGCCAAGGCCTGCAAGCTCTGCCCCGGCAGGGCGTACATCAGGTCGATGTTGAAGGTGTCGAAGGCGGCCCGGGCCTCTTCCACCGCCGCCCGGGCCTGCGCGGCGTCGTGCACTCGGCCGAGGGCTTTCAGCGCGCCATCGTCGAAGCTCTGCACCCCGACGGAAAGCCGTGTGACGCCCGCCGCCCGATAGGCCCGGAAGCGGTCGCGCTCGAAGGTGCCGGGGTTGGCCTCCAGGGTGATTTCCACCCCGGGCTCCAGCGGCAGTCGGGCACGGATGTCGCCGATCAGGCGCTCGATGCCCGCCGGCGTGAACAGGCTGGGTGTGCCCCCGCCGATGAAGACGCTGACGATGCGCCGGCCCCAGACCAGCGGCAGGGTGGCTTCGAGGTCGGCCCGCAGGGCGTCCAGGTAAGCCGCCTCGGGCAGCTCGCCGCGCCGTTCGTGCGAGTTGAAATCGCAGTACGGGCACTTCTTCAGGCACCACGGCAGGTGCACGTACAGCGACAGCGGCGGCAGCGCCGCCAACTGCAGCGTGCCCGGCCGGGTGTGGTGGCGCAGCGCATCGCCCACCGCCGCGTCGGCGCCGGGCGGGGTCACAGGGCCCACACCGCCTGCAGCAGGGCCCGCATGTCGCGCGCGGCCAGGGCGCGGTGGCTGTGGGCGTTCTTCAGCCCGGCCGGCATCTCGGCCACGGTCAGGTGCAGGGCCGGGATGAACATCAGGGGGTCGTAGCCGAAGCCCCGGTCGCCCTGGGGCGCCGGCAGGATCTGGCCCGGCCAGCGCCCGGTGGCCACCAGGGGCTGCGGGTCGCGGGCGTGGCGCACGGCCACCAGGGTGCACACGAAGTGGGCCTTGCGCTCGGCCGGTGCGGGGTGGCCGCACAGGCGCTCGAGCAGCAGCGCGTTGTTGGCGGAGTCCTGCAGGCGGCGCAAGGCCTCGCGGTCAAGCCCGGGCGCAGGCGCCGGGAGCAAAGGCGCGTAATGGGCCGAGACGACCCCGGGCGCGCCATCCAGCGCGTCCACACACACGCCCGAATCGTCGGCGATGGCGGCGCCGCCCGCCGCTGCCGCAGCGTGCCTCGCCTTGGCCAAGGCGTTCTCGATGAAGGTGAAGTGCGGCTCTTCGGCTTCGGCGATGCCCAGGCTGCCCTGCGCCGCCAGTTCCACGGGCAGCGCGCCCGGCCCTTCGCCCAGCAGCGCGCGGAGCTCCGACAGCTTCTTGGCGTTGTTGGAAGCCAGGACCAGCCGCATCAGGCCACGCCCAGGGCCGCGCGCTGCAAGGCGCCCAGCTCGCGGATGCCCTTGTCGGCCAGGGCCAGCAGCAGGTCCATCTCGGCGCGGCTGAAGGGCTGGCCCTCGGCGGTGCCCTGCACTTCCACGAAGCCGCCGCGCCCCGTCATCACCACGTTCATGTCGGTGTCGCAGGCCGAGTCTTCCACGTATTCCAGGTCGAGCAAGGGCGTGCCTTGCACCACGCCCACCGAGACGGCGGCCACGAAGTCGGTGATCGGGCTGGCCGGGATGCGGCCCTGCGCCAGGAGCCAGGTCACGGCATCGTGCGCGGCCACGAAAGCGCCGGTGATGGCGGCCGTACGGGTGCCGCCGTCGGCCTGGATCACGTCGCAATCGAGGTGGATGGTGCGCTCGCCCAGGGCCGAAAGATCGAAGACGCTGCGCAGCGAGCGCCCGATCAGGCGCTGGATCTCCTGCGTGCGCCCGCTCTGCTTGCCGCGGGCGGCCTCGCGGTCGCTGCGGGTGTGCGTGCTGCGCGGCAACATGCCGTATTCGGCGGTGACCCAGCCCTCGCCGCTGCCTCGCTTGTGCGGCGGCACGCGCTCTTCGACCGAGGCGTTGCACAGCACCTTGGTGTCGCCGAAGCTCACCAGCACGGAGCCCTCGGCATGTCGTGTGTAGCCGCGCTGCAGGGTGGTGGGGCGCAGGGCATCGGCAGCGCGGCCGCCGGATCGGGCAAAGGTCATGGGCAAGGGGTCCTGATGGGAAGGGGTGTCCGGCGCCGGCGGCCCGGACGACAGGGCTTCAGCGGCGCTTGCTGGAGCTGCGCTGGATGGCTTCGTTGATCTCGCGGATCGACCGTTCGATCTCGGCTTCGTCGAGCTCATCCACCGCGGAATCGGCGCCCAGGCTGGCCTGGATGGTGGACGCAAAGACCTCTTCACCCAGCGAGCGGGTCGACACACCGCTCTTGCTGTCCAGGTCTTCGGCGGCTTCCCACTCGACGGCCAGCACGGTGACGTTGTCGCTCTTCTCGCCCGCGGCGCGCAGGGCCCGCTCGACCAGCTCGGGCACGGCCTCGGAGATCGGATGGGTGGTCAGCACCTCGGTGATCACGGCATCGCTGATGGCGCCCCACAGGCCGTCCGAGCACAACATCATGCGGTCGCCCGTGTGCACCGTCAGCGGGCCCGCGGTATCCACCACCGGCTTGCCAGGGCTGCCCAGGCAGGTGAACAGCACGTTGCGGTTCACGCGGTCACCCATGGGCACCACGTGCGACATGGTTTCCTGCAGTTCGGAATAAGAGTGGTCGCGCGTGCGCGCCACCAGCTTGTCGCCCCGCACGAGGTACAGGCGTGAGTCGCCGCAGTGCGCCCAGTAGGCGGCATTGCCCTGGATCAGGCAGGCCACCAGCGTCGTGCGCGGTGTGTCCATCAGGGCGCGCTCGGTGGCATAGCGCAGCAGCTGGTGGTGGCCTGCGATGATGGCGTCGTGCAGGAAGCGCAGTGGCTCGGCCAGGCGCGGCTTGGCCTCGCGCTGGAACAGCGCCGAGACGGTCTGCAGGGCCAACTGCGATGCCACTTCGCCTTCGGGATGGCCACCCATGCCGTCGGCCAGTGCAAAGAGGCCGGCATCCCGGGTGTAGCAGTAGCCCATCCGGTCTTCGTTCTTTTCGCGGCCGCCCTTGCGGCTGACCTGGTAGACAGAGAACTGCATGCGGGTTCCCGTGTCAGATGGATGCTGGCGACGTCATGTCTTGGCCCCGGTCTTCAGGGTTTCCAGCTGCAGCTTGAGCCGCTCGCCGAAACTGAGCTTGGTGTAGCGCCGCTCGGTCTCGCGCGCCAGCTCCTTCTGCAGGGCGAAGACGCTCTGCGGGCGCGACAGCGGGTCGAGCGACATGCACCATTCGGTGACTTCGATGAGGTTGTCCGAGTAGATGTTGCGCAGCCGCGAGAGGCTCAAGGCCAGGCGGTCTTTTTCGAGCCGTTGCGGAGCATCGTTGGGCGGGTAGCCCTGCATGCAGGCATAGATGCAGGCCCCGATGGCGTAGATGTCGGTCCATGGGCCCAAGGTGCCGTCGCGGCGGTACATCTCGGGCGCGGCAAAGCCCGGGGTGTACATCGGTCGGATGAAGTTGCCTTCCTTGCTCAGCACCTCGCGCGCGGCGCCGAAATCCAGCATCACCGCCTTGTTGTCGTTGGTGACGAAGATGTTCGCGGGCTTGATGTCCAGGTGCAGCATCTTGTGCTGGTGCACGATGCGCAAGCCGCGCAGGATCTCGTCGAACAGGCTGCGGATGGTGCTTTCGCGGAACACCTTGTCGCGCTTGAGGTCGCGCGCGGTGACGATGAAGTCCTGCAGGGTGTCACCCTGCAGGTAATTCATCACCATGTAGACGGTTTCGTTTTCGCGGAAGAAGTTGAGAACACTTACCACGCTCGGGTGGCTGATCTGCGCCAGCGAGCGCCCTTCTTCGAAAAAACTCTTCAGCCCGAGGCGGTACAAAGGCTGCTTGTCGGGCTTGACGCGGGGCGTAAGCTCACCGGCGGAGCGCTCGGCCAGCGAAGCCGGCAGATACTCCTTGATCGCGACGAGTTGCTGGTTCTCGCCTTCGGCCAGATAGACGACCCCGAAGCCGCCGGCTGCCAACTTCTTCACGATCGAATAGCCACCCACCACGGTGCCCGACGGCAAAGGGGCGGGTTTGGGCTTTGACATAATCGAAAGAGGCTTGCAAGGGGCGCGAACGCGATGGCTGTTTATAGCATGACGGGGTATGCGGGAGCATCCTCCGAGGCGTCCCCGACGGCACCAGCCGTGACGGTGGAAGCAAGATCTGTGAACGGGCGATTCCTCGATCTGGCGCTGCGGCTGCCGGACGAGATGCGGGGGCTGGAACCCACGCTGCGAGAACTGCTCACGGCCACCTTCAAACGCGGAAAGATCGAGCTGCGGGTGAGCACCGGCCGCGAGTCCGAAGGAACGCTGCCTGCGCCCACCTCCGAGCAACTCAACCGGTTGAGCTACCAGCAATCGGCCATCCAGGGCTGGATGCCGCAGGCACGGGCCCTGAGCGTCAACGAGGTGCTGCAATGGTGCCGCGGCGGCAGCGCCGCGCAACCGCTGGACGAACCCACCCTGATGGCCGCCCGGCTGTGCGTGGAAGGGCTGCGCGAGGCGCGCGGCCGCGAAGGCGCACGCCTGGTGGCGATGCTGCTCGACCGCGTGGCCCGCCTGCGAGAGTTGGCGGCCCAGGCCGCGCCGCTGGTGCCGGCGGTGGTGCAGCGCCAGCAGACGCGCTTCCTGGAGCGCTGGAACGAGGCCCTGGCCACCGTTCAGGCGGCGGCCGCCGTGCCGGCGCAATCGCTGCACGAGCGCGCCATGGGCGAGGCCGCGGCCTACGCCATCCGCATCGACGTGGCCGAGGAGCTCTCCCGGCTGGGCTCCCACCTGGACGAGATCGAGAGGCTGCTGCATGCCGGCGGCGAGTTGGGCAAGCGGCTGGAATTCCTCATCCAGGAACTGCAGCGCGAGGCCAACACGCTGGGCTCGAAGTCGGCGGCCCTGGAACTGACGACCGTTTCCGTGGAAATGAAGGTGGCCATCGAGCAGATGCGCGAGCAGGTGCAAAATTTGGAGTAATCCCGGGGCGTCTCATGCAGTCCCACAGTGGCGCAGGTCTCACGGACTCATTTGGCCGCAGGGTGTGCGAAGCCCCTTACCTGGTTAGAACGTCAGGATTCTGTCGATCCAGAAGGGACGCCACCATGTTCGCCACGCTGACCATCAAGGGCCAGCTCACCCTGCCCAAGGAAATTCGGGATCGTCTGAACCTGGACGCCGGAGCGATCCTCGACTTCCAGGTCCAGGCCGACAACACGATCACCGCCCGGCATGTCCAGCCCGACGCTCGCCGCATCCGGGGCTCGCTCAAGTCACCGCATGCTGCGCCGCTGACCGTCGAGCAGATGGATGAGGCCGTGTCGAAGCACTTGCGCGAGCAGCATGCATCCAGCCAAGCGGGCCGCAAACCGGCTGGCCGATGATCGGCATCGACACCAACATCCTGCTGCGCCTTTGGTTCAACGATGACCCGGCGCAGAGCAAGCGCATCGATCAACTGCTCGCCGAACACGGCGGGCTGCCAGGCTCGCTGCTGGAGACGGATGTCGTCCTGGCGGAAGCGGTTTGGACGTTGAAGTCGGCCTTCGAGCAGGACAAGCATGCCCAGTTGACCGCGGTGCGCAGCTTGCTCGAGGAGACCGCGTTCGCTTTCGAGGACCGCGAAGCGGTCGCGGCAGCCCTGACCCTGTTCGACTCAGGCTCGTGCGGGTTCGCCGACTGCCTGGTCGTCGCCAAGCATGCGCGGCAGGGTTGCGACTTCACTGCAACCGTCGATCGAGGCATGCGAAAGCTGCCCGGGGTAAAGGTGCTGTGACCTCACACGGCCAAGCGCGCGACATTGAGTTCGCGCTGTATGCCCTCTCGCATCGCGTCGCTGCGGACGAGTTCCTTGGCCTGTCAGCGCAGTCATCGCTCATACCGAATGACGGCTCCAGGGTGACCCGGTGGCAGCCAAAGCAACCAAACCAGAAGTAAGAGCGGCAACTCGTAGGGCAGGTTCGCCACTGCGGCCCGTGACCATCCGACGTCCGCAGCCGTCATCACCGTATCGACGATGGGCAGGATCGTCGACAGGCAGATGAACAGGAACAGCGCCCGCCTTTCCCGCGCTGCAATCAGCGAAAGCACCACCAGACCCAGGAAGGCATCGCGGATCCCGAACAGGTGCTGCCAGGTGGCACGCAAGGGGTCACCGACGCCCACATTGCCGGCCAGCGCGAGGTACATCCCGAGTGCGACAAACATCAGGCCCAGTGCACTTGCCAGGCCGATCCCGGCGCGCAGTCTCAAGTCCGAGCTCTTCGTCACGATGTCTCCGCTCGATGAGCTTGCGCATGCGATCCGGGGTTGGCGAGCGCATTCATGGCATGCCCGCCGGACCCTGGATCACCAGCGGCGCATCGAACCACGTGAGTTCGGCGGCACTGCCGTAGGCAGCCGCCACCTCGGCTCTCCAGTTCTCGCTGAAAAACGCACGCGCCGCCGCCGCATCGGTCCACAGGTAGATGCCCCCTGCGCGCCGGCCATCTTCGGTGACTGTGAAGTACTTCTGCTTCAGCCCTGGAAGCGCTTTGAAGCCCGTCGCCTGCTGCTGGAACAGTGACTCGACCTTGGCGCGCGGCAAGCCTGCCGGCACGGCGATGCTGACCACGACCGCGACCGGGCCCGTGTAGCCGGCGGACGCCGGCTGCGCCTGGGCTGCCGAGCTTGCGACCAAGCCCAGGACGAGCCCGAGTGCAGTGATCTGGGTTCGAAACATGCGGGAACTCCTTCGGCGAAACTTGGATGAGCAAACCGCGGAGTCGCCTCGCACCCGCGGCTGCTTTCGTGCCCGGAAGGGCTCGCGTGGGGCCCTAGGTCGAGGCGTCCGGGCCCGTGCCGTGGAAGTTGCGCGCGGTGGCAAGCAGCGTGGCGCAAAGGTCCTGGCGCCCTGCTTCTTC
>CAIJPE010000284.1 GCA_903822435.1 uncultured beta proteobacterium | reverse complement strand
CGTTCTGGTCTGCGGTGATGCTGTTGGAGCATCTGGGAGAGAAGGCGGCTGCCGATCGGCTGATGAAGGCGGTCGAGATGGTCACCGCTGACCCGCGCTTCCACACGCCTGATCTCGGCGGTAAGGCCCGCACGGTGGATGTCACCGCAGCGGTAATCGACGCGATTAAGGGTGCTAACGACTGAAGCGCTTCGTGTCCCCTGCGCATGCGGCGTGCGCGGGGGATATGCCTGGGCCAATCAAGTGTTCAGCACACTTAGTGCTGCATCCACGATGCCCTGATAGCCGGTGCAGCGAGATGCGGCCGGGTGGGTCGGTGTAGCGCAAGCAGTTTTCCAGCAGGTTGGACAGCAACTGCTCGATGCGCGATGCGTCCCAGTGCACACTCACCGCGGCCGCGGGGTCCACGTCGTGGCTGAGGTCCAGCCCCTGGGTCCGCGCCCGCGGCTCGAACCGCTGCAGGACCTGGCGCACGATCCCGGCGGCGTCGGCCGCCGCGAAGTGGCAGGGCAAGGCATGCAGGTCGGACATGGCCAGCAGGTGCAGGTCGCCCACCAGCGCGGACAGCCGCAGCACCTCTTCGCGCAGGGACAGCAGGGCTCTCCGGTCCAGCGGGCGGACGCCGTCCAGCAGCGCCTCGACCTCGCCGCGGAGCACGGCCAGCGGGGTGCGCAATTCGTGCGAGATGTCGGCGATCCAGCGCCGTCGGGCGCCTTCGAGCCGCTGCAGGCCCTCGGCCATGATGTTCACGTTGCGCACCACGTCGCCGATCTCGTCGCTGCCGCCGGCGGCCAGCCGCACCGAGAGCTCGCCGCGGGCGATGCGGGCCGTGGCGTCCTGCACGGCCAGCAGCGGCGCGGCCCAGCGGCGTGCCAGCCACCAGGCGCCGAACAGCGCCAGCAGCACCAGCGTGCCCGCCACGATCGCAATGCCCTGGTACTGTCGCCGCAGGAACAGGGCATCCACGTCGTTGAGCGTCTTGGGCAGGGGCAGCATGCGCGCCACGGCCACGGTCTGCCCCTGCACGATGACGGGCCGTTCGACATAGGGCCCGGGCGGCAGCGGGCGGCCCATCAGGGGGCTGCCATCCGGACGCACCAGCGTGACCCGCTCACCGAAGGCCCCGGGGTCTGCACGCGGTGGCGGCTGCCCGCCGCGGTCCGGCGGCCCCGGCCACGGGCCGGGGCCCGGGCGCGGCGGGGGCCCGAAGGCGGAAGGCTCGCCCGGCGGTTCGTCCCGCGGCGCAGGGCGCACATGCCCCTCGCGCAGGGCGAAGGCGTCGAGCAGTTCGCGCATCGATCCACGGCGCGTGCGCAGGGCATCGATGCCGCCGGCTGTCTCGATGTTCTGTGCCACCACCAGGGCGAACTGGTCCAGCCGCTCGGCTTCGCGGGCGGCGACGAAGTCCGCGAAGCCGTTGCCCAGGTTCCAGGCCATCAGCAGGCCCATCGCGGCCACGGCCAGGCCCACGGCGCCCAGAAGCCAGAGTGAGAGTGTGTGGACGAGTCGCAGTCGCATCGGTCAGGGCATTGGGCCGACACATTGTGGATTCAGTGTGGAGCCACGCCCACATTCGCTCCACCGCAGGCGGCCACACGTTGAGCGGCACCTGCTAGGCGCCGGCCCGCGGCCGGCGAAGGCCGGCTGACCACCGCCGACCCCTGAACGCAGCGCTCAGGAAGCCAGAGCTCGCCGTGCGCGGTGCAGGCGCACGAACAGGTTCTGCTCGGTGATGTCGAGCGCGCGGCAGACGGTCTCGGTGCTGTGGTCGTGCAGCAGCCGCAGCTCCACCACGCGGCGAAGGCTGTCGGGCAGCGCGGCGATGCGGGCCATCGTCTGCGCCAGCCGCTCACGCTGCTCGGCCACTTCGTCGGGCCGCGGCTGCGGGCAGGCCAGCACCAGGCCCTCGCCGTCCTCGTCCTCGTTGCCCGCATCCAGGCTGTCGTGCCAGGAGCGCTGGCGCACCAGGTCGACGATCTTGTGCTTGAGGATCGCCACCAGCCAGCTGCGCAAGGCCGAGCGTCCACCGAAGCTCGCGCGCCCGGTGACCACCGCTTCGAACACATCGTGCACCAGGTCTTCGGCCAGCGCCGGGTCCATCAGCCGGCGCCGGGCAAACTGCACGAGGTAGCTGCGATGCGGCGCCAAGTCGGTCCAGCCGAGCAGGCAGGGGTTGGCGTGGAGGCTCTGGCCGAGGTCGGCGGCGGTGGTTTGCATGGCGTGCCTTCGTTGCGGTGTCGATGGCTACACTGTGCAAACCGCACCTCGCAAGAGCCTCACCGAAGATCACAGCCAGATCACATCGGCATCAAGAGTGCCGTAAGAAGCCCACCCCGCCCGCCGACCCCCCTGCATGGCCAGCCACATCCTCGTTGCCGAAGACCAGGCCGATATCCGCGACCTGATCGTGCTCAACCTCCAGGGCGCCGGCTACGCAGTGGAGTCGGTGGTGGATGGCCAGGCCGCCCTGGCCAGCCAGGCCGAGCGCGCGAGCGACTTGCTGATCATCGACCTGATGATGCCCCGGCTGGACGGCCTGGAGGTGTGCAAGGCGCTGCGGGCCCGGGGCCGGG
>CAIJPE010000283.1 GCA_903822435.1 uncultured beta proteobacterium | reverse complement strand
GAGCCGGCGGCGGCGTGGCCGCAGCGGGCTTGGGCGGCGCGGCCGGCGTCGCCGAAGGCGCCGCAGCGGGGCCGGGCGCCGTGACGGGGCCGCCCTGGAGTTTCTTCAGCTCTTCGACGTTGCGCGAAAGCTCGGCCAGGCGGGCGTTGGCGTCCTTCTTCTCGGCTTCCTTCGAGGCGCGGGCCTCGGGCGCCGAGGCCTTGGCGCTGCCTTGCGACAACTTCAGGCGGTCGGGCGTGGCAGCGGTAGCCTGCTTGCGGTCCTCCACCTGGACCTTGCCGCGGGCCTGGCGGGCCGGGGCTTCATCGACCGCAGCCGGCACGCCGCTGGCCAGCTTCTGGCGGTAGGCAGAGAAGTCGGCGCTCTGGGCCATCACGAACTCGTGGGCCTCGGCCGGCGCGGTCTTGGCCGCCTGCTCGGCCGAAGGAACGGTCAGCACGGAGCCGGACTTCAGCCGGTTCATGTTGTCGCCCATGAAGGCCTGCGGGTTGCCGCGGAACAGCGACACCAGCATCTGGTCCAGCGAGATGCCGGGGCGTTGGGTGCGGGCGGCCACCTTGCTCAGCGAATCGCCCGGCTTCACGCGGTACTCGTCCACGTTGCCGGCCGAGGGTGCCGGCCCGGCGGGCGCGGCGGCCACGGGTGCTGTCGGGGCGGGGCTCGGCCGCGGCGCAGGCGCCGGACGCGACGGGGCCGGAGCGGCAGCCATCGGTGCGGGTGCCTCGGCGGCCGGGGGCATCAGAGGCGCGGTTTGCGCGGTGGACGGAGCAGGGGGGGCCGTCGACACGATGGGTGATGCCGAAGGGGCCTGGGCGGCGCGCGCTGCCGGCGGATCGAACAGCATCGTGTATTCGCGCACCAGGCGGCCACTGGCCCACGTGGCCTCGATGATCACGTCGACGAAGGGCTCCAGCACGGCGCGGTCACTGGTGATGCGCAGCACGCTGCGGCCGTCGGGGCGCTTGAGAACCTGCACCTGCGACGAGGGCAACACGGCGTTGTACTCGACCCCGGCGGCCCGGTACGCCTCGGGCGAGGCCACGCGAAGCTTGATCGTCGAGGCCTCTTCGGACGAGATGCTCGTCACGTCGATTTCGGCCTTCAGGGTCTCGCCCAGCGCAGATTGCACGCTCAGGCGGCCCAGGCCGAGGGCTGCGGCATGCGAGCCCCACAGCATGGCGGCAGCCAGCGCCACCCCGTTGCGCGCAAAACGCGCCGTCTTCGTCGAGCGATGTTTCAAGGTTTTTCCCCCAAGGCGATCGGTCGACACATGGCTGCAAGCCGGCCGCCGTCTCTGCAAGCCACCCAACACTCCCGGACTGCAAACGGAATGTTCAAATGGCAGAAATCGCAACAGCATCAAGCATATAGGAGCACAAGCTCAAGGCTTGTGCCAACGATGGCGGGTGAAATGGTTTGTTGCCGACCCTCACCCGCCTTGTTGCCCAACGGCAACGCACTGGCAAATTCAATGTTCCAGCAGGATCCGCAACATCCGGCGCAAGGGTTCTGCGGCACCCCACAACAATTGGTCACCAATTGTGAAAGCGCCGAGATAGTTCTCGCCCATGGCCAGTTTGCGCACCCGGCCCACGGCAATATCCATCGTGCCCGTGACGGCCACCGGCGTCAGTTGCCTGACCGTGGCCTCTCGGGTATTGGGTACCCAGCGTACCCAGGGGTTGTCGTTGGCAATCATGGTGTGTATGTCGGCCAATGGGACGTTCCGCTTGAGCTTGATCGTCAACGATTGGCTGTGGCAACGCATGGCGCCCACACGAACGCACGTGGAATCGATCGGCGTGGCCGGCAAGGCGGCAGGCCCGAAACCCGCACCGCGGCCCAGGATCTTGTTGGTTTCCGCGCCGCCCTTCCACTCTTCCAGGCTGGTGCCGTCGCCGCGATCGCTGTCGATCCAGGGAATCAGGCTACCGGCCAGCGGCACCATGAAATTCTGGGTCTCCTGGGCGGAAAGCCCGCGCTGGGTGGCCGCCACCTGACGGTCGATTTCCAGAATGGCGCTGGCCGGGTCGTCCAGCAAATGCCGCACCGACGCGTTCACGGTGCCGAATTGGGTGAGCAACTCGCGCATGTGCTGGGCACCGCCGCCGCTGGCCGCCTGATAACTCGAGCATGCCATCCATTCGACCAGGTCGGCCTTGAACAAGGCGCCCACGCCCATCAACATGCAACTCACCGTGCAATTGCCGCCGATGAAATCCTTCACGCCCCGTGTCAGCGCGTCCTGGATGACCGGCAGGTTGACCGGATCGAGCACGATGACCGCGTCGTCGTTCATCCGCAGGGTCTTGGCGGCGTCGATCCAGTAGCCCTTCCAGCCGGCTGCGCGCAGCTGCGGATAGACCGCTTTGGTGTATTCGCCGCCCTGGGCGGTGATGATGATGTCGCAACGGCGCAGCGACTCGATGTCGTTGGCGTCGTGCAGACGGGTTTCGCTCTTCGCGTGCGCCGCCACCGCCGCGGGCAAACTGCCCCCTGCGTTCGACGTGGAGAAGAAAATCGGCTCGATGAGCGCGAAATCACCTTCGGCCCGCATGCGATCCATCAAGACGGATCCGACCATGCCGCGCCAGCCTACCAATCCCACGAGTGCCATGTCAGTCTTGCCTCTGCGCTGTGTTGCGCTGTTCCGGACCCCCTGATCAATCCCGGTTCGCGTCGCCGGGGTCCGAAAGGGTGGGCGAGACGAACCGGGTGCTAGATCCGGGTGGTGAGGGATTTGACAATGGTGTTGCCGGTGAGTGCCGCCACCACCGCATCGCCCATTTCACGCGTGCTCACCCGCACGGTGCCTTCGCTCCAGATATCGGCCGTCCGCAGCCCGGCTGTAAGCACGGCCTGCACCGCCCGCTCGATGCGATCGGCGGATTCGGCTTGGTCGAGTGAAAAGCGCAGCATCATGGCGACAGACAGGATTGTAGCCAGCGGGTTTGCGACACCTTGGCCGGCGATGTCGGGTGCGCTGCCGTGGCTGGGCTCGTACAGGCCCTTGTTGTTCTTGTCCAGGGACGCCGAAGGCAGCATCCCGATGGAGCCCGTGAGCATGGCGGCTTCGTCGCTGAGGATGTCGCCGAACATGTTGCCGGTCACGAGCACGTCGAATTTCTTGGGCGCCTTGACCAGCTGCATCGCGGCGTTGTCCACGTACATGTGGTCCAGCGCCACGTCCGGATACTGCTGGTGCACCTCGGTGACCACGTCTTTCCAGAACTGGAAGGTCTCCAGCACGTTGGCCTTGTCCACGCTGGTAACGCGCTTGCTGCGCTTGCGGGCAGCCTGGAAGGCCACGTGCGCGATGCGTTCGATCTCCGGGCGGCTGTAGCGCATGGTGTCGAAGGCTTCTTCCGCACCCGGGAAGTGCCCGTCCACGGCCGTGCGGCGGCCGCGCGGCTGGCCGAAGTAGATGTCGCCGGTCAGCTCGCGGATGATCAGGATGTCCAGCCCGGCCACCAGTTCGGGCTTCAGGCTGCTGGCGTGGGTCAGCTGCTCGTAGCACAGCGCGGGACGGAGGTTGGCGAACAGCCCCAGGTGCTTGCGCAACCCCAGGATGGCCTGCTCCGGGCGCAGGGCGCGCTCCAGCGAGTCGTACTTCCAGTCGCCCACGGCGCCGAAGAGAATGGCATCGGCAGCCTTGGCCAGAGCCAGGGTCGATTCGGGCAGTGGGTGGCCGTGCGCCTCGTAGGCGGCGCCGCCGACCAGGGCGGTCTCGGATTCGAAGGGCAGGTCGAGCACGTTCAGCACGCGCACGGCCTCGGCCACGATCTCGGTACCGATGCCGTCGCCCGGCAGGATGGCAATCTTCATGGGGATCCTGTAAAGGTCGAAGGGCTACAGCGTCGGCTGGTGGGCCAGCCAGGGCATGCGGGTCAGGCGCTCGGCCTCGAAGGCCTTGATCTTGTCGGCGTGGCGCAGGGTCAGGCCGATGTCGTCAAAGCCGTTGAGCAGGCAGTATTTGCGAAAGGCCTGCACCTCGAAGGGCAGTTCGGTGCCGTCGGCCTTGACAACCACCTGGCGCGCCAGGTCGATGGTCAGCGCGTAGCCGGGGAAGGCGAAAACCTCGTCGAACAGACGGGCCACCTGGCCTTCGGGCAGCACGATCGGCAGGATGCCGTTCTTGAAGCAGTTGTTGAAGAAGATGTCGGCAAAGCTGGGCGCGATCAGCGCCCGGAAGCCGTACTGCCCCAGCGCCCAGGGTGCGTGCTCGCGGCTGGAGCCGCAGCCGAAGTTCTGGCGCGCCAGCAGCACCGAGGCGCCCTGGTAGCGCGGCTGGTTGAGCACGAAATCGGGGTTCGGGTGGCGCTGCGCCGAGTCCTGGCCGGGCTCGCCTGGGTCCAGGTAACGCCAGGCATCGAACAGGTTGGGCCCGAAGCCCGAGCGGGCGATGGACTTGAGGAACTGCTTGGGAATGATCGCGTCGGTGTCGACGTTGTCGCGGTCCATCGGCGCGACCAGACCCTGGTGAACGGTGAAGGCTTGCATGGGGTGGGTCCTGCTCAGGCGATGCGGCGGACATCGACGAAATGCCCGTTCAGGGCCGCGGCGGCCGCCATGGCCGGGCTGACGAGGTGGGTGCGGCCGCCGGCGCCCTGGCGGCCTTCGAAGTTGCGGTTGCTGGTGCTGGCGCAGCGCTCTCCCGGCTCCAGACGGTCGGCGTTCATGGCCAGGCACATGCTGCAGCCGGGTTCGCGCCACTCGAAGCCGGCGGCCTTGAAGATCACGTCCAGCCCCTCGGCCTCAGCCTGCGCCTTCACCGGACCGGACCCGGGAACGACCATGGCCACCCTCACGTTCGGTGCCACCCGGGTGCCCGAGCGGCGCACCACGGCCGCGGCGTCGCGCAGGTCCTCGATGCGGCTGTTGGTGCACGAGCCGATGAAGACCTTGTCGATGCGGATGTCGGTGATGGCCTTGTTGGGCGTGAGACCCATGTAGGCCAGGGCGCGCTCGATCGCGCCGCGCTTGTTGCTGTCCTTTTCCTTGTCGGGGTCGGGTACGCGGCCTTCCACGCCGATCACCATCTCGGGGCTGGTGCCCCAGGTGACCTGCGGCTGGATCTGCGCCGCGTCGAGCTCGACCACGGTATCGAAGTAGGCATCGGGATCGGAATGCAGGGTGCGCCAGTGCGCCACGGCCTGCTCCCACTCGAGGCCGCCCACGAAGCGGCCGGTCAGCGGGTCCGTGCCCGGTGCGAAGGGGCGGCCCTTCAGGTAGGCGATGGTCTTGTCGTCCACGGCCACCAGGCCCGCTCGGGCGCCCGCCTCGATGGCCATGTTGCACACCGTCATGCGGCCCTCCATGCTCAGGCCGCGAATGGCCGAGCCGGCGAACTCGATCGTGCTGCCCGTGCCGCCGGCCGTGCCGATGCGACCGATGATGGCCAGCACGATGTCCTTGGCCGTCACGCCGCGGCCGAGCAGGCCTTCGACCTTGATCAGCAGGTTCCTGGCCTTCTTGGCCAGCAGCGTCTGCGTGGCCATCACGTGCTCGACCTCGCTGGTGCCGATGCCGTGGGCCAGCGCCCCGAAGGCGCCGTGGGTGGAAGTGTGCGAATCGCCGCAGACCACCGTCATGCCCGGCAGGGTGGCGCCGTTCTCGGGTCCGATGACGTGGACGATGCCCTGGCGCTTGTCCAGGAACGGGAAGTACGCCGCCGCGCCCCAGGCCTTGATGTTCGCGTCCAGGGTGGTGATCTGCAGCTTGCTGATGGGGTCGCGGATGCCGTCGTAGCCCTCGGCCCAGCCCGTGGTGGGCGTGTTGTGGTCGGCGGTGGCCACGATGGAGCTCACGCGCCAGACCTTGCGGCCGGCCAGTCGCAGGCCTTCGAAGGCCTGCGGGCTGGTCACCTCGTGAACCAGGTGGCGGTCGATGTACAAAACGGCGGTGCCGTCTTCCTCGGTGTGGACGACGTGCTCGTCCCACAACTTGTCGTAAAGCGTTCTGGCGGTCATGTCTGGGTTCCCGGGTGGACCTGCGGGTAAGCCTGCGATTGTCGGCGAAGAGCGCGCGCCCGTGCCGGCCGCTTGCGCAGCTGGGTCCAGCGCTGCTCGGCCAGGTTCACCAACGCCGCTGCGGCGGGCGACAGGTGGCTGCGGTCACGCATCACCAGCAGCAGCCTGCGCTGCGTGGGCATGCCCGAAAGCCGGCGCAATTTCAGCCCCAGGCCGGCGGCATGCGGCTGCGTACCCGCCCGCGGCGTGATGGCCACGCCCAGGCCGGCGGCCACCATGCGGCACATGGCGTCGAAGCTGCGCACCTGCACGCGGATCTTCAGCGGCAGACCCACGGTGTCGGCGGCGGTGGCCACCTGGCGGGTCAGCGCCGCAGCGCGCCCCAGCGTCACCAGGTCGAAGTCCAGCGCCTGCTCCAGGGGCACCGACGAGCGCGCGCTGCCCTGCAGAGCCAGGGGGTGGCCGGCCGGCACCAGCAGCACCAGCTCGTCGCAGTCGCATTCCACGGCCTGCAGGCCGTCGGTGGGCGTGTTGTCGCCCACCACCGCCAGTTCAGCCGCGCCGATGCGCACCGCCCGCACACCCTCTTCGCTGATGGCGTCTTCCAGGTCCAGGCGCACGGCGGGATGATTTCTGCAGTACTGCGCCAGCAGCGCCGGCAGGAAGCCGCCAAAGGCCGAGGTGTTGGCCCACAGCCGCAGGTGCCCTCCGGCGCCGCGCTGCAGGTCGTCCATGGCCAGCGCAAGCTGCTCCACGCCGGCCACCAGCTCGATGGCATGGCGCAGCAGGGTCTGGCCGGCCGGGGTGGGTGCCACGCCGCGCTTGCTGCGCGCCAGCAGGCGGCTGCCCACGTGGGCTTCCAGTTCGGCCATGCGCTTGCTGGCCGCCGCCAGGCTGATGCCGAAGCGCTCGGCCCCGGCGGTCAGGCTGCCGCCGTGCACGGCCATCACGAACAGCCGCAGCGACACCAGGTCGAAGCGGCTGAGGTTGATCGGGCTGGCCATGGGGCCGTTCAGCGCGAGGGCTGCGCCCCCAGCACCGCCACCACCTCGGGCGGCGCCTGCACGAGCTCGATCAGCACGCCCTCTCCGCTGAGCGGAAAGTCGTCATTCGCCTTGGGATGGATGAAGCAGATGTCGTGGCCGGCTGCGCCGGGCCGGATGCCGCCCGGTGCGAAGCGCACGCCCTGTGCCGTCATCCAGGTCACCGCGGCGCGCAAGTCGTCCACCCACAGGCCCACGTGGTTCAGCGGCGTGGCGTGCACGGCGGGCTTCTTGTCGGGGTCCAGCGGCTGCATGAGGTCGACCTCCACCGCATGCGGGCCTTCACCCAGCGCGCAGATGTCCTCGTCGACGTTTTCACGCTCGCTGACGAAGGTGCTCTTGACGGTCAGGCCCAGCATGTCGACCCACAGCGACTTCAGTCGCTGCTTGTCGGGGCCGCCGATGGCGATCTGCTGGATGCCCAGGATCCGGAAGGGCTTGGCAAGGGGCTCGGTCATGGCGCGCGTTCAGGTGAAGCTCAGGATGGGCTGGTCCACGGCCAGGCTCTCGCCCTTGCGGGCCAGCACTTCACCGACGGTGCCGTCCTGCACGGCAGTGAGGATGTTCTCCATTTTCATCGCCTCGATGACCGCCAGGCGCTCGCCGGCCACCACCTTCTGGCCGGGCTGCACGCTGATGTCGGCCAGCAGGCCGGGCATGGGCGACAACAGGAACTTGCTCAGGTCGGGCGGGGCCTTGCGCGGCATCAGCTTGACCAACTCGGCTGCCCTCGGCGACAACACCAGACTGTCGATCTGCGCGCCGTTGTGCACCACCCGCACGGCCATCGGGCTGCGCGCGGCGTTGCGCTCGATCTGCGCGGTGAACGGCTGCCCGTTGCACACGCCGACCATCAGGATCTCGCCCAGCCGGCTGTGGCTCTGGATGGTGTAGCGGTGCCCCTCCACCTGGATGTGGGCGGTGCCTGTATCGGTATCGAAGGACGCCACGTGCACGGTGTGGTGCACGGGCTCGGCTGCCTGGCGGTCGGCCGGCAGCACCACCACCACCAGGTCGGGCCAGGTCTGCACGCCGTGCCCGCGCAGCTGCCCGCTGATACCCGCCGCGCGCTCGCGGGCCTTGCGCCGCACGAAGGCGGCCAGCGCCACCAGGAACAGCGGGTCGTCGTGCACCACGTGGCCGGCGCTGAAGCCGCGGGGGAAGTGTTCGGCGATGAAGCCGGTGTTGAAGTCGCCGGAGACGAACTTCGGGTGCGCCAGCAAAGCCGCCTGGAATGGGATGTTGCTGCCCACGCCGCGGATGACGAAGCCGTTGAGCGCTGCGCGCATGCGCCGGATGGCGTCGGCCCGGTCGCTGCCGTGCACGATGAGCTTGGCGATCATCGAGTCGTAGTACATCGGGATCTCGCCGCCCTCGGCCACCCCGGTATCCACGCGAACGCCGCCCCCGGTGGACGGCGGCCCAGCGGCCTCCAGCGTGGTGGGCGGCGGCACATAGCGCACCAGCCGGCCGGTGGAGGGCAGGAAGTTGCGGAAGGGGTCTTCCGCGTTGATGCGGCATTCCATCGCCCAGCCGTTGCGCTTCACATCGGCCTGGGTCAGCGGCAGCGGCTCGCCGGCGGCCGCACGGATCATCAGCTCCACGAGGTCCAGGCCCGTGATGCACTCGGTCACCGGGTGCTCGACCTGCAGCCGGGTGTTCATCTCCAGGAAATAGAAGCCCTGGTCCTTGCCAACCACGAACTCCACCGTGCCGGCGCTCTGGTAGTTGACGGCCCGGGCCAGCTGAACGGCCTGCTCGCCCATGGCCTTGCGCGTGGCGTCGCTGATGAAGGGCGACGGCGCCTCCTCGATCACCTTCTGGTGGCGGCGCTGGATGGAGCACTCGCGCTCGTTGAGGTAGATGACATGGCCGTGGGCATCGCCCAGCACCTGGATCTCGATGTGGCGCGGCTCCACCACGAACTTCTCGATGAAGACGCGGTCGTCGCCGAAGCTGTTGCGCGCCTCGTTGCGGCAGGAGGTGAAGCCTTCGAAGGCCTCGCGGTCGTCTTGGGCCACGCGCAGCCCCTTGCCGCCGCCGCCGGCGCTGGCCTTGATCATCACGGGGTAGCCGATGTCGCGGGCGACCTGCACCGCCTGCTCGGGCGTGAGGATGGCCTCGTTGAAGCCCGGAATGGTGTTCACGCCGGCCTCGGTGGCCAGCTTCTTGGACGCGATCTTGTCGCCCATGGCCGCGATGCTGCCATGCTTGGGGCCGATGAAGACGATGCCCTCTTCCTCGACGCGGCGCGCGAAGTCTTCGTTCTCGCTGAGAAAGCCGTAGCCCGGGTGCACCGCCTGCGCGCCCGTGGACTTGCACGCGGCGATGATCTTGTCGGCGTTGAGGTAGCTCTCGCGGCTGGGTGCCGGGCCGATGAGAACGGCCTCGTCGGCCAGCGCCACGTGCTGCGCATCGGCATCGGCCTCTGAATACACCGCCACCGTGGCGATGCCCATCTTGCGCGCGGTCTTGATGACGCGGCAGGCGATCTCGCCGCGGTTGGCGATCAGGATCTTGTTGAACATGAACAGTCTCGCAAATTGAAGCGCAGCGGATCAAGGCCTTGCGCGGATCCGGCTCCGCCGGTCCGCTGCAAGAGCCCCCTCGGGGTGGGCGACCAACGGGAGCCTGGGGGTCTCATAACGGAATGTTGCCGTGCTTGCGCCACGGGTTCTCGAGCTTCTTGTCCTGCAGCATGGCCAGCGACCGGCAGATGCGCTTGCGGGTCTCGTGCGGCTGGATCACGTCATCGATGAAGCCGCGGGCGCCCGCCACGAAGGGATTGGCGAAGCGGGCCTTGTATTCGGCCTCGCGCGCGGCCAGTTTGGCCGGGTCGCCCTTGTCCTCGCGGAAGATGATCTCCACCGCGCCCTTGGCCCCCATCACCGCGATCTCGGCGTTGGGCCAGGCAAAGTTCACGTCGCCACGCAGGTGCTTGGAACTCATCACGTCGTAGGCCCCGCCGTAGGCCTTGCGGGTGATCACGGTCACCTTGGGCACGGTGCACTCGGCGTAGGCATACAGCAGCTTGGCCCCGTGCTTGATGATGCCGCCGTACTCCTGCGCCGTGCCCGGCATGAAGCCCGGCACGTCCACGAAGGTGACCACGGGAATGTTGAAGGCGTCGCAGAAGCGCACGAAGCGCGCGGCCTTGATGCTGCTCTTGATGTCCAGGCAACCGGCCAGCACCTGCGGATTGTTGGCCACGATGCCCACCGTGCGCCCGGCCATGCGCGCCATGCCCACCACGATGTTCTTCGCGTTCTCGGGCTGCAGCTCGAAGAAGTCGCCATCGTCCACCACCTTCAGGATCAGCTCCTTGATGTCGTAGGGCTTGTTGGGGTTGTCGGGCACCAGCGTGTCCAGCGACAGGTCGATGCGCTCGGGCGCATCGCCGCTGGGCCGCACGGGCACGCCGTCGCGGTTGTTCAGCGGCAGGTAGTTGAAGAAGCGGCGCAGCATCAGCAACGCTTCGACATCGTCCTCGAAGGCCAGGTCGGCCACGCCGCTTCGGCTGGAGTGCGTGGTGGCTCCGCCCAGTTCCTCGGCCGTCACCTCCTCGTGCGTCACGGTCTTCACCACCTCGGGACCGGTGACGAACATGTAGGAGCTGTCCTTGACCATGAAGATGAAGTCGGTCATGGCCGGCGAATACACGGCGCCCCCGGCGCACGGGCCCATGATCAGGCTGATCTGCGGGATGACCCCGCTGGCCATCACGTTGCGCTGGAACACGTCGGCATAGCCGCCCAGAGAGGCCACGCCTTCCTGGATCCGTGCGCCGCCGCTGTCGTTCAGTCCGATGACCGGTGCGCCCACCTTCATGGCCTGGTCCATGACCTTGCAGATCTTCTCGGCGTGCGCTTCGCTCAGGGCGCCGCCGAAGACCGTGAAGTCCTGGCTGAAGACGAAGACCAGGCGCCCGTTGATCATGCCGTAGCCGGTGACCACGCCGTCGCCGGGCACCTTGTTGTCCTGCATGCCGAAGTCGGCGCATCGGTGCTCGACGAACATGTCCCACTCCTCGAAGCTGCCTTCGTCCAGCAGCAGCTCCAGCCGCTCGCGCGCTGTCAGCTTGCCCTTGGCGTGCTGTGCCGAGATGCGCTTGGCACCCCCGCCAAGGCGGGCCGCGGCGCGCTTTTCGTCGAGCTGTCGAATGATGTCGTGCATGGGTCGGGGTCCTCGGTTGGGCTCTGGCAAGAGGGATGTCGATCAGGGCGCGGCCGCGGCCTGGAAGGCCAGGTCGAGCAGGCGGCGGGCCGCCACGGACGCGGCCACGTGGCCTGCGCGCAGGTCGCGCGTGAGTGCCGGCAGGGCTGCGCGCACGGCCGGGTGCTGCTGGAAACGCTGGCGAAGCCCGGCCTCGATGCGTTCCCACATCCAGGCCTGGTCCTGGGCTTGGCGGCGCGCGGCCAGCTGGCCGCCGTCCGACTGCCGCTCGCGGAAGTCGGTCACCGCGCGCCAGAACCCGGGCATGCCGGTGCCCTTCAGCGCACTGAGCTGCAGCACCTGCGTGGCAGCGTGGCTGTGCGGGCCCAGCCAGCGCAGGGCGCTGGTGATCTGCGCCCGGGCCCGGGTGGCGGCCGCCTCGTCGAGGTCCGCCTTGTTGATCACCACCAGGTCGGCCAGCTCCATCACGCCCTTCTTGATGGCCTGCAGGTCGTCGCCGGCATTGGGCAGTTGCAGCAGCACGAACATGTCGGTCATGCCGGCCACGGCGGCCTCGCTCTGGCCCACGCCCACGGTCTCGACGATGACGGTGTCGTACCCCGCCGCTTCGCACAGCAGGATGGATTCGCGCGTCTTCTCGGCCACGCCACCGAGCGTGCCACCGGCGGGGCTCGGGCGGATGAAGGCCTGTTCGTGCACCGACAACTGCTCCATGCGCGTCTTGTCGCCCAGGATCGAGCCGCCGCCCAGGCTGGACGAGGGGTCCACCGCCAGCACGGCCACGCGGTGGCCCTGGCCCACCAGGAACAGGCCCAACGCTTCGATGAAGGTGCTCTTGCCCACGCCGGGCACGCCGCTCAGACCCAGGCGGAACGAGCCCCCGCTGCGCGGCAGCACGGCATCCAGCAGTGCGTCCGCACGAAGGCGGTGATCCTGCCGCGTGGATTCGATCAGCGTGATGGCCTTGGCCAGCGCGCGGCGCTGCGGCGGCCCGGCGGGGCCGAGCAGCCGTGCGCACATGGCGGCGTCGGGATCGGGCTCGGCGGCGGCCATGGCTGGCAGACTCAGCGCAAGCCGGCCTTGATGTGTTCCAGCACGTCCTTGGCGCTGACCGGAATGGGCGTACCGGGGCCGTAGATGCCTTTCACGCCCGACTCGTAGAGGAAGCCGTAGTCCTGCTGCGGGATCACACCGCCCACGAAGACGATGATGTCGTCGGCGCCCTGTGCCTTGAGCGAGGCGATGATGGCGGGCACCAGCGTCTTGTGGCCGGCTGCCAAGGTGCTGACGCCCACGGCGTGCACGTCGTTCTCGATGGCCTGGCGGGCGCATTCTTCGGGGGTCTGGAACAACGGCCCCATGTCCACGTCGAAACCCAGGTCGGCAAAGGCCGTGGCCACCACCTTGGCGCCACGGTCGTGTCCGTCCTGGCCGAGCTTGGCGATCATCACGCGCGGCCGGCGACCCTGCGACGCGCCGAACTCGGCGATCTCGGCCTTCAGGCGGTCCCAGCCTTCGGCGCTGTCGTAGGCCGCGGCGTACACGCCGGTCACCTTCTGGATGTCGGCGCGGTGGCGGCCGTACACGGCCTCCAGCGCGTCGCTCACCTCGCCGACCGTGGCCCGCAGGCGCATGGCCCGGATGCTCAGGTCGAGCAGGTTGCCTTGCCCGCTGCGGGCGGCTTCGGTCAGGGCCTGCAGGGCTGCCTGCACCTTGGCGCCGTCGCGCGCAGCGCGCACGGCCTGCAGGCGGGCGATCTGGCCCTCGCGCACCTTGACGTTGTCGACCTCGCGCACCTCGATGGCGTCTTGCCGGTCGAGCTTGTATTTGTTGACGCCCACGATGACGTCCTTGCCGGCATCGATGCGGGCCTGCTTCTCTGCAGCACTCGCCTCGATCTTCAGCTTGGCCCAACCCGACCCCACGGCCTGGGTCATGCCGCCCAGGGCCTCCACCTCTTCGATGATGGCCCAGGCCTTGTCGGCCATCTCCTGCGTGAGCGTCTCCATCATGTAGCTGCCGGCCCAGGGGTCCACCACGTGCGTGATGTGGGCCTCTTCCTGCAGGATCAGCTGCGTGTTGCGGGCGATCCGCGAGCTGGTCTCGGTGGGCAGCGCGATGGCCTCGTCGAAGCTGTTGGTGTGCAGGCTCTGCGTGCCGCCGAAGACCGCGGCCATGGCCTCGACGGTGGTGCGCACGATGTTGTTGTACGGGTCCTGCTCGGCCAGGCTCCAACCCGAGGTCTGGCAGTGGGTGCGCAGCATCAGGCTCTTGGGCGCCTTGGCGCCGAAGCGCGTCATGATGCGGGCCCACAGCAGGCGGGCCGCGCGCATCTTGGCGATCTCCAGGTAGAAGTTCATCCCGATGGCCCAGAAGAAGCTCAGCCGGCCGGCAAAGCCGTCGACATCCAGCCCACGGGCCATGGCGGTCTTGACGTACTCCTGCCCGTCGGCCAGCGTGAAGGCCAGCTCCAGCGCCTGGTTGGCGCCCGCCTCCTGCATGTGATAGCCCGAGATGCTGATGGAGTTGAACTTCGGCATCCTCTGCGCCGTGTACTCGATGATGTCGGCCACGATGCGCATCGAGGGTTCAGGTGGGTAGATGTAGGTGTTGCGGACCATGAACTCCTTGAGGATGTCGTTCTGGATGGTCCCGCTCAACTGGTCCTGCGCCACCCCCTGCTCTTCGGCCGCCACCACGTAGCCGGCGAGCACGGGCAGCACCGCGCCGTTCATGGTCATGCTCACGCTGACGGTGTCCAGCGGGATGCCGTCGAAGAGGATCTTCATGTCCTCCACGCTGTCGATGGCCACGCCGGCCTTGCCCACGTCGCCCGTCACGCGCGGGTGGTCGCTGTCGTAGCCGCGGTGCGTGGCCAGGTCGAAGGCCACGCTCACGCCCTGCCCGCCCGCGGCCAGCGCCTGGCGATAGAAGGCGTTGCTGTCTTCGGCCGTGGAGAAGCCGGCGTACTGCCGGATGGTCCAGGGCCGCACCGCATACATCGTTGCCTGCGGGCCGCGAACGAAGGGCGCAAAACCGGGCAGCGTGTCGGCATAGGGCAGGCCCGCGGTGTCGGCCGCCGTGTACAGCGGCTTGACCACGATGCCTTCGGGTGTGTGCCACTGCAGGGCGTGCAGGTCGCCGCCGGGTGCCGACTTGGCGGCGGCGCGGGCCCATTGCTCCAGGCTCACGGTGGGGAATTCGGCGGTGCCGCTGTCCTGGATCATGGGGCTTCCTCGGAATGTCGCTTGTGGCCAGGCCGGCATTATGCATAATTATGAATTCAAACTGGCTTACAAGCGCAGCCCCTGGCGGGCACGGCGCGACCGTCTTGGCAGCCCTCATCGCCCCCGATCCGCAAGCCCCGCTGGTGCGCCGCGCCCTGTACCAGGACGTGGCCGAGCGCCTGCGCCAGCAGATCTACGCCCGGCAGCTGGAACCCGGCCACTGGATCGACGAGATGCGGCTGTGCACCGAGTTCGGGATCAGCAGGACACCCTTGCGCGAAGCGCTGAAGGTGCTGGCCGTCGAAGGCCTTGTCACGATGAAGGTGCGCCGCGGGGCCTACGTGACCGAGATGTCGCGCGAGGACGTGACGCAGGTCTATCACCTGCTGGCCCTGCTCGAAAGCGATGCCGCGGCCAGCGTGGCCGCCAACGCCAGCGACGAAGGCCGCGCCAGGCTGGCCCGGCTGCATGCCCGGCTGGAATCGCAGGTGCGGCGGCGCGAGGAGTTCTTTGCCACCAACGAGCAGTTCCACATGGCCCTGCTCGAATTGGCCGGCAACCGTTGGGCCGCACAGGCCGTGACGGATCTGCGCAAGGTGATGAAGCTCAACCGCCATCACTCGCTGCTCAAGCGCGGGCGCCTGTCGCAGTCGCTGGCCGAGCACCGCGCACTGATGAAGGCCATCGAAGCACGCGACGCGCCGGCCGCGTCGCGGCTGATGCAAGCGCACTTCGCCAGCGGGCTCGAAGCCGCGGCCTGATCCGCGCACCAGCACCGACCGGACAGAAAAAAGCCGCCCGAGGGCGGCATTCGTGATCAGCCCGCCTGCGCCAGAGGCGCATTCGGGCACACGCGCAAGAATTACTTCTTGACGGCGTCGGCAGCCTTGCCAGCGGCGTCCTTGGCGGCGCCAACGGCGTCCTTGGCAGCAGCGGCAGCGTCCTTGGCAGCGTCGACCGCGCCGGTGGCAGCGGAAGCAGCAACGTCGGCGGCGCCAACGGCGGCCGAGGCAGCACCGTCAGCAGCGCTGGCGGCATCAGCCATCGGGGCCGGGGCGGGAGCCGGGGCAGCAGCGGGAGCGGGGGCGGGGGCAGGTGCTTCTTCCTTCTTGCCGCAAGCGGCCAGGGAAAGGGCGGCAACCAGGGAAGCCAGAACGATCGACTTGTTCATGTGTGTCCTCAGGAGTTATGGGTCGGGAGAAAAGGAGCTTCGCAAGGGCACTCTTTGCCAACGCTTAGAGACCCAGTTCAGGAAGACCAACGAGATTCGAACTGAACCTTGTGAATAAGGCGCGATCCGAATCAAGCCCTCAATTATAGCCCGAGCTAGGGCATTCCCTAGAGACCCAGCGCATTGACGGAGAATGCACGCTCGCAGCGTTGCAAAACCGCGTCAATCTCCTGCGATTGCACGCGTGCATCGCGCTGGTCCAGGCTGGCACGTCCACGCCAGTTCGCGTGGTCGATCAGGCGCACCGTCAGGATGCGGTCGGCCACCAGCAGCGTGGGCAGCTCGACGTTCATCTCGTCGGGGGGCTGCCAGCCTTCGATGGCGTGAGTCCAGTGGCGGCGCCAGGCGTTGAATCGGGGTGAACGCCGCGGCACGGTATCGAAGCTGCCGGCCAGCATCAGCAGCCGGCGCTGGGGCAAGCGGAGCCAGGTGGTGAGGGCCTGCAGCAATTCAGCGTCGTCGAGCGGCCACTCGGCAAAGTCGCGGTCGACACACAGCACCTGCCGGGCGCCGGCATCGATGGCAGTCTTGAAGCCCCACACGATGGCACGATGGAAGCCGGCGCGGCTGTCGACCGCTGGCGGCACGGGCGGCGTGCCCCCCGTGGGGTTCGGCTCGGTGCTCATGCCGTGGCCTCGCGCACCCACCCCGCCTCGAACCACTCGTCCAGCAGGGCGGCCGCACCGGCACTCAGCCGGGCGCACTCAGGCGCCGCAAGCAGCCGGGCATCGGCCAGTTGCCGCATGGCCCGGGCGTCGCGGCCCGCCGCCCGGAAGGCTTCGCCGTTGATGAACACGTGGCTGTCGTCGTACATCATGCGGGTGCGCGGGTCGAGCCGCACCGCGCCGGGCCCGCGGCCCTGGCCGGCCTCGAACCACACCCGCGGCTTGGGCTCGGTCAGCCATTCGCCCAGCACGCGGTCCAGGGTCAGCGGGTCGGCCAGTTGCCGCTCCAGCGCCGACAGCGCGAATTCGCGCAAGCCGGCGGGAACCGCGCCCGGGTTGGCGGTGGCCGGCTGCTGCGGATCGCGGTACAGGTTGCCCCCCGTTTCGGATTCATCGGCCAGGCGCAACAGCAGTTCGCGGGCCAGCTCGGACGCAGCCGGCGCGCGAAACCCGACCGAGCAGGTCATGCAGTCATCGCCTTCGGCCAGGCCGTCGTGGCCCCATTGCGGTGGCAGGTACAGCATGTCACCCGGGTGCAGCAGCCACTCCTGCGTCGGCTCGAAGTGGCGCAGCAGCTTGAGCGGCGCCCCTTCCACCAGTTCGGGCTCTCGGCCGCGGGCAACCGGTCCGATGCGCCAGCGACGCCGCCCCTGCACCTGCAGCAGGAAGACGTCGTAGGAGTCGACATGCGGCCCCACGCCCCCGCCGGGGCTGGCCCAGGACACCATCAGGTCGTCCAGGCGCGCTTCCGGCACGAAGCGGAATCCCTGCAGCAAGGCGTGTGCGGCGGGAACATGAAGATCGAGCCCCTGCACGAGCAGCGTCCACCCGGGCCGGCCCAGCGGCGGCAAGGCGCGGCGGGCGAAGGGCCCCTGCCGCACGCGCCAGCCCGTGGCCGTCTGTTGCACCAGGCGCGACTCCACGTCGTCCCGCGCGGCCAGGGCAAAGAGCTCACTCCGCGCCAGCGGGGCACCGCCGCCCGGCATGGCCTGCCGCACCAGCAGCGGCTTCTTCTGCCAGTGCCGCTTCATGAAAACCGCGGGCGACAGCCCACCCAGCAGGCCAAGCGATGCATGCACGTCCATCGCGCCATTCTGGCCCAAGCCGCGCCGCCCGCAAGCTGCCCGGGGCCTGTGACATCATCCCGCCCATGCAGATCGTTGCCCCATGCGTGGTCAGCCTGAGCTGGAAACTCAGTGATGGCCAGAACCGACCCATCGACGAATCCGCCGAGCCGATGGAGTTCTATTACGGCGGCGGCGACTTGCTGCCCACTCTGGAGGAGGGCCTGGCCGGCTTCGGCGCGGGCGACTCGGTGCAGTTGCACCTGGAACCCGAGCAGGCCTTGGGCGACTACCGGGCCGAGCTGGTGTGCTTCGAAGATCGCAAGCTGTTCCCCGAGCAGTTGGAAACGGGCATGGCCTTCGAAGGCCTGCCGGCCGGCCACGCCACGCCCGACATGCCCGCGGATACGGTCTACATCGTCACCGAGATCTACCCCTCTCACGTGGTGCTGGACGGCAACCACCCGCTGGCCGGCCTGTCGCTGCGCGTGGACATGCAGATCCACGCCGTACGCGAAGCCACGGCCGAAGAGATCGAGTCGCACAGCGTGGGCGGTACGCCGGTCACGGTGCTGGGCAGCCGGCCGGGCCAGGGCGGCTCCACCACGCTGCACTGATCAGCCTGGCGGCGCAGGGTCCTGCGGCAGCGCGGATTCCCAACCCAGCAGTTCGGCCAGCCGGCCGGTCACCCAGCGCGCCTCGGCCGCGCTCACCGCGGCCTGGCCGCCCACGGTCTGGCTGAGGCCCCGGTGGATTCGCTCCAGCACATCGGCTTCGGTCACGCCCAGGCTCCACAGCTGTTGCTGGGCCGTCTCGGTCAAGGTGCTGGCCAGGTCCTCGCAGAACTCGTGGCGCTCGGCGATGAAGGCCCGCGACTCGGTCGGCTTGATGCGGCCGGGCGCCACGAACAGCGCGATGAACGCCGGCGGGATCACGATCTGGCTGTCGTCGTCGGACATGGCCTCGGAACCCCCGCTTCAGGCCTGGCCGGTGGATCCGAAGCCGCCGGCGCCGCGCGCCGAGTGCTCGAAGGCATCCACGCGGCGGAAGATTGCCTGCACCACGGGCACGATCACCATCTGGGCGATGCGCTCCAGCGGCTGCACGGTGTAGGCCGCGCCGCCACGATTCCACACGCTGACCATCAGCGGGCCCTGGTAATCGCTGTCGATCAGCCCGACCAGGTTGCCCAGCACGATGCCGTGCTTGTGGCCCAGGCCGGAACGCGGCAGCAGCATGCCGGCCAATCCCGGGTCGGCGATGTGCACCGAAAGCCCCGTGGGGATGAGCGCAGCCTGCCCCGGCTCCAGATACAGCGGTGCGTCCAGGCAGGCCCGCAAGTCCATGCCGGCGCTGCCGGGCGTGGCGTAAGCCGGCAGATGCTCGGCCATGCGCGGGTCGAGCACCTTCACGTCGACCACGTTCAATTCGCGCTCCCGGGCAGGCGGCGCGCGATCTCGGCCACCAGCTCGCGCGCCAGCACCAGCTTGTCGCCGGTGGGCAGCGTGCGCTCGCCGGCGGCATCCACCAGCACGAGCGTGTTGTCGTCGCGGCCGAAAGTGGCCGGGCCGAGGTTGCCCACGATCAGCGGCACGCCCTTCTTCTCCAGCTTGGCCCGGGCGTGTTTCACCACGTCCTCGCTCTCGGCCGCAAAGCCCACGCACCAGGGGCGCTGGCCAGTCGGCAGGCGTGCCACGGTGGCCAGGATGTCGGGGTTTTCGGTCAACTCGAGCGTGGGCACCTGCCCGCTGCCGTCTTTCTTGATCTTCTGCCCGGCCGAGCGCACCGGGCGCCAGTCGGCCACGGCCGCCGTGGCCACGAAGACATCGTGCCCAGGCGCCTGCGGGAGCACAGCCGCCAGCATCTGCTCGGCACTCTGCACGTCGATGCGATGAACGCCTCGCGGCGTGGGCAGGTGCACGGGGCCCGCCACCAGCGTCACCCGCGCGCCGGCTTCAGCCGCCGCGCGGGCCACCGCAAAGCCCATCTTGCCGCTGGAATGGTTGGTGATGCCCCGCACCGGGTCGATGGCCTCGAAGGTGGGCCCGGCCGTCACCAGCATCGAGCGGCCCGCCAGCACCTTGGGCTGGAAGAAGGCGATCAGGTCCAGGCAGATCTCGGCGGCCTCCAGCATGCGGCCGTCGCCGATGTCACCGCAGGCCTGGTCGCCCGCCGCGGGCCCCAGCACGCGCGCCCCGTCGGCCACGATCTGAGCCACGTTGCGCTGCGTGGCCGGGTGGGCCCACATCTCGCGGTTCATGGCCGGCGCCACCAGCAGCGGACACAGCCGACCGGCCGTCTGCGGGCGCGCCAGGCACAGCAGGGCCAGCAGTTCGTCGGCACGGCCCTGGGCCAGCTGCGCGATGAAGTCGGCGCTGGCCGGCGCCACCACGAGCGCATCGGCCCCGCGCGACAGATCGATATGCGGCATGTTGTTGGGCTGCCGCGGATCCCACTGGCTGGTGTAGACCGGACGTCCCGTCAACGCCTGCATCGTGACGGGCGTGATGAACTGCGTGGCCGCTTCGGTCATCACCACCTGCACGGTGGCGCCGGCACGGCCCATTTCACGGGCAAGCTCGGCAGCCTTGAAGCAAGCCACGCCGCCGGACAGGCCCAGCACGATGTGGCGGCCCGCCAGGCCGCGCGGGTCGCCGGCGGGCATCGGTTCGTTGGGTGAGGGCATGGCGGAAACTCTAACAGCGGCAAGACGGGGCCGGCACGCGCCTTCCCGCGCTGCGCAAAGGCCGATCGCCGGACCGGCGAGCATGCACACGTTCACGACACAGTCATTCTTGAACTTTCAGTTATTTCTGAAGGCTTCGATAGAATTCCAAGCCTTAACGACGCCGGAGCCCACGCGCCCCATGTCCACCCTGTCACCCCTGGTTCGCAGCTTCGTCGGCCACTTCGGCGAAATGGGCAGCCGATGGGGCATCAACCGCACCGTCGGGCAGATCTATGCCCTGATCTTCGTGTCGCCCGAACCCCTGCACGCCGACACCCTGGTCGAGGAGCTTGAATTCAGCCGCTCCAACGTCAGCATGGGCTTGAAGGAGTTGCAGGCCTGGCGGCTGGTGCGACTGCGCCATGTGCCCGGCGACCGGCGCGAATACTTCGAGGCCCCGGGTGACGCCTGGGAGATCTTCCGCACCCTGGCCGAAGAGCGGCGCCGCCGCGAGATCGAACCCACGCTGTCGATGTTGCGCAACGCGCTGCTCGAGACACCCACCACCGAGACCGATCGCATCGCCCAGGCCCGCATGCGCGAGATGCACGACCTGATCGAATTGATGACGAGTTGGTTCGACGACATGCAACGCCTTGACCAGCAGACGCTGTCGCAGTTGATGAAGATGGGTTCCAAGGTGCAGCGGCTGATGGAATTTGCCGGTCTGCAGCGGGCGAGGCCCGCGAAGGAGACGATCTGATGGACGCACTGATCCTGGCCCGCATGCAGTTTGCGGCCAACATCACATTCCACATCCTGTTCCCCACCATCAGCATCGCGATGGGGTGGACCTTGCTGTTCTTCCGCCTGCGCTGGCTCAAGACCCACGACACCGCGTGGCTCATGGCCTACCGCTTCTGGACCAAGGTGTTCGCACTAACCTTCGCCCTGGGCGTGGTCAGCGGCATCACCATGAGCTTCCAGTTCGGCACCAACTGGCCGGGCTTCATGGAGCGCGTGGGCAACATCGCCGGCCCCTTGCTGGGCTACGAGGTTCTCACCGCCTTTTTCCTGGAAGCCACCTTCCTGGGCGTCATGCTCTTCGGGCACGGCAAGGTCAGCGAGCGTGTGCACCTCGTGGCCACGTTCCTGGTCGCGTTCGGCACCACCGTCAGCGCCTTCTGGATCCTGGCGCTGAACTCCTGGCTGCACACGCCCGCGGGCTACGAGATCCGCGACGGCCATTTCTTCGTGCGCTCGTGGCTTGAGGTGGTCTTCAACCCCTCGCTGCCCTACCGGCTGGTCCACGTGCTCCTGGCTTCGGGCCTGACGGCGTCGTTCATCCTGGCCGGCGTGAGCGCCTGGCAGCTCCTGAAAGGCAAGGCCAACGCCTCCACCCCCAAGGTGCTGCGCACCGGGCTGACCGTGGCCGCCGTGCTGATCCCGCTGCAGATCATGGCAGGCGACATGCACGGCTTGAACACCCTGAAGTACCAGCCGCAGAAGATCGCGGCCATGGAAGCCGTGTGGGAGACCGAAGCCGGCGCCCCCCTGCTGCTGTTTGCCGTGCCCGATGAATCGACGCGCAGCAACCACTACGCGATCGGCGTGCCCAAGATGGCCTCGCTCATCCTCGAGCACGACACCGACGCCACCATCCGCGGCCTGAACGACTTTCCGAACGCCCACCCGCCGGTCAAGCCGCTCTTCTATGGCTTCCGGGTGATGGTGGGCACCGGCATGCTGATGCTGGCCTTCAGCTGGGCCGGCCTGTGGTGGCTGCGCCGCAGTGGCTGGGCCGCGGGCGCCCTGCCCCGCCCACTGCTGTGGGGCCTGGCCGGCATGACCTTCTCGGGCTGGGTGGCCACGGTGGCCGGCTGGTACGTCACCGAGATCGGCCGTCAACCGTTCATCGTGTTTGGCCTGGTGCGGGTGGACGAAGTGGCCTCTCGCGTACCGGCCCCGATGATCGCGCTGACCCTGGCGCTGTACGTCACCGTGTACCTGGCGCTGGTGGTGGCCTACGTCGGCGTGGTCAAGTACATGGCCGAGAAGCCGGTGGACATGGCGGCCCCGATGCCCGCGGGAACCCAGGCGGTGGCGGCATGAGCTGGAGTTGGTCGGCCGCCCTGCCCGTGATCTTCCTGGGCCTGATGGGCCTGTCGATGCTGGCCTACGTGATCCTGGACGGCTACGACCTGGGCGTGGGCCTCTTGCTGCACCGTGCCGACGACGCCCAGAAGGACACGATGATCGCCAGCATCGGGCCGTTCTGGGACGCCAACGAAACCTGGCTGGTGCTGGGCGTGGGCATCCTGCTGATCGCCTTCCCGACGGCGCACGGGATCATCCTGGGCGCTTTGTACCTGCCGGTGGCCCTGATGCTGGTGGGGCTGATCCTGCGGGGTGTGGCCTTCGACTTCCGCGTGAAGGCGCAGGACACGCACAAGCCGCGCTGGAACTTCGCTTTCTTCGCAGGCTCGGGCATCGCGGCGATCTCGCAGGGCTGGATGCTGGGGCGCTACATCACCGGCTTTGCCGAGGGCTGGGGGTACGAGGTCTTCGCCGGAGCCATCGCGCTGCTGCTGCCGGCCGCGTATGTGCTGCTGGGTGCCGGCTGGCTGATCATGAAGACCGACGGCGCTCTGCAGGCACACGCCGTGCGCTGGGCGAAGATGGCCTGGCCGCCGGTCGTGCTGGGCCTGGGCTTGATCTCGCTGGCCACGCCCGTGGTCAGCCACACGGTGCGCGAGAAGTGGTTCAGCATGCCCGAATTCATCGCCCTGCTGCCCATCCCCATCATGACGCTGCTGGCCCTGGGTGCGGCACGCGTGGTGCTCAACTCGCGTTCGGTGGCCGGCAAGCTGTGCTGGCTGCCCTTCGCCCTGGTGGTGGGCGTCTTCCTGCTGGGCGCCATCGGCCTGGCCTACAGCCTGTTCCCCTACGTGGTGATGGACCAGCTCACCATCTGGCAGGCGGCCAGTGCCACCGAATCGCTGGCCGTGATCGCCGTGGGCTGCGCCGTCACGGTGCCGGCCATCGTGGGCTACACCATCTTCTCTTACCGGGTGTTCTGGGGCAAGGCCAAGAGCCTGAGCTACGCATGAACGATCTCAGCGACCGGCCGCGGCCGCTCAGGCCCCGTGGCACTTCTTGAATTTCTTGCCGCTGCCGCAGGGGCAGGGGTCGTTGCGGCCGGGCGGGGCCTCCACGCGCCGCTGGGCCGTCTTGGGGGCGAAGTCCACGCCGTACATGCGCAGGTCCTGGGCTGACCAGCAGGCCTCGGCCAGCAGTTCGTCGCGGGTGGGCTCGCCCTTGGGGTAGTACTCGGAAACGTGGGTCTTCCACGCCTGCGAACCGGGCGGGATCATCAGCGCGGCCACGTGGTCCAGGCACTGGCCGAAGGCCGAGGCGGTGTCCTCGTCGGGCGGATCGGGCCACAGCGACTCGAAGGCTCCAAAGGCATCGATGAATCCCTCGGCCCACAGACTGCCGGTCTGCAGCAGCGCGGCGTCTTCGGCACTCAGGCCGTCTTCGTCGATGGCGCGCTGGCGGTCCTCCTCGGTCCATTCGGCAAACAGCGGTTCCAGGCGCAGGGATTCGGGATCGTCGAAGAGCGCCGCCGGGTCGAGCTGGTCGCACAGCACCTTCAGCCGCACCTGCAGGCTGTGCAGCGCCTGGGCGCGGTCCTCGGGGTCGCCGAAGGCACGGTCGAAAGTGTCCTGGAACATGGCCTGCAGCCACTCTTCCGTGTCGGGCAGCCGCGGGCCGGCGGCCAGGCCAGCCAGGTAACCGTCCACCCACTCGAATGCGATGGCGTCGTCGAAACCGTTCAGCCGCAAGCAGGTGGATTCGAAGGCTTGCAACTCGGCTTCGTTGTTGCGGCGGGGCAGGTTCACGGCCATCAGGGGAGCTTCCAGGTGTCGTGCAGGAATTGCGCCAGGCGCAAGGCGCTGGCCTCGCGGGCGGCAGGGTCGGCACCCACATGCACGCCCTGGCCGGGATGGGCGCCGTTGGGTACGTCGGCCCGCAGGCGCACAGGGGCCATGCCATCGAACCCATGGTACGCGCCGGCATAGGCCTCCCATTGAATACCGCCGGCAGGCTGCGTCGCCAGCGCCTTGCACGGGGCGGCGGGCGTCCAGTCGTCGGCCTCGCCGAGCAGCATCAGGAGCGGGGCGGTGGGGGTGTAGCCGCGTTGGAGTTCGGCCTCGCACCCGGGGTAGAAAGCCACGGCCAGGGTGGGCTTGACGGAAGCGCCGGCCACGTCGGGATGGCGCTGGTTGGTGGCGGCCAGCACGGTGCTGCCCCCGTTGGACCAGCCCAGCACGCCCAGCCGCGTGGCGTCCACGCCGGGCTGCGCGGCCAGCCAGCGCAAGGCGCCCAGTGCGTCGCGGCGGCGCTCGGTCTGCGTGATGCGGCGGCTGCCGTTGCGCTGGGTGCACAGCTGCTTCTCACCCCGCGGCGTGAAGGAATCGGTGGCCAGCGCCTGGATGCCCAGGGCGTTCAGGCGTGCGGCGAGCTCGGTGTAGCGCGAGGCCAGGCGCCCCCGGCCATCGAAAAGGCCGCCGCAGCCGTGGAACATCACCAGCGCCGGAACACCGGCGGCGCCGGCGCCCGACACGGGGAACCAGTAGCCCGGCATCACCACGTCGCTGCCGGCCTCGCGGTCCAGGCTGGGAACATCCACGCGCACCGGCTCTGCCGCGCCGGCCGCCCAGGCCTGGCATGCCAGCGCGCCGGCTGCCAGGGGTGCCGCCCAGGCTCTGCGCATCATGGCTCGGGCCAGGCCGCCACGGGCGGCTGCGGATGCAGGCGGGCCATGGTGTGCACGTCGGCGTACTGCCCGTGGCGCAAGGCATAGCCGCGGTGCGTCCCCTCATGGCGAAAGCCGAAACGCTCGTACAGGGCGATGGCGCGCAGGTTGTCCGCGAAGACCGTGAGCTCGATCCGCAGGACCTGCCCCCAGTTGTCGGCGTAGTCGCACAGGGCCTGCATCAGGGCCCTGCCGACGCCCTGGCCTTGCCACGGGGACGCCACGCTGATGCCCAGCATCGCCACGTGGCGCCGCCGGAGCTGGACGGCCGGATGCAGGC
Organism: uncultured beta proteobacterium; assembly: GCA_903822435.1. GTDB lineage: Bacteria > Pseudomonadota > Gammaproteobacteria > Burkholderiales > Burkholderiaceae_C > Rubrivivax. The sequence continues at coordinate 3,313 of CAIJPE010000283.1, read as the reverse complement.
CTGCGCTGCCCGCCACCTGCCCGTCGATCTCGGCCACGATGCGCAGGTCGGCCTGCCCTGCCGGCGTGGTTTCGTCCAGCCGCGTACGCCAGACGCTTTCGCTGGCCCAGGGCAGTTGCATCAACGAAGGAAAGACCTCGGGGTCGCCCATGATCAGCGCATACGCCGCCGCATCCGACGGCACGGCGCGGCGGATGCGGATGGCTGGCGCAGACGTGGATGCGGGCATGACTGCATTGTGCCGTCATGCCCGCAGGCCCAGCCGGGCCGGGCCCGGCTGGGCTCGGCCGCGGTGGCGATCAGAAGTCGCTGCTGAGCGTCACGCTCGTGAAGCGCGGTGCACCGCCATAGACCGACGGCGCCCCGGCCGCGTTGATGGCGATGCTGGAACCGCTGCCCGAGTTGGCCAGCAGGTATTCCTTGCTGGTCAGGTTGGTGACGTTCAGGCGCACCACCGGCTTCTTGAACGGGCCGCTGTCCGGCAGCTGGTAGGCCCCGTTCACGTCGATGGTTGTGAAGCCCCCCAGCGACTGATCGCCCACCAGCGTGATGTTGCGGCGGCTGGTGTACTTGCCGGCGATGTTGGCCATGAAGGCGCCTTGCGCGTACTGCAGCGACAGTGCGGCCATGCCCTTGGGCGTGTCAGGGAACTGCACACCCGAGGTCGGGTAGAACGTCGTCGCCGTGGCCGGCATGTCGCTGTCGATGGAGCTGCGTGTGTAGGTCACCGACGCGTAGGCACTGAAGCCCTTGTAGACCGCCGTGCCCAGTTCCAGTTCCAGCCCCTTCACGGTGGAGTCACCGACGTTGTAGTCGTGCGAACCGTTCGTGGCAGGATCGTAGGCGGATGCGATGCGGTTCTTGAACTTGACCAAGAAGGCGGTGGCCGAAGCCTTGAACTGATCGGTCTTGTACCGCACGCCCATGTCCAGGTTGACCGATGTCTCGGCATCCACGGTCAGCGAGGCCAACGAAGTGGAGGTACCGACGCCGTTAGCGATGGTCACGCCATTGGCCAGGCTGAAGTACTCGAAGTTGCCAGGCGCCTTGAAGTTCTTCGAGACACTGGCAAAGCCCTGAAGCTCCGGCGAGACCTGGTAGCTGGCCCCAAGGCTCGGCAGCACCTGCGAGTAGGTCTTGTTGATCTGGTAGGGCGCAGCGGCGCTGCCGTTCAGCGGCGTGGTGGTGTACGCCGCGTTGTTGCCGGACGCGGCGAAGTTGGTGAAGTCGCGCTGGATGGCGCGGTAGCTGATGCCCGGAATGACCTGAAGCTTGCTGTTCATCAGGTCGATGGCGTCCTGCAGGAAGACGCTCTTGCCCGTGGAGATGGTCAGCGCGTCGCGGTTCTGGTAGAGCGAGCCGTCGGCATAGTGCAGCAGGGCCGCGTCGTTTCGCAGCCAGAGGTCACCGATGCCGCCGTTGTTGTCGAAGGTGGTACCCGGCGCGGTCTGGCGGTGGCGTGCACGCTCGTACCACACGCCAGCCAGGATGCGCTGGTTGTCCAGGGTGTAGCTGGCCTTGACCGTGACGCCGGGGCGGTTGGTCTTGGTCACGCTGCCGCGGTAGATCATGACCTGGTCCAGCGCGTCGCCGTCGCCGTTGATGTCACCCAGGCCGCCGTGCAAGCGGTTGGTACCCAAGCCTTCAGTCACGGTGGTCTGCTCGTTGCCCCCGGTGCCGTAGCCGTACCAGTAGTAGGGCTCGACGTCCACGCGCAGGGCCGGATTGATCTGGATGTTGGCCTTGGTGGTGATCAGGTAGTTCTCGAACGGGTTCAGCGAGTAGCCGTAGTAGGCCGTGCCGAAGGTCTCGGTCTGCTTCGTGCCGTTCACGCCGGGGGTGTGCTGCGGGAGCACCGTGGAGAAATCGGCGTTGTAGCCTTCGGTGGCCAGCTGGGCCAGGGTCAGCGAGCGCAGGTTGTTGTTGACCGCCTTGTTCCACAACATGCTGCCAGACAGCTTCACGTTGGCGATCGTGTATTCCGCGGCCGCGTCGATGTGATCGCGATCCGCCTTGCCCATGCCCTTCCACTTGTCGGCCGTCGCCTTGGAAGCCGACAGGAAGCCCTTGAAGTTGCCGATCTTGCCGGTGTCGCCACGCAGGAACATGCGGCCGAAGCTCAGCTGGCCGACGGAGACCGAGACCTTGCCGCCCGCCTTGTCGCTGGGGGCGCAGGTGCTCAGGCCCACGTTGCCGCCGGATGCGCCCACGTGGGGCGCCTCGGTGTCGGTGGCGCCCTGCGTGATGAAGATCTCGCAGAGGTTCTCGCTGTCGGTGTACTCCTGCGGGTAGACCGCGAAGTTGCCCGAGTCATTGACCGGCGCGCCGTTGATGGTGAAGCCCATCTGGTCGCTGTTGAAGCCGCGCACGCGCAGGTTGCCGCCGAACAGTCCGGTGCCGTCGTAGCTGGACGAATTGACCCCCGGCAGCAGGGCCAGGTTCTGGTACGGGTTGCTGGTCGGCCGCATCTTCTCGATCTGCGCCTTGGTCACCGTGCTCTTGGCCTTGGGGGTGTCCTCGTCGATCATCAGGCCGGTGCCGAGCTTGTCGCCCTCGCCCGTGACGGTGATCTTGCCGATGTCGGAGGTCGACTGGGCCGAGGCTGCGCTGGCCAGCGCGGCCAGTGCCAGGCCGATGGCGGTGAGCGGGAATTTCTTCATGGGGCAGTCCTTGCGATGGAGAAGGGGAAAGGGAAAGGTGAAAGGAGGCGTCGTCGATCGGGCGCAGCGGTCATCCGCCCTCGACCTGGTATTCGACCGACATGACGAAACGGTGCACGTTCTGGCCGGAGAAGGCTTCGGGCGGGAACGGGGGGAAGCGGCCGTTGCGCAGGGTGCGCAGGGCTTCGTTGTCCAGCAGCAGCGAGCCCGACGAGCCCTCGACCCCGGCGCCCAGCAATTGCCCGGCGCGGTCGATCTCGATCCACACCCGCACGGTGCCCTGCGGGCGCAACTGGCGAGCCTCGCGGCTGGTGGGATAGCGCTTGATGCTGTTGACGTAGGTGCGCAACTGGCCCAGGTAGGCGTCTTCGGGCTTGACCGCCGAGGTGGCCGGCTGCGGGGGGGTGGTAGCGCCGCCTGGACGCGGATCGCGTCGGTGGGCGGCGCGGCCACGGGCGGCGGCGGCGTCACCGGGGGTGCGACTGGGGCCGGGGGCGGCGGGGTGTTCTGCACCACGGGAGTGATGGGTACCACCGCCGGGGCCGGCAGCGGTTCCATCGTGGGCACCGGCGCGCGCGGCGGGGCCGGAAGCGGCGGGGGCGGCGGGGGCGGCTCGGTGGGGGTTTCCTGGATCAGCTTGGCCTGGATCGGCG
>CAIJPE010000282.1 GCA_903822435.1 uncultured beta proteobacterium | reverse complement strand
GTCGCCGAAGACCACCGACGAGCCCCCGTGTACCACCGGCAGTGGCCGCGGCGCCGCGGGTTCTGCCACGGGCGAACGGGCGTCCAGCAGCTCCATCAGGCGCTCGGTGGCGCCGGCGGCCCGCAGCAGGTCGCCCCAGACCTCGGACAGCACCGCCACCGCGCCCACGAAGATGATCACGAAGACCACCGTCTGCCCCAGGTGCCCCGCCGTGATGGCGCCCGAGAGCACCGCCTGCGTGCCCTGGTAGATGCCCCACAGCAGCGCGCCGAAGGTGGCGGTGATCATGAAGGCCACCAGCAGGGCCCGCACGAGGGTGCGCTTGCGGGCAGTCTGGAAGGCCTCTTCGGTGCTGCGGTCGAAGCGCGCGGCCTCGCGCTGCTCCTGCACGTAGCTCTGGACCACCGGGATCTCGGTCAGCACCTCGGCGGCAATGGCGCTGCTGTCGGCCACCCGGTCCTGGCTGGCCCGGCTGAGCTTGCGCACCCGGCGCCCGAAGTAGATGCCCGGCAGCACCACCAGCACCAGGATTCCCAGCACCTGCGTCATCACCAGCGGGTTGGTGACGATCAGCGCGGCCAGCGCCCCGAAGCCCATGACCGAATTGCGCAAGCCCATGCTCAGCGAAGAACCCACCACGGTCTGCACCAGCGTGGTGTCGGTGGTCAGGCGGCTGAGGACCTCGCCGGTCTGGGTGCTTTCGAAGAACTCGGGGCTCTGGCGCAGGACATGGGCGTAGACCGCGTTGCGCAGGTCGGCGGTGATGCGCTCGCCCAGCCAGCTCACCATGTAGAAACGGGCGGCGGAAAACACGCCCAGGGCCGCGGCCACGCCGAAGAGCGCCACGAAGTGCTCGCGCAGCTGCATCACGCGCTGGCCCGGCTCGGCCGCCACCAGTCCCTGGTCGATCAGTGTCTTCAGGGCCACCGGGAAAACCAGGGTGCTGAGCGCTGCCAGGACGAGAAACACGCCCGCCAGCGCCACCTTGCCCCGGTACGGGCGGATGAAGGGCATCAGCCCGGAAAGCGACCGCGGCGATGCGCCAGCCGGTCGTGTGGAGTCTTTGGCCATGCACAAGAGTCTATGCGGCGCGGCTTTAGGCACCCCCCGCATGTGAATGGCACTACAGATTCGGTCGAATGTGGTCGAATAGAGACCACCGACTCACTGCCCCGCGCACGATGTCCTTGCCCAAGCCGCCCCCGTCTTCCCGGCCCGCTCCGCTGGCCGCCGACCACCCAGCCACCCCGGGCGCGGTGGCCATGCCGTCCGGCCCAGGCGAGGGGCCCGTGCGTCTTGCGACGACGGTCAGCCCGGCCGGCGCGGCCAGCGCGGGACATCGGCCTGGTGTCTCCATCGGTACGGCCGGCGGCCTGCTGTGCCTGGGTGCCGGCACCCTGGCTGCAGCGGTGGCCTATGGCACGGTGCAGGTGATGGGTCCGGGTTTTGCCGGCCCGGATTTGCTGAGCCACGCCGCCTGGGTGTCGGCGTTGGCGGCGGCCCTGGGCGTGGGCGTGGGTGCCGTGCCCATGGTGTTCACCGTGGCCCGCCTGCTGCGCGAGACCGCACCCGGCCGCCCGGCCGCCGGTGCCGGTGAGGCGCCTTCCGCCGGCATGAGCCGCGAACTCTTCATGATCCTGGCCGAGCGCGAATGGGCTCGGGCCCGCCGCTACGGCAGCGGCGCTGCCTTGCTGCTGGTGGATGTCGACCGCCTTGCGCGGCTGGCCGAAACCCGGGGCCCCACCGTGGGTAACGACGTGGTCGCCGAGGCATTGCGCGTGACGGCCCCCACCTTGCGCACCGCCGACGCCCTGACGCACTTTGCGGATGGCCAGATGGCCGTCTTCCTGGCCCATGCCGACGCCACGGGCGCCCTGGACGTGGCCGAGCGGGTCCGTGAGCGCACCGAGCAGATGGAGCTGGCCTACCCGCACCCCACGCCCTCGCCGTTGCGGGTGACGGTCAGCGTGGGCGTGGCGCACCTGCGCCCGGCGCACCTGAATCTGCAAGCCCTCATCGACGACGCCGAAGACGCCGTCGCGGCAGCCCGCGGTGCCGGTGGCAACTGCGTCCGTGCCGCACCGGTGGCCGGTGGCCGCACCCGGGCCGCGGGCACCTGGCGCGGCGACGACCGCCGCGCCAGGCCCAAGTCCAATGGCCCGACCTGAGCGGCCCGGATGCCCGGTCAGAGCTTGAGCGCGCTGGCGTAGCCGGTCATCTCCAGGTAGCCCAGGCCCACCCGGCGGCCGGTCTCGTCCAGCAGCGCGCTCAGCCCTTCCCAGTAGATGGTGCCAGTGCTGCCACGGCTGTCCAGTTCCTGGGCATCCAGCAGGGCTTTGACGCCGAACCGGCCGGCCGGAGTCTGGATGGTCCATTCCACCGGATAGCGGGCGCCGCTGCCGGGGCTCTGCCAGCGCCTGCCCGGGCTGAAACGCACCGACTCCGGCCCGAAGTCGAGGCTGGGCTGTCCCGCCGCGCGAAAGCTGCCGCCGGCCCACAGTGCGCTGCCGTCGGCGCGGCGCAGCACGAAGGCCATGAGTGCCGAGCCGTCGAACAGGTTGAAGCCGATCCAGTCCCAGCCGACGGCATCGGGGTGCAGGTATTCATCGCTCCATTCGTGGTCCAGCCAGGCCCGGCCCGATGCGGGCGTGGCACGTCCTTGCACGGCCAGCGTGCCGCTGACGGCCAGCTGCGCTTCGCTGTAGTAGTGGCTGGCCTGCTGTTCCTGCGGGCCCTTGCGCGAAAAGCCGGCATCACCCTGCAGCAGCAGCGGCTGCGTCCGCGCCAGCTGCAGGTCGAGGCTGAAATCGGCGGCGCCGATGTGGCAGGCCCAGGCCTTGCCCCGGTCGCGCAGCGTCCAGCCGGCCAGCCGCACGTCGGCGCCGGCCAGGCTGGCCGAGCCGAGGGCGGCATCGGCCGCGCCGGACCACCGCGCGATGCGCTGGTCGTGCAGGTGCAGGCCGCGCGCGAGGTCCGTCACCGCAGCGTGGGCAAAGAGCAATTGGCGGGCGGCAAAGCGGCTCTTCAGCCCCTCGGCCAGCCCCGTTCGGCTGCGGAAGAAGGTCAGCTGCAGTCCGTGCGTGGGGGCTTCCTCGGTGCCCGCCCAGCCGGTGGCGTACCACCACTCGGTGCGGGCATCCAGGTGCGCGCCATGGTCACGCGGGAAGGCCAGGGCCCGGTCGCGACGGATGGCCGCGGTGGCGCGAGCGGTGGTCAGGGCCAGCGGCACCGCCCCGAGGGCCCACATCAGCCGGCGGCGGCGCGGGCTCCCCAG
>CAIJPE010000281.1 GCA_903822435.1 uncultured beta proteobacterium | reverse complement strand
CAGACGGCCGGCAGCCAGCAGCGCATGCCGCTGGCCTTTGCCGGGCTGGTGACCATCGGGGCGATGGCCCTGGCCATGTATGAGCTGTTCAGCTGGGTGGAAAAGCGCACCACGGGGTGGGCGCACAGGGGGACGCAAGGCGGCTGAGGGCGGGGGGCCCCGCGCCCCTTACGGCCCGCACGCCCGCGTGCAGAATCCCGTCCAACCGCCGCCCTCCTTGCGCACCATGCACCTCACGCCTGACCAGATCCTGCGCCACCTGCGCCGCGCCAACGAAGTGGCCCGCACCGCCATGGCCCGCGGAAAGCACCCTTTCGGCGCACTGCTGGTGGCCCCCGATGGCGAGACCGTGCTGCTGGAGCAGGCCAATGTCGACACCGTGAACCACGCCGAAGCCGTGCTGGCCCGCGTGGCCGCGCACCGAATGGCCAGCGACGAACTGTGGGGCTGCACCCTGGTCACCACGGTGGAGCCTTGCGCCATGTGCGCGGCCACGCAGTACTGGGCGCACATCGGCGGCCTGGTGTATGGCTTGAGCGAGCGCCGCCTGCTGGAGCTCACCGGAAATCACGCCGAGAATCCCACGCTGGACCTGCCCTGCCGCACGGTGTTCGGTGCCGGGCAGAAGACCATCGACGTCGTGGGCCCCGTACCCGAGGTGGAAGAAGAGATCGCCGCGCTGCACCGTGGGTTCTGGTAACCCCGCCGGCTGGCGCGGCCATCTGCGCCTGCAATACACCCTGCGAGCAGGCCGCACCGTGGGCGTCGACCGCCACGAGGGCCCGCTGCGTGTGCTGCAGCCGTTGTACCCCGAAGGCCCGGGCATCTGCCATCACGTGCTGGTGCACCCGCCCGGCGGCGTGGTGGGCGGTGATGAACTGCACCTGGACGCCCATCTGGGCCCCGGCACCCATGCCCTGGTCACCACGCCCGGCGCCACCCGCTTCTATCGCAGCGACGGCCCCACGGCCCTGCAGCGCAGCAGCCTGGTGCTGGATGCCGGCGCCCGGCTGGAATGGCTGCCGATGGAAGCCATCGCCCACCCCGGCTGTGCGGCCGAGAACCAGCTGCGCCTGACCCTCGCGCCCGGTGCCGAGGCCATGGGCTGGGACGTCCTGGCCCTGGGCCTGCCGGCCGCCGGCCAGCCGTTCGACGCCGGCTGGTACCGCCAGCACCTGGAAGTGGCCGGTGTGTGGCTGGAGCGGGCACGCGTGGCAGCCGAGGACATGGTGCTTCTGAATTCCCCTTTGGGCTGGGCCGGCCACACCGTGCTGGGCAACCTGTGGTTTGCGGCCGGGCAGCCGCTGGAGCCCGCGCGGCGCGAGGCGCTCCTGGATGCCGGCCGTGGTGTCATCGCAGCCCATCCCCTGGCGCGCACTGCAGCGGCCACGTCGCCGCAAACGGGCGTGGTGGTGGCGCGCGTGCTGGCGGCGAAGGTCGAGCCGCTGATGGGCTTGCTGGCCGAGGTGCGGGGGGCCTGGCGGCAGGCTGCCTGGGGGTTGGAGGCCGAGCCGCCGCGCATCTGGCGGACGTGAGCGTCCTCGCGAGGCGCGCCGAGCCACGAGGCTGGATGTCGCCCACCCGCCCGTTATCCTCCAGCCCATGTACGCCCCGTTCTTCGGTCTGAGCAAGGAGCCCTTCTCCATCGCGCCAGACCCGCGCTTCCTGTTCATGAGCGACCAGCACCGCGAGGCGCTGGCGCACCTGCTGTACGGGCTGCGGGCGGGCGGTGGCTTCGTGCTGCTGACCGGCGAAATCGGTGCGGGCAAGACCACGGTCTTCCGGTGTTTCCTCGAGCAGGTGCCGCCGCAGTGCACGGTGGCCTACGTCTTCAACCCCAAGCTGACCGTGGCCGAACTGCTGCAGACGGTGTGCACGGAGTTCGGGCTGCCGCCGGTGGCCGACCCGAACAGCGTGAAGGCGCACGTGGATGCGCTGAACGCCTTCTTGCTGGCGGCGCACGCGGAAGGGCGGCAGGCGATCCTGGTGATCGACGAAGCGCAGAGCCTGAGCGCCGATGTGCTGGAGCAGCTGCGGCTGCTGACGAACCTGGAAACGTCCGAGCGCAAGCTGCTGCAGATCGTGCTGATTGGCCAACCCGAGTTGCGCGACATGCTGGCGCGCCCCGAGCTGGAGCAGCTGGCCCAGCGCGTGATTGCCCGCTATCACCTGGGCCCGCTGTCATACCAGGACACGCTGCAGTACATCCGCCACCGCCTGGCCGTGGCAGGGCCCACGGCGCCGCTGCCCTTCGAGCCCGCGGCGCTGGCCCGCATCCACGCCCTGAGCGGCGGCGTGCCCCGCCGCATCAACCTGCTGGCCGACCGGGCCATGCTGGGTGCCTATTCCGAAGGGCAGCAGAAGATCGGCCGGCCGACCGTCAACAAGGCCGCCATCGAAGTCTTTGCCCACCGCAAGCCGCCCGGCAACTCGGCCCGTTGGGTGGCCGCCGGGGGCCTGGTGGTGGTGGCGGCGCTGGCCGCTCTGGGGGTGGAGCAATGGCGCCGGTCGTTGGCACAGGATGTCCCGGCCGAGGCGGTGCGCGCCGTGGTCTCGGGCAAGCAGGGGGCCGGCAAGGGGGTCGTGGCGGCATGGCCTGCCAGCGCCGCGGTGCCCGCCGCGCCCGTGGCGGCCTCGGCCGCGCCGGTGCCTGCCGTGGCAGCTCAGGCAGCCCCTGCGGTGGCCGGCGCGGTGCCGAGTGTGGCGGCAGCCGCCGCCTCGGCAACTGCGGCCGCGGTTGCCGATGCCGCAGCCGGCCCGGCCTCCACCGACCCCGCCGCCTTGCTGGCAGCTGCTCAGGCCACGCCGGCCACGGCCTGGCGTGAGCTGGCCCTGCGCTGGAACGTGGCCATTGGCGAAGGCGATGCCTGTGCCGCGGTGGCGCAGGCCCGCCTGGCGTGTTTTCGCAGTGCCGCAGGCGGGCTTCCTGCGGTGCGGCAACTGGCCCGGCCGGGCGTGGTGACGCTGGCGGGCCCCAACGGCGAAAGCCGTTATGCCGTGCTGGTGGCGCTGGATGGCCAGCAGGCCACCTTGCAGGCTGGCACGCAACGATTCGTGCTGACGCTGCCCGCACTGGCGCGCCTGTGGCGCGGCGAGTTCGCCACGCTCTGGCGCGTGCCGCCCGGTTTCCGCGAGGGCAGCGACGTGGCCGCCGACACCGCCACGCGAGGCTGGCTCGAGCAGCAACTCAAGGCCGTGGGCACCGACGCCAGCCGGCCGCTGCGCGAACAGGTCTGGGCCTTCCAGGTGGCGCAGGGCCTGCCGCCCGATGGCGTGGCAGGCCCCATGACGCTGATGCGCCTGGGCCGAATGGCCGGCACGGACGAGCCCCAGCTCGAAAGCGAGCGCTGACTGATGTCCTACATCCTGGAAGCCCTGCGCCGTTCGCAGGCCGAACGAGAAAGAGGTCGCGTGCCGGGGCTGGACACGCAGCTCGCCCCGTCCGGCGACAAGCCCGGCAAGACCCGGCCGCCTGTGCCCTGGCTGTGGCTGGGCGCCAGCCTGGGGGCGGTGCTGCTGCTCGCGGTGGCCGTGGTGGCCTGGCGCATGGGTGGCCCGGCAGCGATGCCAGTGGCGGTGGAGCTGCCGCCACCGCAGGTACAGCCGCAGCCGCCCCGGCCACCCGGGCGCTGCCGCCGGCTGTCGAGCCGCGACCGCCGTTGCCCGTGGTGGTG
>CAIJPE010000280.1 GCA_903822435.1 uncultured beta proteobacterium | reverse complement strand
GTGGCCGAAGACCAGGCCAGGGCGCGCCAGTCAGCAGCCAAGCCGCCTGGGGACCGAGCTTCAAGCCCAGCACGACCCACCCTGGCGGCGTCCCGACCCGTCGTGAAGCGGCCCACCGAGGTCGTCACCGATGCCACCGACTGCCCGACCTGCTGGCGCATCTACGACGAGAGCGTCGAGTGCTTCGGCCCTTACCGCACAACGCGCGGTGCCACCAAGGTGGAGGGCTTCGGCCAATGCAATGTCGTCGCAAGTCCCGAGCCCAAGTGCGGCCCCAGAAGCGACCGATGACATGTCAGACACACTTCGCTGACGCGAGTGATCGCTCTGTGGCGGCGACTCGCAGGCCTATTCTCGCCGCGTCGGGTCGTGAGCGGCTCCGCAGCCCAGGGCCCCGGCTGTCGGCGCGGCAGCTGCAACCCGAACTCGGTAACCGCGTCGACGGTGTGCTTGAAGGGCGTCGCAATCACCTGGCTGTCGCCAGCCCGATGTGCCCCCCTCAAGACCGGGCTCGCATCCGGTTGTTCTTCGGTAGATGCTCGAGTTCGCACAAGCCCAATGCCTCCAGCAGGGGCGGGACATAGACGCCGAAGCGTCCGCGAAGCCCCTTCTTCAGGCCATACCAGCCGCCGATGGGATTGGTCGAAGACCGCGCCCATGCCTCGACAGTACCTTCCTTGGCGGGCCTTTGCTCGTCGGCTCCGCCGAGTTCAACCCAATCGCCCGCTGCCTTGAGCATGGCATGGAGGTCGTCCACACAGCGGGCGTCGTAGTGCAGGACCGTCTTGCCGACCGTGCAGACGAGCAGGCGCGCACCGTTCCGGGTGTCGATGTGCATGGTGTATTGCGAAGTTCCCGGTGGCGTCTTGAGCAGCCAGGGGTCGGTCGTGTCGCGGTCGAGCAGGGTCATGTGATTGGAGGCTCCGGCAAAGGGCGGCGGCCCGTGCGCACTCACCCGCGGGCAGCCTTCCGGCCATCGTCACGGGAACCTGGATAGTGCCTGCAAGTGGATGTTTTCGGCAGGCCTGACGTTGCAGATCGGGCCCACGCGGCGGCGACTTTCGGCAGACGAAATTCGGCACGTGCGCTTTACCTTCATTTACTCGCGCCCTCGAGACTGCATTGGCAAACCGTCATCCAGCGTTCGTAGGCTGCAAGTCGAAAGCCTCGAATGACCACGGCAGGCGCGCACCGGAGCATGCTGGCTTGGCGTGGCGTGGCGTTCCCATCATCGACAACACAGGAGCAGAAGATGTCCAGAGATCGCCAGAGCTTGGAACTGTCGCGGGCCCTTGCGGCCTGCCTTGGCGCGCTGTGCGCCGGACTCGGAGCAGCCTCCGCGGCCCACGCGGACGACTCAGACGAGCATCGGATCGAGCATGTCCTGCTGCTGAGCGTGGACGGCATGCATGAGGTCGATCTGCAGCGCTACGTGGCCGCGCACCCCGCCTCTGCCCTGGCGCGCATCGTTGGAACCGGCGTGCACTTCAGCAACGCCCACACGTCGCGCCCCTCGGATTCCTTCCCCGGACTCATGGCTTTCATGACCGGCGGTTCGCCGCTTTCACACGGTGTCTTCTACGACGACAGCTACGACCGCACGCTGTATGCGCCGGGCAGCCAGTGCATCGGCACCCCGGGCACCGAAGTGCAGTTCGCGGAGAACATCGATTTCGATCTCAGCCAGCTCGATGGCGGCGGGCCGATCGGCTCCAACCACATCGACCCATCCAAGCTCCCGCTGCGATTGGCCAACGGGCGCTGTCTGCCGGTCTATCCCCATCAATACCTCAAGGTCAATACGATCATGGAGGTGATTCATGCGGCGGGCAAGCGCACGGCATGGTCTGACAAGCACCCGGCGTACGAGATCGTCGCGGGCCCCTCGGGAACGGGCCTGGACGAGCTCTACACGCCCGAGATCAATGCCACAACGGTCCCCGGCCATCCTGGCGACGATTGGACGACCGACCCGAGCTACACCCGCGTCTACGATGGCTACAAGGTCGCTGGCGTCCTCAATCAGATTCGGGGCATGGACCACACGGGCATGCGCGTGGTCGGCGTGCCCGCGATCTTCGGCATGAACTTCCAGGCGGTGAGCGTGGCCCAGAAGGTCACGGCCGACGGGTACCTGGATGCGCAGGGCACTCCCAGCGTGCAGCTGGCTGCCTCGCTGGACGCGGTCGACGCGGCCCTGGCGCAAATGCTCGGTGCGCTGGACGCACAGCACCTGACCCGCAGCACGCTGCT
>CAIJPE010000279.1 GCA_903822435.1 uncultured beta proteobacterium | reverse complement strand
CGCCTGCATGAGCCCGCACACCGCCTGGCTGATCCTGCAAGGCATCGAGACCCTGCCCCTGCGGATGGCCCGCCACGTCGAAAACACGCGCAAGGTGGTGGGCTTCCTGGCCGCGCACCCGATGGTGGCGGGTGTCGGCTATCCCGAACTCGAAGGCCACCCGAGCCATGCCCTGGCACGCCGGCTGCTGCCACGCGGCTGCGGTGCGGTGTTCAGCTTCAACCTGAAGGGTTCGCGGGCGCAGGGCCGGGCCTTCATCGAAGCGCTGAAGATCTTCTCGCATTTGGCCAACGTGGGCGACTGCCGTTCGCTGGTGATCCACCCGGCCTCGACCACCCACTTCCGCATGGACGACGCCGCACTGGCTGCCGCGGGGATCACCGCCGGCACCATCCGCCTGAGCATCGGGCTGGAAGATGCCGACGACCTGATCGACGACCTCAAGCGCGCCTTCAAGGTGGCCGAGAAGGCGTCGCAAGCGGCAGCGGGGTCGGCATGAAGCTCACCGTCCACGGCCGCGAGGCCTATGCCTACACCGGCGGCAAGCCCTTCGACCCCGCCCTGCCCTGCGTGGTCTTCATCCACGGCGCGCTGAACGACCATGGCGTGTGGAACCTGCTGGCGCGCTGGTTTGCCCACCACGGCCGCGGCGTGCTGGCCGTGGATCTGCCGGGCCACCAGCTCAGCGCCGGGCCCGCGCTGGCCAGCGTGGAAGCCATGGCCGACTGGCTGCTGGCCCTGCTGGATGCAGCCGGTGTGCGGCAGGCCGCGCTGGTGGGCCACAGCATGGGTTCGCTCATCGCCATCGAGGCCGCGGGTCGGTCGCCCGAGCGCGTCACCGCGTTGGCCATGGTGGGCACGGCCTACCCGATGAAGGTCTCGCAAGGCCTGCTGGACAGCTCACGCGACGACCCTCTGGCCGCCATTGACCAGGTGGTCAACTTTTCCCACTCCACGTTGGCCCCCAAGCCCTCGTTTCCCGGGCCCGGCATGTGGCTGCGCGGGGCCAGCCGCGCGCTGATGCGGCAGGTGCTGCACGCGCAGGGCGACGGCCATCTCTTCCACACCGACTTCGCAGCCTGCAACGCCTACGCCGGCGCTGAAGCCGCGGCAGCCCGGCTGCACTGCCCGGCGCACCTGGTGCTGGGCCATGCCGACCAGATGACGCGTCCGGCAGCCACGGCCGGTCTGGCCCGGATGACGCGCGCCACCGTGCACACCGTGGCGGCCGGGCACTCATTGATGGCCGAAGCGCCCGATGCGGTGCTGGACGCGCTGAGGGGTGCATTGCCCTGACCCGCCCAAGCCTCAGGCGTGCAAGGCCTGGGCCAGGGTCTGGCCGTCCAGGCCGAGCCGTTGGCGCAGCGGCGCGCTGGCCACGCCGGGCGCCAGCAGGGTGTGATCCACCAGCGGCTTGAGTGTGGTGACAGCCGGTTCGCACAGCATGACGTAGCGCGAGGCGCCGCCTTCGTCCAGGCGCGAGATCCAGTCGATCCCGGTCAGCAGTTCGATGATGGGCTCCAACTGCAGCGGGTCGATGCGCAGGCTGGCGGCCAGGGCCGCCAAAGACACGCCGCGCTCGGGACCCACGCGCGCGGCCTGCAGCCGCTGCAGGATCTCCAGAGCCAGTTCGAAGCGCCAGCCAGGCGTCTGGGGCGCCGTGCTCACGCGCATCTGCAGGCTCGGCGCATAGGCCGCGATCACGGCGCCCAGCAGCATGATCACCCAGCCCAGGTAGATCCACAGCAGCAGGATCGGCACCGTGGCAAAAGCCCCGTACACGGCCGAATAGGTGGGCACGGTGTCCACGTACCAGGCCAGGCCCTTCTTGGCCCCTTCGAAGGCCACGGCCACGAAGAGCCCGCCCGCCCCGGCATGCCGCCAGCGGACCGCGGTGTTGGGCACGTAGTGGAAGAGCCCGCTGGTGGCCAGGGCCAGCAGCACGAACTGGAACACCTCCAGCAGCACGTTCACGCCACCCGGCAAGGCCGCCACCAACCCGCGCGAGGCCGACAGGGCATAGGAGGTGAGCGACAGGCTCACCCCCAGGGCCAGCGGCCCCAGCGTGAGGCCTGTCCAGTACACCAGGATGCGCCGCGCCAGGGGCCGCGGCGTGCGCACGCGCCAGATGCCGTTGAGCGTGCGGTCGATGGTCAGCACCAGGGCCAGGGCCGTGACCGCCAGCAGCAGCAGGCCGACCGTGCCCATGCCGCGCGCCTTGCTGGCGAACTGCGTGAGTGAGCGAAGCACCGGGCGGGCGATGGTATCGGGCACGAGGTTCTGCAGGAAGAACCGGTCCAGCGAGTTCTCGAAGCCGGCGAAGATCGGGAAAGCGGTGAACACCGCCAGCATCACCGTCACCAGCGGCACCAGGGCGATCAGGGTGGTGAAGGTCAGGCTGCCCGCCGTCAAGCCCAGGCGGTCTTCGCGGAAACGGGCGCGCAGGGTGCGCAGCGTGTCGAACCATGGCCAGGTGCGCAGGGTCGACAACAGCAGCGCGACCTGCTGCAAGGCCAAGGTACGGAGGGAATCGCTCATCGAAGGGCAGCGGGGGGCCTTCGGGGGCTCCGCTCGCGGGCAGCGAGGCTGGCCCCTCGGCCCGGTGACGTGTTCATGCGATCTATCATGCCAGCATGCAGGACAAACCCATTTCGGCCATCGGCGCGGCCCCCACCACGCCCGGCCCCGTGGTGCGTGCGGCCCGTGCCCTGGCCCTGGCGGGGTTGCTGGGGCTGATCGTGCTGGGGCTGGCGTGGGAACTCTGGCTGGCCCCCACCGGCCGCGGCACCCTGGCCCTGAAGGTGCTGCCGCTGGTGCTGTGTGTGGCCGGCCTGCTGCGCCACCGCATGGTGATCTTCCGCTGGCTCAGCCTGCTGGTGTGGCTGTACTTCCTGGAGGGCGTGGTGCGCGCCACCAGCGAGCAGGGCATGGGCCGCGCCCTGGCCATCGGCGAGATCGTGCTGACCTTGCAGTTGTTTACCGTGTGCGGGTTCTACATCCGCTGGCGGCTGCGCACCGCGCCTGCGGACGTGGCCTCGGCCACGGCGGGCGCATGAGCCTGGTCGCCGCGCTCAGCGGTGCCCTGGGGGCTGCCAACGTGCTGACCGAGGGCGACCTCAGCGCCTGGGAGCGCGACTGGCGCCGCCGCTGGCACGGCAAGGCCCTGGCCGTGGTGCGTCCCGGCACCACGGCCGAAGTGGCAGCCGTGGTGCGGCTGTGCGCCGCTGCGGGCGTGGCGATCGTGCCGCAGGGCGGCAACACGGGCCTGGTGGGCGGCGGCGTGCCGGACGCCAGCGGCACGCAGGTGCTGCTGAGCCTGCAGCGCATGAACCGCGTGCGCAAGCTGGACGAGGCCAATCTCACCCTCACGGCCGAAGCCGGGTGCGTGCTGCAGACCGTGCAGGAAGCCGCCGCCGCGTGCGGCCTGCTCTTCCCCCTGAGCCTGGCCGCGGAAGGCAGTTGCACGGTGGGCGGCAACCTGGCCACCAATGCCGGCGGCACGCAGGTGCTGCGCTGGGGCAATGCGCGCGACCTGTGCCTGGGCCTGGAAGTCGTCACTGCGCAAGCCCAGGTGTGGGACGGGCTTTCAGGCCTGCGCAAGGACAACACCGGCTACGACCTGCGCGATCTCTTCGTGGGCAGCGAGGGCACGTTGGGCATCATCACCGCCGCCACGCTGAAGCTGGCCCCGCAGCCCGCGGCCACCACCACGGCCTGGGCGGCGTGCGCCACGCTGGCCGATTGCGTGGCGTTGCTCAACCTGGCGCGTCGCCGGCTGGGCGCCGGCCTGACGGGCTTCGAAGCCATGGGCCGCTTCTCGCTGGATCTGGTGGCGCGGCACTTTCCTCAACTTCCCCGCCTGCTGCCCGAAACCCCATGGACCGTGCTCCTGGAGCAGAGCGACACCGACGGCGAATCGGCCGCGCGCAGCCGTTTCGAATCGCTGCTGGGCGCGGCGCTGGAGGCCGGTGCCGTGACCGACGCCGTGGTGGCCGAGAGCCTGGCGCAGAGCAAGGCCATGTGGCACCTGCGCGAGGCCATTCCGCTGGCGCAGGCCGAAGAAGGCCTGAACATCAAGCACGACATCTCGCTGCCGGTGTCGGCCATCCCGGCCTTCGTCGAGCAGACCGACGCGGCACTGCACCGGCGTTATCCGGGCGTGCGGCTGGTCAACTTCGGTCACCTGGGCGATGGCAACCTGCACTACAACGTGCAGGCCCCGCCGGGCGAGGATGGCCGGCGGTTCCTGTCCGACGAAGAGCACGCCGTCAACACCATCGTGTTCGACGCGGTGGCCACCTTCGGCGGGTCCTTCTCTGCCGAGCACGGCATCGGCCTGCTCAAGCGCGACGAACTGGCGGCGCGCAAGTCGCCGGTGGCCTTGCAGATGATGCGCAGCGTCAAGGCCGCCCTCGATCCGCAGGGCCTGTTCAACCCAGGCCGGATGCTCTGAGGCCCGGGGCCGGGATTACTGCAAGGGCCCTTCGAGGACGCGCGGCACGGGGATGGCCACGGTCTCGATGCCCTCTTCCTGCAGCGCTTCGCGCTGCTCGGGCGTGGCCTGGCCGCGGATGCCCCGGTGGGGCGATTCACCGTAGTGGATGCGCCGGGCTTCTTCGGCGAATCGCGGCCCGACGTCTTCGGTCTGCGCCATCAGCTTGCGCACGGCAGCCAGCCACAAGGCCTGCATGTCGGCACTGGGCGCTTCGGGTGCACGGTTGGCCGCAGCGGCACCGGCCGGTGAGGAAGACGCGGGCGACGCGGCCGCGACGGGCGGCGCCTTGGCACCCGAAAGGTTCAGCCGTGGCGCGGCCGGCATGCGCGTGATGACGTGGTCGGCACACAGCGGACATTCGATCAGGCCGCGGCCGTTCTGGCTCATGAAATCGTCGTCGGAGGCAAACCAGCCCTCGAAGCCATGACCGCTGGCACAACGCAGATTCAACACTTTCATCGTGCCGTCATGATAGGCCTGCGGCGTCCTGCGCGCTGAACCAGTCGAGTTGTCGTGTGCCGGACTGCGCCTGCAGCAGCCAGTTCAGGCCGATCTGCGTCTTCACGTCGGGCAGTCGGCCGGCCAGCGACAGGGCGTCGACCTCCTGCGGCGTCATCAACACGGTCTCGACGAACTCGCCTTCGTCCAGGTGCTTTTCGCCGGCCACCAGGCCGCGCGCGAACCACAGCCAGATGCTTTCGTCGCTGTAGGCGGGGGCGTTGTGGATCTCGCCGCCATAGGCCCATTCAAGGGCCGTGTACCCGGTTTCCTCCTGCAACTCGCGCATGGCGCAGGCGAGTTGCTGCTCACCCGGGTCCAGCTTGCCCGCAGGCCACTCCAGCAGGATCTTGCCGATCGGGTAGCGGTACTGGCGCACCAGCACGCAGCGGCCGTCTTCCAGCAGCGGGATCACCGCCACCGCGCCACTGTGGCGGATGTATTCGCGCGTGGAGGTGCTGCCATCGGGCAGTTTCACGTCGTCGCGCCGCACTTCCAGGAAGCCCCCGGACAGCAGCGTGGTGCCGCCCAGGCGCTGTTCGATGAGGTGGCTGTCGTCGGCCACCGGACTCAATTGGCCAGGGCCTTGACGATGGCGTCGCGGCACATGGCCATCAAGCCGCCCGACAAGGGCCCGAACACCAGCACCGCCGCGCCGTTGAGCGCGAGCATGGCGCTCACGCCCCGATCGCGCAACGCCAGCGACGGGTACAGCGGCTCGTCGAACCACATCACCTTGACCACGCGCAGGTAGTAGAAGGCGCCGATCAGCGAGAACATCACCGCCACCACGGCCAGCACGAGATAGCCCGGCAGGTTGGTCGTCACCAGGGCCTGGATGATGGCCAGCTTGGCGAAGAAGCCGATCATCGGCGGCACGCCGGCGAGCGAGAACATGAACACCGTCATCACGCCGGCCACCCAGGGGCTGCGTCGGGCCAGGCCGGCCAGGTCCTGGATCTGCTCGCTCTCGAAGCCCTGGCGCGACAGGAACATGATCAGGCCGAAGGTGCCCAGCGTGGTAAATACATAGGCCATGACGTAGAACATGGCCGAGCTGTAGGCGTTGCCGGCCGACAGCGTGTTGTTGCTGATGAACCCGGCCGAAAGCCCCAGCAGGATGAAGCCCATCTGCGCGATGGTGGAGTAGGCCAGCATGCGCTTCAGGTTGGTCTGCGCGATCGCCGCCAGGTTGCCGATGGCCAGCGAGCCCACGGCCAGCACGATGAGCATGGGCTGCCAGTCCACCGCCAGGTTCAGCATGCCCTCGACCAGCAGCCGGATGGTGATGGCGAAGGCCGCGAACTTGGGTGCACCGCCGATCAGCAGCGTGACCGAGGTGGGCGCGCCCTGGTACACATCGGGCACCCACATGTGGAAGGGCACCGCGCCGAGCTTGAAGCCCAGGCCCGCCACCACGAAGACCACGCCGAAGACCAGCACCTCGCGGTTGATGCGCGGGTTCTTGGCGATCTCATCGAAGACTTTCGGGATCTCCAGCGTGCCGGTGGCGCCATACATCATCGACAGGCCGTACAGCAGGAAGCCGCTGGCCAGGGCGCCCAGCACGAAGTACTTCATGGCCGCTTCGGTGGAGACGGCGTGGTCGCGCCGCACGGCGCACAGGGCGTAGAGCGAAAGGCTCATCAGCTCCAGGCCCAGGTACACCACCAGGAAGTTGTTGGCCGAGCACATGACCGAGATGCCCAGCAGCACGAACATGGCGAGCATGAAGAACTCGCCCTTGAGCATGTCGCGCGCGGCCAGCGTGGGCCGCGAATAGACCAGCGTGACCATCACGGCAATCGCCGCGAAGAAGGCCAGCAGCCGGCCCATCGGGTCGATCACGACCATGCCGTTCATGCCGTAGGCCGTGGTGCCGGCCATGTAGTCGGACAGCTGCAGTGCGGCGAACACCGCCAGGCCGATCTGCGTCAGCCAGAAGGTGGGCCGGCGCTCGGGGTCCTTGCTGAAGAGGTCGACCAGCAGCACCGCGCAGGCGGCCACCAGCAGCCACGCCTCGGGGTAGATGACGGGCCAGTTCATCGGTCTCATGGGTTCTACTCGTGTTCGCTATGGAGAGGCCGCAGCTCAGCTCGGGAGCTTGGAAAGGGCCACGTGCTTGAGCAGTTCGGCCACGGACACGTTCATCACGTCGGTGAAGGGCTTGGGGTACAGGCCCATCCACAGCACGGCCACGGCCAGCAAGGCCAGCATGCCGAACTCTCGGGCGTTGAGGTCTTTGAGCTCGGCCACGTGGTGGTTCGCCACCGGGCCGAAGTACACGCGCTTGACCATCCACAGGGTGTAGGCTGCGCCGGAGACCAACGCCGTGGCCGCGATGAAGGCAAGCCAGAAGTTGGATTGGACGGCGCCCAGGATGACCATCCACTCGCCGACGAAGCCGGCCGTGCCCGGCAGGCCGCAGTTGGCCATGGCGAAGAGCATGGCGAATGCCGCGAACACCGGCATGGTGTTGGCCACGCCGCCGTAGGCCGCGATCTCGCGCGAGTGCACACGGTCGTACAGCACGCCGATGCACAGGAACATGGCCCCCGAGACGAAGCCGTGGCTGACCATCTGCACCACCGCGCCGGAGACCCCGAGCTCGTTGAAGATGAAGAAGCCGAAGGTGACGAAGCCCATGTGCGCGATGGAGCTGTAGGCCACCAGCTTCTTCATGTCCTGCTGCACCAGCGCCACCAGGCCGATGTAGACCACCGCGATCAGGCTGAGCGCGATCATGAAGGGCGCGTATTCGTGCGCGGCATCGGGCGCGATGGGCAGCGAGAAGCGCAGGAAGCCGTAGGCCCCCAGCTTGAGCATGATGGCGGCCAGGACCACCGAGCCGCCGGTGGGCGCCTCGACGTGGGCATCAGGCAACCAGGTGTGCACCGGCCACATCGGCACCTTGACCGAGAAGGCGGCGAAGAAGGCGAAGAAGAGCAGCGCCTGCGCATGCAGCGACAGCGGCAGCTTGTGCCAGGCCTGGATGTCGAAGCTGCCGCCGCTCTTGAAGTACAGGTACACCAGGGCCACCAGCATCAACAGCGAGCCGAGCAGCGTGTAGAGAAAGAACTTGAAGGCGGCATAGACCCGCCTGGGCCCGCCCCACACGCCGATGATGATGTACATCGGGATGAGCGTGGCTTCGAAGAACACATAGAACAGCAGGCCGTCCATGGCGCAGAACACACCGATCATCAGGCCCGAGAGCATGAGGAACGCGCCCATGTACTGCGCCACGCGGTCGGTCACCACCTCCCAGGCCGCGATCACCACGATCACGGTGATGAACGCGGTCAGCGGCACGAACCACAGCGACAGGCCGTCCACCCCCAGGTGGTACTGCATGTTGAAGCGCGGGATCCAGGCCGTCTGCTCGACGAACTGCATGGCCGCGGTGCCGTTGTTGAAGCCGGTGACCAGCGGAACGGTGACCGCGAATGAAATGATCGCGCCGACCAGCGCGATCAGCCGAACGGTGCCGGCATTCTGGTCGCGGCCGACGGCGAGCAACAGCACGCCGAAGACCACCGGCAACCAGATCGCAAGGCTGAGCAAACCCATCGTGTTCTTTCTCTTCTCTCTTCTTGCGTCAGCGCTTCAGCGCATCAGGCCCGTGAAGTAGGGCCACAACTGCCAGGTCAGCAGGCCGAAGATGCCCAGCACCATCACCAGGGCGTACTGGTACAGGTGGCCGGTCTGCCACTGGCGCACCACGCCGGCGAAGCGGCCCACCGCATGGGCCGAGCCGTTGACCAACGCCCCGTCGATCAGGCCCATGTCGCCGCCTTTCCACAAGCCGGTGCCCAGCGCGCGGGCGCCACGGGCCAGCACGTTCTCGTTGAACCAGTCGAAGTAGTACTTGTTCTCGAGGATGGTGACCAACGGCTTGAGCGCACGGCCGATCGCCACCGGGATCGCCGGCTGGACGAGGTAGAACCACCACGCCACCACCACGCCGGACACAGCCAGCCAGAACGGCACCGAGGTCAAGGCGTGCACGGCCATGGCGCCGGCGCCATGGAATTCTTCGGCCAGATCCTTCATGGCGGGGTGCACCGCCTCGTTGATGAGGATCGCGTCCTTGAAGAAGTCCCCGTAGAGCATGGGCCCGATGGTGAGGTAGCCGATGACCACCGAGGGGATGGCCAGCAGCACCAGCGGCAACGTCACCACCCAAGGTGATTCGTGCGGCGTGTGGTCGTTGGCGTGCGCGTGGTCATGGCCGTGGTCATCATGCGCAGGGGCCGCGTCGGCGTGGGCGTCATGGGCCGGTTCGTCGTGCGCAGCCTCGGGCGG
>CAIJPE010000278.1 GCA_903822435.1 uncultured beta proteobacterium | reverse complement strand
GCGCTTTTCCCCAAGGACATGTACACCTTCACCAAGGCCCCCTGGGGCGTGGACGAAGCAGCCATCGCGAAGGTGCGCGACGCCACCCTGGGCAAGGATCCGTTGGACCTGCTGCTGGTCGGTCATGCACACTGGGACCACAGCTGGGACACCCCGGCCTGGTCGCGCCTGACCGGTGCGCCGATGCTTGGGGGGTCGAGTGCCTGCCTGCAGGCCGTCGCACAGGGTGTGCCCGCGGCCCGCTGCCAGAGCGTGAGCGGCGGTGAAAAGATCAGCCTGGGCGCAGGCATCACCCTGCGCGTGGTGCGCTGGAACCACAGCGGTGACAACACCAACCCGATCCAGCACTTTGCCCGCGAGCTTTACCGCGCACCCATCCCCGACCCGGCAACGGGCGGCCTGCGGGCGGGTGTCGGTGAGGATTACCCGAACGGCGGTGGCAACCGGGCGTTTCTCGTCACGGTCGAGAACGCAGACGGCAAGCTGGCTTTCTTCGTCAACAATTCGGCCAGCGCCTACGACCTCGACAAGGACATCGTGGTGGACGGTGTCAACCACGGTTCGCCGCTGGGCAATCTCGCGGCGGCCATGAAAGACGCCGGGCTGACCCAGGTGGATGCGTGGATCGCCACCGGCGGGAAGCCCGTGGCCGAGCTGGTGGTGCCCGTGATCCATCCCAAGACCTACATCCCGAGCCACTGGGACGGCCTGTTCAATCCCTTCTGGCCGGGGATGCCCTATCCCTTCAAGGACGAACCGCTGAAGGACTATCTGGCCGCGAAGCAGGTCTCCCTGATGCCGCAGACGCAGTACTTCGACAAGTACGTGCTCTCCCGGGGGACCGTGACGATGGATGCCAACCGCAGCGTGAAGAGCCAGCTGGGATTTTCAGAGGCGCAGCGCTTCAGCGTCGGCTTGCTGGATGCCGTGGCAAGGGTGGAGTCGACCCGCGTGGGCGACGACTGCGGCGAAGGCTTCGAAGCCCGGGCCCCGTGGGGCTCGCTGTTTGCGGCCTGGGGGTCGCAGCCCGCGCGCTGAGTGCCACTTGCGCCGGCCCGGTCGGCCGGCGCGGCTTGGGGTCAGACCTCGGCAGACTGCCGGTTGGCCCGCCATGCGCCGTAGGCTGCAGCGCCACCGTTGAGCGTGTTGCCGAACATCTGCCACCACGAGTCGTAGGCCCACGCGTTGACCATCCACATCGCAGCCACCGCGACCATCGCCAGGCGCAAGCCCACGCCGCGCAGCGTAAACATGGCGTAGGTGGCCAGCATGGAGCCCGCCGTGGTGAACAGGCTGGCCACGCCGTTCCAGGTCAGCAGGCCCACGGCCAGCGTCACCGCCAGGAACAGGCCGCAGTGGACGACCCGCGTGCGATCGCTTCGGCCTTGCACCGCCTGGGCAGAGGCCTGCCGGCCCACGCTCAGCATGCTCAGGGCGGCAGCGCCATGTGCACCCACGAGGAAGTTGTTGGCCGCCCACAGGGCCGATGCCCAGCCTGCGGAGCGGCGCAGCGAACGGTCTGACCGTCGGACCAGGCCCGAGACGTTGAGGGCGAGTGCCGCCAGGCCGGTGGCGTGAATGAGCAGTTGGGTCATGAAACCTTTTGAAGCATCGTCCGCGGCGCGCCTGGCGCCGCGGTCATGGCCCCAGGCTTCTGGGACCAACCCAATATTTTAGGCGTTTACCCTGAGTCATGCGTGCCGATGACCGTGTGCTTGCCACACTGCAACCCCGTGTGGCGCCGGCGCATCAGGACGGCACCAACCGTTCAAGACACCCCCCACCACGGCGGCAACAGCGCGGCCACGTCCGGGCGCCGGTAGCGGTCGTCGAGCAGCCACAACCAACCGCGGTCTTCGGGCGTGCGCAGCACGCGGCCCGCGGCCTGAACCACCTTTTGCATCGCCGGCACCAGCTCCGCGTGCCCATGGGCTCGGCCGAAGAGGCGGCCCAGCCGTTCGGCCATGTGCACCTGGATCGCCGACACGGGCGGCAACCCCAGGGTGGCGACAAAGGCACCGATCAGCCGCGTGCCGGGCAGGTCGACCCCTTCCGCAAACACGCCGCCCAGCACCGCAAAGCCGATGCCTTGGCCTTGAGCGTGGAAACGGCCGAGGAAGGACTGCCGGGCTGGTGCAGGCATCCGTCGGTCCTGGCGCCATTGCAGGATGTCGGGCCGCAAGAGCGCCAACCGGTCCGCGGCCTTGTCCAGGTACTCGAAGCTGCTGAAGAAGGCCAGGTAGTTGCCCGGGTGGTCATCGAATTGGGCGGCCATCACGCCCACCAGCCGCCGCAACGACGCGTCCCGGTGGGCGTAGCGGGTCGAGATCCCGTCGGCCACCTGCACCTTCAGATGCTCGGCAGGAAAGGCCGGAGGCACGTCGATCCAGGCGGTGCTGTCCGGCAGGCCCAGCATGCGAACGGCGTGGTCGGGCGGCGACAGCGTGGCAGAGAGCAGCGTCGCGCTTTGCAGCGCCTTGAAGCGGGCCCGCAGGAAGCAGGCCGGCGCCACGTTGCGGACGCTCAGGACGCCGTCGAGCGCATCGCCCCCGCCATCACCCTCCGGCAAGCTCTGCACGTCGAGCAACGAGTGGTCGCTCAAGGCGTCCACCAACCGCATGAACCGCTGCAGCTCGAAGTGGAAGTTCAGCAGGGGCCCCATCGACAGCGGGTGCTGGTGGAAGTGCTCTGACAACGTGGCCGCAGCCGCCTGAAGCGCCTGCGCCGCACTCTCCGGCAGGCTCGCCAGCACCGTGTACGGCGCTGGCGCATCGGCCACGAGGTCCTGGGCTGCCTGGAGCCAGTGCTCCAGCGCGGCGCGGGCATTGGGCGGGGCCACCGCCGCGGCGGCCCGCAACTGGCTCAGCCGCAAGTCGGCGCTGTACATCTGCCGCGCGCGCTCGACCAGGTTGTGCGCCTCGTCCACCAGCACCGCGAGCTTCCACTCCAGCGCCTGCATCAGGCCCCAGAGTTGCCCGTTGGGATCGAAAAGGTGGTGCACGTCGCCCACCAGCACGTCGACCCAGCGCGTCAGTTCCTGCCCCAGGTAGTACGGGCAGATGCCATGTTGCAGTGCGACGCGCCGCTGCGCGGCTGCGTCCAGCCAGCCCTCGGCCACGGCTTGCGCGCGGGCCGCGGGGAGCCGGTCATGGAAGCCGCGGGCCAGCGGGCAGGCGTCGCCGTGGCAGGCCTTGTCCGGGTGTTCGCAGGCCTGGTCCTTGGGCACCATCGCCAGCACCCGCAAGGCCCGCCCGGGTGTGCCTTCGCGCAGGCCACCCAGCGCTTCCAGCGCCGTCAACCGTCCGGTGCCCTTGCAGGTGAGGAAGGCGATGCGGTCGATACCTTGCCGCGGCATGGCGCGCAGCAGCGGGAACAGGGTGCCCACCGTCTTGCCGATGCCGGTGGGCGCCTGGGCGAGCAGGCAGCGGCCGCTGGTCGCCGTGCGGTAGACAGCTTCGGCCAGCTCGCGCTGGCCCGGCCGGAAGGCCCCTTTCGGGAACGCCAGGTCCTGCAAGGCCGCGTCACGCGCCCGCCGGTGCAGTGCCTCCTGGCGTGCCCACGCCAGGAAGGCATCGCAGCGCTGCGTGAAGTCGGCCTCCAGTTCATCCGCGCCGAAGACCTGCCGCAGTTCCTCCTCGGTCTGCGTGACGACGTCGAAGTACACCAATGCCAGGGCCACTTCGGCCCATCCACGCTGCCGGCAGAACAAGGCCCCGTAGGTCTGGAGTTGCGCCCAGTGCAGGCGGCGGCGGTTCGCCGGAATGTCGTCGTGCTTGCCCCGGATGGTCTTGACCTCTTCCAGGCAACGCCGACGCGGGTCGTAGCCATCGGCCCGGCCCCGGACCCGCAGCGGCCCCTGCGTGCCCTCCAGCGCCACCTCGGTCTCGTAGTCCTGGCCGCGCCGTTGCGCCACGGTCTGCTGGCCGTGCAGCCCCTCCAGCGCGGTGGCGGTGGGCGTGAAACGGCGGTCGAGGTCGCCATGCATGGCGGTGAATGCGCACAAGGCGCGCACCGATACGGTGTAGCTCCAGGGGGAGCTTGGAACGCAGCCGCCATCCTCCCGCGGCCTGGGGTCTGACGTGCAGGCTTGCGGCATGGCGCCATTGTCGGCGCCCGAGCATCTCGCGGTTTCCGGGACTGGGGGCGGGGCGCTTCAGGTCGTCTTGCGCACCTTCACCACACCGAGCAGCACCAGCCCGGTCACTGTCAGCGCCAGCGTGCCCGGTTCCGGGACGGGCAACGGCGCGAAGCCGCCCGCGTTGTCGCCGATGCCATCCAGCAATCCGAAGTTGCCTGTGGTGTAGGCCCGCGCCGGGGTCCGGATGATCTGGGTGAAACTGGTCGAGCCCGGGTTGATCTTTGACTGCCCGTTGGGCACAAAGCTGAAGCCGATCACGCCGAACGACGTGCGGTCGGCGCCATCGGCGCTTTCTTCGCCGGGCATGAAGATCCCGAAGGCCGCCGAGGTCTGGAACACGTCGATGACGTTGCTCGCACCCAGGGACGAGAAGTCGTAGCCCGTGAAGCGCTCGACGCCATTGGCCGACATGGTGGAGTTGCTGAACTGGTAGTAGAAGTCCAGCCCGGTGCCGGTGTCGTAGACAGCGCTGCGGGCCAGCCCCGTGTAGCTGGAATTGCTGATGAAGGTGGTCGCCGAAGCGAGGAGGGTCCCCTCGAAAGGGGCGAGCACCACGTCCACGCTGTTCGAAAAAGCGTCCACCGATAGCGCCGTGGCCTGGGCCGAACCCCCAGCCGCGGCAAGAATCATGGCGACGACGAGGCGGGGCGGTGCAGCGTTCATGGGCGTCTTTCCGGCGTGGATGGGCTGGGCTTTGGCATGCCAGCAGGCGCCATCACCTGTGCGGATGCTGAGAGCCCGAAAGAGCCTGGTCTGTTCGCCAGCGTACCCTTTGCGGCCTTACCGCGGCGCAGCGAAGGCCGGGTCGGCCGCGGCATCGGGCCGCGGCTTCCAGTCGAGCGAGTAGAAGCTCCCGCGGTCGCGCGCCCAGGGGTCGAAAGCGTTGACCACATGCGCCAGTTCGGGCGCCAGTTCGGGCACCGTTCGCAGCAGCACGCGCTTCATTGGCGACACCTCCACCCGGTGGCCGTTTTGCAGCGCGGGCTCGAACTGCCGGCCACCCAGGCCGTTCTCGCTGACCCACTGCACGCCCATGCGGCTGTAGAACTCGGGACGGAAGCTGGACGTGAAGAAGCGGTCGCTGAACAGGCGCCGCGAGGCGTTCAGGATGAACACCTGGAACTGCGTCTCCGAGATCGCAAAGCCATGCGGGCGGGCGAATTCGCTGAGCCAGCCCACGACGGTGTCGACATCCTCGATGTTGTCGACCAGGCTGCCGTCGGGGTGCCCCAGGCAATCGTCGATGCGCGAGCCGTCCGCGTTGCGTTGTGCCGCCGTGATCACCTTGGACGCATCGCAGCGGTGCTGGCCGTACACCTCGCGCAGCGTGGCCACGGCCTGCAGCTGGCGCGCGTGCTCGGGCGAACCCGCAGGCCGCTGCGGATCCATGAAGTCGTCGAAGGCCGTGAACTGGCGCAGCCCGTACTGGCGACGGAACTCGTTGAAGCGCGGCACGCCGTGCTCGCGGTCGCGGATGAGGTCGAGCGCCGCGACATCGATCTTGCCCGTGGCCGATTGCAAGCGCGGCAGCGCCAGGTTCTGCAGGAACTGCGGCGTGTTGCCCAACGTCAGCAAGCCCAGCCGTTGCCGGCCCATCGACAGGGCCCAGTCGGCCGCGCCGCGCTCCTGCAGGGCCCTCGTGGCCTTGGCCCGGAAAGTCTCCACCACCGGGATCATCTGGCTGATCGCGTTCGGGTTGGCGTCCCAGCGCCGGAACTCGATCAGGTCGGGCACCAGCGCGTGCAGCCGGTACACGCTGACGAATTCCTCGGGGAAGTTGAACGGCGAGCCGAAGTGGTTCACGCCGCCGTTGACGTGGTCCGGGTTCGACAGGCTCCAGAGGTCGGTCTTGGCTGGATCGAAGCGGGCGAAAACGGCATCGTCGCCATACACGTGGCTCCCCAGGCCGAAGATGCCAGGGCCCGAAGCCAGCGCCGAATACCATTGGCTGGCCTTCTTCGCATCGCGGCTCTTGCCGAAGTTCTGCACCACCACGGTTTCCAGGGCGGCGGCCACGGCGTCGTTCCCGCTGGCCAGCCCGCTCCAGTTGGCGTTCATGCCCAAATACAGGGGCTCGTCGTACAACAATTGCGGCGTCCATTCGGTGGTGTGGATCTTGGCGATCTCCGCCGAGACCACCAGCCGCGCCATCTCGAACAGCTCATCGGCCGTGACGTCGCGATAACGGATGGCGCTATCGGGCCGCACCGGGTTGCGCAGGCCGCAATCGGCGTCGGGCGTGGCCGCCGCCTGCTGGCGGAAGGCGGCCACGAAGGCGTTGTGCTCGCGGGCGAAGATGGTGTGATAGAAGCCCATGCCGACCGACCAGTTGTCCGGAAAGGCCACCGCCGACTGCCCAGCCCACTGGGGATTGATGGGGTCCTCTGCCGCAAAGGGCGGCAGTTCGCCCTGGGCTTCGCCAGCGCCGCCGCGCGGGCCTGGCAACAACAGCAGCCGGGCGGGGTCTGCCGGGTCGCGCTTCACGCGGCGGCGCGACGCGGCGTCGTAGCCGTACATCTGAGAGCCATCCCACCAGGCCGTCACGTTGTTGGCGTGCGTCTTGTAGGCCCTGGCCAGCCGCGGGCCGTCCGGCCCCGCGTCGAATCGTGGCGGCTCGCCGGCCGCGGCCACATAGGCCCGGTCGATGCGGTCCTGTGGCCGGCATCCCAGCGCGGCCACCTCGTCGGGGGTCAACGGCAGGTCGCCCTGGGCCGTGCGGCGCGTGAGGCAGCCGGCGGGCATCCAGTCGGACTCGTTGTGGCCCTCTTCCAGGTGCGAGAACCAGTCGTGGGTCATGAATTGAATCCAGAAGGCCGCCAGCACGTTGAAGAACGGCGCCTTCTGGTAATCGCACTTCGCGTCTGCCGAAAAGCCCGGCAGGCCCTGGCCCTCGTGGCAAAGGGCCGGGTCGGACTGCACCCGGGTGAAGAGCTTGCGACTGATGAGCTGCGGGTCGGGTTGCAGCAGGCTCAGCCGGTGGCCGTGGCGGTTGCGCGCCAGTTCGTCCTTGCCCAGGTCGGGGTAGGTGGCCTCGAAGGTGACGTTGCGCGCAAAGGGCATGCCGGTCGAGCCCATGGCCGGGTTGCGGATGTCGTTGCAGCTGCCGTCCAGGTTGCGAAATCGGATCCGGTCACCCTGGCAGAGCTGCGGGCCGTCGCCGCCCACCTCCGCGTACCCCGGCGTGCCGGGTGGCAGGCGCATGGCCGGCCAGGTCTTGATCGCAGGGCCGTCCACGCCAGCCCGTCCGAGCCTGTAGTCGGCGTAGGTGCCGTTGTTGTCGAAGAGGTTGAACTTGATGAGCTCCATGCGCTGGTACTCGAGGTCCAGCAGCGCTCCGTCGATGCCGCGCCCGTTGGCCGAGAGGTGGCCGCCGATGCCCTCGGTGCCGGCCAGCAGGCTGGCACCGTCGCCTGTGGCCCAGTAGTGCGCCCAGTCCACCGTGGGCGCGGCGCGGAACACCAGCGCGCGATCGCCACCCCGGCAGCGGGCCACGCTCTCGGCCACCTTGCCGTTGAAGCGGCGGTCCCGCTCTCGGGCCAGCGGCCGGAAGCCGCCCAGCACCATGAACGTGCAGGACTCGGTGTCGGCCAGGGAGGCCGATGGCGTGACGTTCGCGCAGCCCTGCAGCAGCGCCAACAGAGCGGTGAACCCAAGCCAGAAGGACAGCGACTTCATGAGCCCGGCCTTTCATCCGCGTCAGCAGCAAGCCCCGAACATAGCCACCCACCCCGACAGCGTCAACACCCTTGCTGCCGATGGCCCCGTGCCATGGCCTGGGGTCCTCCCAGGTGCTGGCCCACTGGCAGCCCCGATGAAGCCGGAAGCGCCCATGCGCAGCCCGCGCGCATTCGAATCGATCGCCCGGGCTTCATCCGGGTGCTCTTGCGGCACGGCGGCCACCCGATGCCGGTGATGCGCAAGGCGGGTGGCAATGTCGACGCCTGGAACACGCCGCCCGACCCCGGGTGGCATGGGGTCGGCGCCATGCGCTAGCGCAGCCGCCGCGACCTGATGCGCCTGGCCATCGACCCGACCCTCCGCGACGTGTACCCGCTCAAGACGGCCGGCACGGCGATGACCTTCTCGTTTCCGGCCCACTGGATGATGGGCTTTGCCCTGCAGCCTCGGGCCTGGGTCGGCCTCGTGCTGGCGCCGCTGGCCGCGCTGGTGCACCTGGGCAGCTTGCTGGCCATCCTCTCGTCGCGCTGAGGCGAGCGCCGGCCGGCGCTCGCCTCAAGCGAGAATCGGCCGATGCACAAAGCAAGCTGGAGGGCTCGCCTGGCCACCTTCGTGGTGCGCAAGCGCGTCAAGCCGACCCTGTCCGACATGCGCGACATCGCCGCCGTCCGGCGCGCCTTCGACCGGCCGATGCGCGCACCCGGCGGTGTGCGCTACACACCCGCCACCCGGGGCGGTGTGCCTGGCGAGTGGGTGGAGGCCAAGCAGACCGCCAGCGGCCCGGTGACCACGCTGCT
>CAIJPE010000277.1 GCA_903822435.1 uncultured beta proteobacterium | reverse complement strand
GCACAGACCATCGTGTTTCCGGCGCTGCCTGACCGGACGGTCGGCAGCGCTGCGTTCACGGTCTCGGCTGCCGCCTCCTCCGGTCTGCCGGTGGCGTATGTCTCGTTGACCCCGGGCGTGTGCACCGTGGCGGTCGATTCGGTCACGCTGGTGGCATCGGGCACCTGCACGGTAGCGGCCAGCCAGGCCGGCAACGGCGCCTTCGCGGCCGCACCCACGGTCTCGCGCAGCTTCAACGTGGCGGCCCCTCCGCTCACGCCCCAGACCATCACCTTCGTCTCGCCCGGTCCCCAGGTCATCGGCGTCACGCCGCCGGCCCTGTCGGCGGTGGCCTCTTCCGGGCTGGCCGTGACCTTCACGTCCAACACGACCGGCGTGTGCGCCGTCAGCGGCAACACGCTGGTGTTGTTGACCCCAGGCACGTGCTCGATCGGCGCCAACCAGGCGGGCAGCGCCACGTACGCGCCTGCCACGCCCGTCACCGTGGCCTTCGGTGTCTCCAACGCGCCGCAAGCGCAGGTGATCAGCTTCAGCAACCCGGGTCCGCAGACGCTGGGCACGGCACCGGCCGCACTGTCGGCCACGTCCACCTCGGGCCTGGCCGTGAGCTTTGCCTCCACCACGGCGTCGGTCTGCACGGTCAGCGGCAACACCTTGACGCTGGTGGCTGCGGGCAGCTGCTCCATCAGCGCCAGCCAGGGCGGCAATGCGACGTACGCCGCGGCCACACCGGTTGTGCAGACCTTCACGGTCTCGGCTCCCGCACCCACCTCACAGACCATCACCTTCACATCGCCGGGCAACCAGGTGCTGGGCACCGCGCCGGCGGCCTTGTCGGCCACGGCCACTTCGGGGCTGGCGGTCAGCTTTGCCTCGACCACGTCTTCGGTGTGCACGGTCAGCGGCAACACCCTCACGCTGGTTTCGGCCGGCACGTGCAGCATCACCGCCAGCCAGGCCGGCAACATCACCTACGCAGCCGCCACGCCGGTGAGCAACAGCTTCACCGTGGCCGCCACGCCCCAGACGATCACCTTCACCTCGCCGGGCAACCAGGTGCTGGGCGCTGGCACGGCGACCCTTTCGGCCACCGCCACCTCGGGCCTGGCCGTGAGCTTTGCCTCGGGCACGGCATCGGTGTGCACGGTCAGCGGCAACACGCTGACACTCGTGTCAGCGGGCACCTGCACCATCACGGCCAGCCAGGCCGGCAACGCCACGTACGCTGCGGCTGCGTCCGTGTCCAACAGCTTCACCGTAGCCCCTGCGGCGCAGTCCATCACCTTCACCTCACCGGGTGCGCAGGTGTTGGGCACCGCGCCGCCGGCGCTGGTGGCCACGGCCAGTTCGGGCTTGCCGGTCACCCTGGCCTCGTCGACCACAGGGGTGTGCACGGTCAGCGGCACCACGCTGACGCTGGTGTCCCCGGGCACCTGCACCCTGACGGCCAACCAGGCGGGCAACGCCACGTATGCGGCGGCGGCTACCGCCACCGTGTCGTTCAGCGTGTCGGCGGCACCGCTCATCGCGCAGACCATCACCTTCGCCTCGCCCGGCAACCAGGTGCTGGGCGGCAGCACCGTGCCGCTGTCGGCCACCGCCAGCTCGGGCCTGGCAGTCAGCTTCTCGTCGGGAACGCCGGCAGTCTGCACGGTCAGCGGCAGCACCCTCACGCTGGTCTCGGCAGGCACCTGCACGGTCCGCGCCGACCAGGCGGGCAATGCCACCTATGCGTCGGCACCCACCGTGTCCAACAGCCTTACGGTATCCAAGGCGTCGCAGAGCATCAGCTTCACGTCGCCCGGAAACCAGACCCTGGGCACCACGCCGGCGGCGTTGGCGGCCACGGCAACCTCTGGCCTGGCGGTGCAGTTCACCTCGACGACCCCCAGCGTGTGCACGGCCAGCGGCAGCACGCTCACGTTGGTGAGCGTGGGCAGCTGCAGCCTGACGGCCAGCCAGGCGGGCAATGCCATCTACCTTGCGGCCACCTCGGTCACCCGCACCTTCAACGTGGTGCTCCCTGCACCGGTCGCGCAGACCATCAGCTTTGTCTCGCCGGGCAACCAGGTGCTGGGCACCACGCCGGCCGCGCTGTCGGCGACGGCCACGTCCGGGCTGACAGTGAGCTTCTCGTCGAGCACGCCGTCGGTGTGCACGGTCAGCGGCACCACGCTGAGTCTGGTCACCGCGGGCAGCTGCTCCATCGACGCCAACCAGGCGGGCAACAGCACCTATCTGGCTGCCGCCACGGTGACGAACACCTTCACGGTGTCGCAGGCCACGCAGACGATCAGCTTCACGTCCCCGGGCACCCAGGTCGTGGGAAGCACCGCCACGCTCTCGGCCACGGCCAACTCCGGCCTGGCGGTGACTTTCACGTCGACCACACCGTCGATCTGCTCGGTCAGCGGCACCACGCTCACGCCAGTCGCGACCGGCACCTGCAGCATCACCGCCAGCCAGGCGGGCAACGCGACCTACGCGGCGGCCACGCCGGTCATCCAGTCCTTCGGGGTGGGGGTGAAGTTGATCGCCAACGGTGGCTTCGAGAGTACGCCGGCCGTCTACGTCGCGGGCACGCAGCCGGCACCCGGGCAGCCCGTTGGCGCCGGCTACTGGCTCACCAACAGCGCCAACCCAGTGACGCTGTCCAGTGACGCCCACAGCGGGTCGTCGTCGGCCTCCTTGACCTGCGCCCAGTTGTGCGCGTCGAACCTCTTCGGCAACTCGTCCGACAACGGCGGCCTGACCCTTCCCGCCGCCGCCATCGGCACCTCGCCCACGCTGACCTTCTGGGTCAAGGGCTCGCCCGGCGACACCGGCAACCTGAACTACGCCCTGCGCTACCTGAATTCCACGGGTTTCGCCCTTCGCTCCTCGGCCATCGTGACCGACACCAACACCTACGCCAACTGGACACAGCTATCGATCTCGGCCGGTGTGATTCCTGCCGGCACGGCGGCTGTCTTCTTCGAAGTCAACTACGCTTTGGGCCCCGTCGGTCCCCAACCTAGTGGCCAAGTCTTTGTGAGCGGCGCCTACAAGATCGACGACATCTCCCTGGTGGTGGTGCCTTGAAGGGCGGCGGCGGCGCGGCAAGCGGCCGCCTCGGATGGGACGGTGGCGCGGCCCGATCAGCCGAGGGTGTAGCCCAGCAGCGCCCGGGTCAACAGCACGTAGGACGGCTCGTCGGCGCGCCGCGTCGGGTCGTTTCGATCGGCGTTGCATTGGGCATCCCAGGCATCCCACTCCTCCCAGGCGTGGTACGACCAGCCCCAACCCTGCGCCTGGCACACCTTGACCACCTCGGTCAGATAGTCCAGGCGGTGCGGGGCCCAGCGCACGCAGCCGAACTCCCCGACGTAGATGGGCACGTTGTAACGGCTCTGGAAATCAACCACCGGTTGCAGGCAAGCGGTGGCGGCGCCGGGCTGGAAGGCGGGCGGCACGAGGTTGTCGTAGATGCCCTGGTGGGTGAATTCGTGCGGCTCGTACATGTGCGTGCTGTAGACGATGCCGTCAAAGGGCAGCGGAGTCATCTGCGCAAAGGCCGAGGGCGAAGCTTGAGGGGGCGGCTCATAGATGATGATGCGGCTCGGGTCCACCGCCCGGATGGCCTGGATGATGCTGGGCGCGAGGGCTGGCCAGGACTCGTGCTGCGCTTCGTTGAGGATGTCGAAGCTGACGTGGCGATACGGCAGCCACGTCACCACCAGTTCCTGCCAGCGCTGGAGCAGGCTGGCCTGCTGGCTCGGCGTCGTCCAGAACGTCGATGCACGCGAAGGCCAGGGGTCCAGGCAAACGGCCAGTACGAGATGGATTCCGCACTGGGCGCTGAAGCTGATGTGGTTCGCGGCCTCCTGCAGCGTGCCCGGCGTAAACTGCAGCACGCCGGCCGCATCGGCCTGCAACACCACACCGAACCGGGTCAGGTTGGCTCCGGTTGCTGCAATCCTCCTGTAGTCGGCCAGGGTCCGGCCGGATTGGCTGGCCAGGTTCCAGCCACGTCCGAAGCTCGGCGCCGGTTGGACCGTCAATGTCAGTGGGGTCTTCAGCAGCATGCTCAGGCGACGGTGTAATTGAAGATCAATCCGTTCGTCACCCCGAGCGGCGTGGTCGCAGGGACCCACAGCACGCCATTGGCCGAGAGGGTCACGCCGGCAGGCAGTCGAGCCCCCGCGGTGTCCACCGAGAAGACGCCGCCGCGCGGCACGTCTGCCGCCAAGGTCACGTTGAGATCGATCGAACGGTCGGCGCCCGCCACGAAGGCCAACGCCACCGGGGGGGCCGACACGGCCACCGATGCAGCGGCCGGCGCCGGTGCGGGGATCGGTGACGGAGCCGGCGAGGGCACGGGGGCTGGTGCGGGCGTCGGTGCGGGTGTCGGAGCCGGCGTAGAAGGCGCCACCGGTGAAGGCGAAGGGCTGAGAGCGACCGGCGTTCCGGCCTGTCCCGCCTGCGCATCGCTGCTGCTGCTGCCGCCGCCGCCGCAGCCCGCCAGGATGGCGTGCGAGCCCAGGCAGCCCCACATCAAGACCGCGCGTCGAGTCGGTGTGCTCATCGTTGTTGGCATGCCCGCGCTGGGTCGCCACGGCGGCAACCTTCGGCGCGGTCCTCCAGCCAGACTTCGACGCGATCGCGGGAATCTTGAAGGCGATTACATGGTGATTCCGATGCCGGGTGCTGCGCTTCCCGCCCCCGGTACCGGGGATTTGCGCCAGAGCGGCACTGGGGCAGACTGTCTGCATCGACGGCGGCGCCAGCCCGGTGCGTCAGACCCCCCAGGGAAACGGTCCATCGCGTTCAACCAGTTTCCCAACCACCCGGCGCTGTCGCCACAGACAGACGTCTCCATGGTCGTCGGCTGCCGCGACGGCTCGCGCAGTCTCGTGAAGTCCTGAACGCCGAATCCCACGAAACCCAAGGCGCATGCCCCCTGCAGGGGCCATGCTCCGAAAGCTCGCCGAGCCGCCCTGCGCGCGCTCCGTGCAGCCCGCAGTGAGCTTGATCGAGCTTCTCTCAGCCTGAAAGCAGAACACCCCGTCCCATGAGTCTCGAACAAAGCCTTGCCATTCTCAAAGCCCGCTGGCGGGCCGTCTTGCTGGTGTTCGTGATCACCGTGCTGGTCAGCATCGGTGTGAGCCGCCTCCTGCCCAAGCAGTACACCGCCACCGCATCGGTGGTGGTCGACTTCAAGCCGGACCCGGTGACGGCGATGGCCTATGGCGGCCTGCCACCGCCCGGACTGATCGGCACGCAGGTCGAGATCATGCAGAGCGCGCGGGTCGTGCGGCAGGTGATCCGCAACCTCAAGCTGACCGAAAGCCCGCAGGTGCGCAAGCAATGGCTGGAGGACACGGCGGGCATCGGCAGCATCGAGACCTGGTTGCTCCAGGCCTTCCAGAAGCGCCTGGAGGTCAGGCCCTCGCGGGAGGCCGGCGTCATCAGCATCTCGTACACCGCGCCCGACCCCAACTTCGCGGCCGGTGTCGCCAACACCTACGTCCAGGCCTACATGGAAACGAGCCTGGCGCTGCGCGTCGACCCCGCCAGGCAGTACTCCACCTTCTTCGACACACGCGCCAAGGAAGCACGCGAAGCCCTCGAGAAGGCACAGGACAAGCTGTCGGCATTCCAGTCGGCCAACGGCATCATCGCCACGGACGAGCGCTTCGATGTCGAGAACGCCCGCCTGAACGAACTGTCGTCCCAATCCGTTTCCCTGGAAGCCCTGAGCTCCGAATCCGAAAGCCGCCAGACACAGGCTACTGGCAAGTCGGCCGACAAGATGCAGGAGGTCCTGACCAACCCGCTGCTCGGGGCCCTGGCCGCAGACCTTTCGCGCAGCGAAGCCAGGCTGCAGGAACTCAGCTCCCGCCTGGGTGACAAGCACCCGCAGGTGCAGGAGACCAAGGCCAGCATTGCTTCGCTGCGGGCCAGGATCGACAGCGAGACGCAGCGCATCACCAAGGGCGTCGGCGTCAGTGACGACATCGCGCGCCAGCGCACCGCCAATGTCCGCGCATCGCTGGCCGCGCAACGCGCCAAGGTGCTGCGCATGAAGGCCGTCCGTGACGAGGGCTCGGTGCTGACGCGCGAAGTCGATAACGCTCAGCGTGCCTTCGACGCCGTGATGGCGCGGTTCAACCAGTCGACCCTGGAGAGCCAGGCCACGCAGAGCAACGTGAGCCTGCTGACCACGGCAGAACCGCCGCTCGAGCCATCCTCACCCAACATGCTGCTGAATTCGATCGTGGCCGTGCTGCTCGGCGGCCTGCTGTCGGTCGGCGGTGTCCTGTTGCTCGAACTGACCAACCGCCGGGTCCGCACCGCCCAGGACTTGTCCTCGGGCCTGGGTTTGAGGCCCCTGGGCAGCCTGGGGCCCACCCAACGGCGCAACGTGCTGGGGCGCCTCAGCCAGTCGACGCTGGCGCAGCGCCGGGTGGTGAATTCGACCGTACCCGAGCAGGTCCAGGCACCGGCCCGATCCAGCGAGGGCAGGCCAACGCCCCTGAAGCTGGGCAACGTCAACCTGCACGAGGCCAATGCCGAAGAAGGCCCGGTCTTCGATCGCTCCATCGGGGACCTGATCGCCGAAGCGCGCGGTCTCAATCCGGGACAGGTCGACAAGATCCTCGCGCTCCAGCGCAAGAAGGGCCTGCGCTTCGGCGAAGCAGCCATCGAACTCGGCCTGGCCACCACCGACGACGTGCTGGCGGCGCTGGCCCGGCAGTACCACTACCCGGTCGCCCCCAAGGACCAGCACAAGCTCAGCCCCGAACTCGTGGCCTTGAACGAACCGTTCTCGGCCCAGGCCGAGTCGTTTCGCGCCATCCGCAGCCAGCTGATGAAGCGCGTGTTCAATCACCGTTCAGGGCCGCGCCGGGCCCTGGCCGTGCTGAGCCCCAACGCCGGGGACGGCAAGACCTTCTTCACGGCCAACCTGGCCATCAGCCTGGCGCAGCTGGGGGGCCGCACGCTCCTGGTGGACGCCGACATGCGCGGCCCCCGCCAGCACATCGTCTTCAACCTGCCCAACGACGTGGGCCTTGCGGGGATCTTGTCGGGCCGCACCCACGAGACGCCGGTCGTGCAGCAGGTACCGGGGGTCGCGGGCCTCTTTGTCCTACCGGTCGGAAGCACGCCGCCCAACCCCCTGGAATTGGTGGAGCGCCCGGCCTTTGCCCTGCTCATGCACGAGCTCACTGCCAAGTTCGACTACGTGCTGGTGGACACACCGGCCGCGCAATATGGCGCCGACGCCTCCGTCATCGCCAACCGGTGCGGGGCCTCGCTCCTGATGACGCGCCGGGACATCTCGCGCATGGCGGCCGTCGAAGAGATGATGGTCGAGCTGGCGGAAGACCAGCCCAAGCTGGCTGGCTTCGTCCTCAACACCTACCGCGCCTGATCCCTCACACGGCAGCATGAGCACAACCGGCACGCAACAAGACAGCACCTCGGCCCCGCCACAGCGGGCCGTGCTTCCGGCTGGCCTGGACAGGGCCGCGGCAGCCATGCTGCTGTTCGGCTTCGCGCTGCTCTACGTGCCCAGCTACCTGGACCTGGCACGCCGGGTCTGGCCCAGCGATGAACAAGGGCATGGCCCCGTCATCCTGGCGCTGGGCGTGTGGCTGATCTACGGCAAGCGCCACGCGCTGGCCGCGCTGGCCTTGAAGCCCCAGACCGCGCTGGGAATGGGCGTGCTGTTCTTCGGCGTGCTGATGTATGCACTGGGAAGCACCCAGGGCATGCTGGTCTTCGAAGTGCTGTCGCAACACCTGGTGGTCATCGGCCTGATGCTCATCTTCCTGGGCTGGCGCGCGGTCGGGCTGATCTGGTTTCCCTTGTTCTTCCTGCTGTTCATGGTGCCCTTGCCCAGTTCGATCGTGGGGGCAGTGACGGCGCCGCTCAAGAGCGCGGTCTCGGTGGTGGCAGCCCAGTTGCTCTACGCCCTGGGTTACCCCGTGGCGCGGGCGGGCGTCGTGCTCAGCGTGGGGCAGTACCAACTGCTGGTGGCCGATGCCTGCGCGGGGCTGAACTCCATGTTCACGCTCGAGGCCCTGGGCCTGCTGTACATGAACCTGATGCGCTACA
The DNA here is from genome assembly GCA_903822435.1 of uncultured beta proteobacterium. Classification (GTDB taxonomy): domain Bacteria; phylum Pseudomonadota; class Gammaproteobacteria; order Burkholderiales; family Burkholderiaceae_C; genus Rubrivivax. The sequence goes on along the minus strand of CAIJPE010000277.1, from coordinate 13,342 downwards.
CCTCGGCGGTGCGCAATGTGCTGTTGGCCATGCTGATCATCCCCATCTCGTTTTGCGCCAACGTGGTCCGGGTGGTCATCCTGGTCCTGGTGACTTATCACTTCGGCGCAGATGCCGGCGAAGGCTTCGTGCACGGCTTTGCCGGCATGGTCCTTTTCATGGTGGGCCTGACGGCCATGCTGTGCACGGACTGGGCCTTGCGGTTGGCCTTCAAGAGCAAGGACCCCGGCCCATGACCGGCGCCCAATGGCGTGCCCTTCCAGCCATGCTCCTGATGGTGGCAGGGGCGGCCTTGACCTACTTCGGCAAGCCCACGATCTTCCTTGCGGACCAGATCGGCAAGCCCGACCTGGAGAACCTTCTGCCCCAGCAGTTCGGCCCGTGGAAGATCGACACCAGCCTGCCGGTGGTCCTGCCTTCGCCCGACGTCCAGGCACAACTGAACAAGATCTACAACCAGGTGTTGAGCCGCACCTACGTGAACCCGCAGGGCGACCGCATCATGTTGTCGGTGGCCTATGGTGGCGATCAATCGGACGGCACCAGCGCGCACCGCCCGGAGGTCTGCTACCCCGCGCAGGGCTTCGAAATCACGTCCAACAAGCGCGCTGCGTTGCAAGTCGCCGACGGAAAGCTGTCGGTGCGCCACCTGATGGCCACTTCGACCCGGCGCATGGAGCCCATCACCTACTGGATCGTGGTGGGCAACGAAGCCGTGACATCCGGCGTGGACCAGAAGCTGGCGCTCATGCGCTACGGCCTGCGCGGCGTCATCGCCGACGGCATGCTCGTCCGGGTGTCGAGCATCGACCCTGACATGGACCACGGCTACGGTCTTCAGTCCAGCTTCATCGCTGCCATGGCGGCTGCCTTGCCGATCAAGGACCGCCTGCGGCTCTTCGGCGCCCTGGCGCACTGACCGATGGCCATGATCCGTCGGCTGAGCCCAACCCTTCCGGCCGTGCCGTTCGGCTTGCTGGCGCTGATGGGCCTGGCTGCACTGCTCGGGCTCGCCTCGGCCATCCTGCCCGCGTGGTTCATCCTTTCGGTGCTGGTGGTGCCCGCCGTTGCGGCGATGACGCTGGTGCGGCCGGAATATGCGATGACGGCGTGCGCGGCCTTCGTCGGCGGGCTGATCCACCCTGCCCTGGTGCCGCGGATACCGCTGTTCGGCGGGGTGCTCGCAGCGGCCGACTTTGCGCTGGCGATGCTGCTGGTCTATGGGCTGCTGACCCTGGCCACCGGCAAGGCCAAGGTGCCTTCGCCGCCGGTTGCGGGGGCACGGCTGCTGGCCGTGGCGCTGTCGCTTTTTGGCGTGGCCCTCGCATTCGCCGTGGTGCATTCGCTCGTGGTGCTGCAGCTCAGTCCGAAGTTCGTTCTGGGCCAGACGCGCGGCCTGCTCTACCTGCTGCTGCTGCCTGTTGCGGTGGTGATCCTGCGGACCCGCGAGCGGCAGGAACGGTTCGTCGTCAGCCTGGTGGTGCTGGGCTGCCTCTTTTCCATCGGCCAGGTCTTGCAGGGCGTCTTCAACATCCCGGTCTTCGGAGACCAGGGCATCAGCGTGCTGGAAACACTGGGACGCGAAGACGCCGGCACCACGCGCTCCAACACGCTGGGCCTCAACGTCATCATCCTGGCCCTGCTCCTGACCGTGGCGGCCTACAGCGTCGACGGCATCGGGAGACTCAAGTTCCTGGCGGTCGCCGGCCTGCTGTCGATCGGCATCGGATTGACCTTCGGCCGCACGACCTTTGCCGTTTTGCTGGTGTGCCTGATCATTCTCGTGGGGTGGCTGAACCCGAAGAAGCTGCTGCCCTTCTTCGCCCTCTTCCTCATCGCGCTGGCAACGGTTGCGGTGCTCGGCAAGCACTTCAAGCCGGATTCCTTCGACGCCATCTATTTCCGCATGACGTCGATCGGCGACGAGATCGACCATGGCTATTCGGCGCAATGGCGCGTGTGGGAATTCGAGGCGATGCTGCCGCACATCAAGGAGCATCCACTGGCGGGCATCGGGCTGGGCGCCGATTACAAGGGCCTGAGCGGCTCATCGGCGCGACCCGAACTCAACCGCTACATGCACAACGCCTACTTCTTCATGGCGGGGAAGATGGGCGTGCCCGCGCTGATGCTCTTCCTGCTCTCGATGCTGGCGATCTTCTTCATGGGCCGACGCACGGCGAAGCTGCATTCATCGCCGTGGAGCCGGGTCGTCGGTGCCGCCTCGGCGGTGATGATGATCCGCTTCTTCCTCGCCTCCGTCACCGAACCGCACCTGATGTCCGACTACGGCGTGGTCGTCATCGCCATTTGCGGGGCCCTGGCTTACCTGGGCGCCCAGCGGCCGAACACGAGCGGCCCTGAAAGGCCGCCTACGCGCATTGCAACAGACAGGACACGACCTTCATGGCAAGCAGCAGTCTGATGGTCAAGCCGCCCGGCCGCACCGCATGAACATCCGAGTCGCAGTCATCGAACCGGTGGGTGGCCATGGCGGCATGAATCTCTACGACTACTCGCTGTGCCGAGGCATCGTCACTGCAGGAGTCGAGGCCACGCTGTACACCTGCGACAAGACCGATGAGAAGGGGGACGAGTCCTTTCCCGTCAAGCGGCCCTATCGCAACATCTATGGCGCCAGCCGGGCCTGGCTGCGCGGACTTCGCTTCTTGCGTGGCAGCATCCAGGCCCTAGCGGATGCGAGCCGAAGCGGCCACCAGATTGCTCACTTCCACTTCTTCCACGTGGGCATGCTCGAATTGTTCAATGTCCTGCTGGCCCGCGCGATGGGCCTGCAGGTGGTGATCACGGCCCACGATGTCGAGGCCTTCAAGGAAGGCCTTTCGGTGCCCCTCTTCGTGCACTGGGTCTACCGCGCCGCCCGCCGTGTCATCGCCCACAGCCAGGTCGCCAAACGCGAATTGATCCAGGGCCTGGGCATCGACGAAGCGAAGATCGACGTGATCCTGCATGGCAACTACCTCGACAGCATCGAGCACGGCATCACCCGCAAGATGGCCCGTGAGCACTTCGGCATTCCGGCCGACAAGCGGGTGCTCCTCTTCTTCGGGCAGATCAAGGACGTCAAGGGCCTGGACGTGCTGCTGGAAGGGTTCTCGCTGGCGCTGGCGAACGATGCCAACCTGCACCTGCTGATCGGGGGCCGGGTCTGGAAGACCGACTTCTCGAAGTACCAGGACATCATCGACAGGCGCGGCCTGGCGCCTCATTGCACCTTGCAGATCCGCTACATCGCGGACGCCGAAGTGCCCTACTTCCACCGCTGTGCAGACCTCGTGGTGCTGCCTTACCTGCGGATCTATCAAAGCGGCGTGGCCCTGATGGCCATGAGCTACGGCAACCCGGTGCTCGTTTCCGACATCGAGGGCCTGCTGGAGGTGGTCAGCGATGGCGATACGGGCTTCGTCTTCAGGAGCCTGGATCCGCATCACCTGGCCGTCAGGCTTGGCGAGATCTTCGCCACGCCCGGCCACCGTGCCCGTATCGCCCAGGAAGGCCTGCGCACGGTCAGCGCCCGCAATGACTGGGGCCGCCTGGGCGAACAGTCACGGGACTGCTATCAACGGGCCTTGCAGGTGGAGAGCTGACATGACCGTGGTCCTGCAAGAAGCACCGGCTGCCAGCACCGTCCCGATGCCTCCAACCCGGCTTGCCTCAAGGCCGGTACTCAGAATCCTGGGCACGCGCGGCGTGCCCGCGGCCCATGGCGGCTTCGAGACCTTCGCAGAAAAGCTCGCGCTCCACCTGGTGGGCCGTGGCTGGCGTGTGATCGTGTATTGCCAGGATGAAGCAAGCGGGCCCACCTTCGAAGACACCTGGGCCGGCATCGAGCGTGTGCGCATTCCCATCGCAGCATCAGGGCCCAAGGCCAGCATGGTGTTCGACTGGCGGGCCACCCGCCATGCAGCCCGGTCTGGCGACCTGTGCCTGACCCTGGGCTACAACACGGCGGTGTTCTGCTCGCTCCTGCGCTGGAAGGGCATTCCGAACCTCATCAACATGGACGGCATCGAATGGTCCCGCGCCAAATGGGGGCCTCTCGCCAAGACCTGGTTCCGCTTGAACGAGCGGGCCGGTTGCTGGCTGGGCAACCACCTGGTGGCCGACCACCCCCAGATCAAGCTGCATCTGCAGGCCCTGGTGGCCGAGGACAAGATCACGACCATCGCCTACGGGGCGGATGCCGTGACCGCAGCGCCGGTCGAACCGGTCCTCGGCCTGGGCTTGCAGCCCGGCAAGTTCCTGACACTCATTGCCCGCCCCGAGCCCGAGAACTCGATCCTCGAAGTGGTGCAGGGCTTTTCCAGCAAGCCGCGCGGCCATGAACTCGTCGTCCTGGGGCATTACGACGACAGCCAACCCTACCACCGCGCGGTCAGGCATGCGGCCGGGGCCGAAGTGAGATTCGTGGGCGGCATCTACGACAAGAAGGTCGTGCAAGCCCTGCGATTCCACAGTACGGCCTACGTGCATGGCCACCAGGTGGGCGGAACCAATCCGTCGCTGGTCGAGGCGATGGGTGCCGGCAACCCGGTGATCGCGCACGACAACCCGTTCAATCGCTGGGTGGCGGGTGATGGGGCCACGTACTTCCGCGGCGCGGACACCTTTTCCGATCAGCTGGACCGGTTGCTGCCCGACCCCACCCGGCTGTCGGCCCTGCGGGCGCAGGCGGGCCTCCGCTTCGATGCCATGTTCCGCTGGAGCGACATCCTGGATCAATACGAAAGCCTGCTCAAGCGCCATCTGCCCGCGTACAGCAACCGCAGCGGGGAACGCTCATGGCGCTGAGCCACTGCGGGTGCCCACGACCGGGCCTGGACATCGGGGCGCATGCCATGGAACCTGAGCTATGAGCCACACCCCCTCGAACCGCGTCACGATCGTCATCCCGGTCTATGCCGGCGAAAGGACGCTGCCGGCCCTGATGTCGGAAGTCGAGCCCCTCACGCATCCGCAGAGCACGGCAGGCGGTCATGGGTTCGTCGTCAACGAGGTCATCCTCGTGCACGACTGCGGGCCGAACCGGTCGGACCTGACGCTCGAGACCCTGAGCGCCCAGTACCCTTTCGTGCGGGTGGTGTGGCTGTCGAAGAACTTCGGCCAGCACGCCGCGACGCTGGCCGGAATGGCCAGCGCGACCGGTGACTGGGTCGTGACGATCGACGAAGACTGCCAGCAAGACCCTGCCGACATCCCAGCCCTGCTCGACAGCGCACTGGCGTCTTCGTTGCAGCTCGTCTATGCGCAACCCACCAACCCGCCGCCGCACGGATGGCTGCGCAACCTGACGAGCAACGTGGCGAAGGCCATCAGCACCCGGGTGCTGGGCAACAAGGTGATCGGCCGCTTCAACAGCTTCCGGCTCGTCGACGGCGAAATTGCGCGGACGCTGGCCGCCTATTGCGGCAACGGTGTGTACCTGGATGTCGGCCTGTTCTGGATCGCCGGGCGCGTGGGACATTGCCCCGTCAAGCTCCGGAGCGAGATGGACCGTCCGTCGAGCTACTCGTACCTCAAGCTGATCGGCCACTTCTGGCGCCTGATCCTGACCACGGGAACCCGGCCGCTGCGCTTGATCACGATCATGGGGTTCTCGTCCATCATCCTGGCGGCCCTGGTGGCCATCTACGCGCTGCAGGCCAAGTTCTACGGCCGCGTGCCGGTCCAGGGCTGGACATCGCTGTTGATCGTGGTGTCGTTCTTTTCGGGGAGCATCCTGGCATCGCTGGGGGTGATCGCGGAGTACCTGGCGGTCACGATGGGCATCGTGATGGGCAAGCCCTTGTACGTGGTCAGCACCAAGCCGACCCGGCCTGCGGTGCGCCAGTGACCATCGCCTGGGTCGTCGGAAGCGCGGGGCTGCTCGGGGCTGCGCTGTGCCGTTCCTTGCGCGAAGCCGGTACCGAGCTCTTCTTTCCCGACGACCGCTTCGCATGGAGCGAGCCACTCCGGCTTGCGCATCAGATCGAGGCAGCGGTCAAGGCGTTTGCGGGCCGTGCGCGACAGGACGACCCATGGGAGATCCACTGGGCAGCCGGCATCGGCACCATGGGCAGCACCGCAGCGGAAATGGCCCCCGAGACCGGGGCCCTGAAGCTGTTGCTGGACCTCGTGCAACTCGAGCCCGGACTCATGGCGGGTTCCGGCACGCTTTCGCTCGCCAGTTCGGCCGGCGCGATCTATGCCGGCACCGCCGACGAAGTCATCACCGAGCGGACAGCGCCGGCACCGACCACCGCCTACGCCGTCGAAAAGCTCCGGCAAGAGGACCTGGTGCGGAACTTCGTCAGCGAGAACCCGGGCACCGCCGCGCTCATCGCACGCATTTCCACCCTGTACGGTCCAGGGCAGGCCGCGGGGAAGAAGCAGGGCCTGCTGGGCCACATGGCCCGGTGCATCATCCGCAACGAGGCCATCCACATCTACGTGCCCTACGACACCATCCGCGACTACATCGATGCCGATGATGCGGCCGCTGCGATGGTCGGCACGGTGCGGTCCTGCAGCATCCGCCCGACGGTGCTGACCAAGATCATCGCGTCGGAATACCCAGCCACCATTGCCGAGATCATCTCCATCTTCCGCAGGCTGTCGCGGCGCACGCCACTCGTGGTGCGCAGCGCCAACAAGCTGTCTTCGCTCTACACCCGGCGCGTGCGCTTTCAGTCGATCGAATCGACGAATCACGCGCGACCGCCCGCAAAGCGGCTGCCCGTGGGCATCTCGCAAGTGATGCAGGCCGAACATATGGCCTACATCAAGGCGCGGGTGCCCGCCACGCCGGCACTGCCTGAAAGTTAACGAATGAACGAAGCTGAATTCGACAAGTTTGCCGACGAATACTATGCGTCCCTGGTTGCCGGCATCGCCATCTCCGGCGAGAGCCCGGAGTACTTTTCCGAGTACAAGATTGCCGATATCGCCCGCGAATGCCCGCAGCAGGCACTGTCGCGCGATGGCCCGGTCAAGGTGCTGGATTTCGGCGCCGGCATCGGCAACTCGGTGCCCTATGTGCGCAAGCATTTCCCCCACGCCGAGCTGACCTGCCTGGACCTCTCGCAGCGCAGCCTGGAAGTCGCTGAGAAGCGCTTTGCCGACCAGGCCCGCTACGTTCGATTCGACGGTGCGCACATTCCGTTTCCGGCGGAGCACTTCGACATCGCCTACGCGATGTGCGTGTTCCATCACATCAGCCATGCCGACCACGTGGCGCTGCTGCGCGAATTGAGCCGGGTGATCAAGCCCGGTGGCAGCCTCTTCATCTTCGAGCACAACCCGTTGAACCCATTGACGGTCCGTGTCGTCAACACATGCCCGTTCGACGAAAACGCCCACCTGATCCGCGGCCACGAGATGAAGCGGCGCATGTTGAGCGGGGGCTTTGCGCACGCCAAGACGCGTTATCGCGTCTTCTTCCCTCATTTCCTGCGCGGGCTGCGGCCCATGGAGGGTGCCTTGTCCCGCCTGCCGCTGGGTGGCCAGTATTACGTGCGCGCCATCAAATGATCAGGCGGCATCTGCCGGAACTGGGCCGGTTCCTGAGCGTGGGCGTGCTCAACATGCTGGTGGGCCTGACCGTGATCTACGCCTGCAAATGGTTCCTGGGCATCGGCGATGCCGCCGCAAATGCCATCGGATACGCGGCCGGCCTGACCACGAGCTTTGCCCTGAACAGCCGCTGGACCTTTGACTACCGCGGCCCGCAACTGCCGGCCTTGATCAAGTTCCTGCTGGTGGCCCTGCTCGCCTACGGCATGAATCTGCTCACCGTGCTGATCGCGATCCACGTCTTCGGCCTGAATGGCTATGTCGCCCAGGTACTGGGCATTCCGCCCTACACCTTGACGACCTACCTGGCCAGCAAGTTCATCGTCTTCCGGCTGCAGCCTGACCCGCACAAGACACCGACATGACCGCCAGCCTGCAAGGAAGGCCGCTGGGCAAGCGGCATCTGGTCGCATTCGCACTGCTGCAGGTGGTGGTGATGCTGCTGGCCGTCAGCAACGAGAGCCTGTGGATCGACGAGTTCTGGACCGCCCACTTCGCCGCGATGGGGTCGTTCAAGTCGCTCCTCGACCTGTTGCTGGTGCCCAGCGGCTCGCAGACGCCGCTGCACTTCGTTCACTTCTACCTGTGGGGCTTGTTGAACCCGACCGGGGAATTCTTCTTCAGACTGGGCAACCTGCCCTTGTTCGTGGCCGGCCAGTTGGCGATGTTCCGGGCCCTGCGCGACTACCCCCGGCCCTTCAGCTACGGCCTGCTGGCCCTGTGCGCCTTGCACCCCATGGTCTGGCAATACGCGAACGAGGCCAGGCCCTACATCATGATGTATGCCGGGTCCCTGATGATCCTGGCGTACCTGCTGGAGCTGTACGCCGCCCATACCCTGAAGCGTCCGGTCGAGCCCCTGTTCCTGCTGGTCTTCGTGGTGGGCGGCGTCCTGCTGTTCGGGGCCAGCATGCTGGGCATGTTCTGGGTGTTCGCGGCCTGTGTGTACGTGCTCTTGCACCACCTGCGCCAGTCGACGTGGCGCACCTGGCTGCAAGGCCCGAATCCCCTCATGCTGGGGCTCTTCCTGGTGGCCATGGCCGTGCTGACGGCCTTCTACCTCAACAGCCTTCTCAGGGGCGCGGGCGCCTCGCGGCTCTCTTCTTCCACGCCGGCCACGGTCGCCTTTGCGCTCTACGAGATGCTGGGCTTGTCGGGGATCGGCCCCAGCCGCCTGGAATTGCGCAACTCGGGCCAGGCTGGCCTGGCGCCCTATGCCGTCGCGCTGACCGTGGCGGCCGGCGTGGTGTGCCTTGTGCTGATCACGGGCCTGAAGGAGGCCCGCCAGCGGATCGGCACGCGAGAGCTCGTATTGATGGCTGGGTTCGGGCTGTTTCCCGTCGTCGTCGTGCTGTTCTCGGGCTTTGCGATGCATTGGCGGGTGCTGGGCCGGCACCTGATCGCGTCGCTGCCGCTGCTCAACCTGGTGCTGGCCCTGGGCCTGGCCCGTCTGCTGCGATCCGACGGGGGGCGCGGCCAGCGCCTGCGGTGGTTGCTGGCCCTGTCCTGCGTGCTGGCACTGGTCTGCTCATCGCTGAGTCTGCGGCTGGCGCCGCGCCATCGCAAAGACGACTACAGGGCGGCCGCGGCCCTGGCGAAGCAGGCCTTCGCTCAGGGGCAGCGGGTCTGGTGGGCGGCCGGCGTGATCGGGGCCGAGTACTACCGGGTGCCCGGCGAATTCGACGTCATGAGTGAACTCATCGTCTCGGAAAAGCCCGAGGTCTGCCGCGACTCGCCCAGGGTCGTGTCGATCCCCAACGCCAGCACAGCGTGCCTCTCCACCTTGAGGCCGCCCGACGTGGTGATCCTGTCCAAGCCGGAGACCTTCGACATCAAGGGCGATATCCTTGCGTACCTCCAAGGCCACGGCTTCGAGGTGGTACAGAGCCTGCCCGCATTCACCGTGTGGCGGCAACCCGGCGCTGCGGCGGCCCCGAAGCCTTAGGGTTGCGCTGCATGGCCCGCTTCAGCAGCAGCAGGGTCGGGCTGTCGGGCCTTCGGTGCTCGGGCAGGTGGCCCTTGCCCTGCCCCTGGGGCAGTTCCTCCGGGATCTCCGCGTCCCAGCCCTCGTAGCAGCGCCAACAGTGATAGGCCCAGCCCCAACCCTCGGCCTGGAACAACGTCAGGCTGTCGGCGATGTAGCGCGGGCAACTGCTTGCGGGCGCCCAGCGCACGCACGAGAACTCGCCCACGAACATCGGCACCTGGTGCTCTGCGGCGAAGCGCCGCGCATCGGCCAGGGCCTGCGAAAGCCGCGGCCTGTCCCAGCCCTGGCCGGGGTAGGCCATGGCCGCAGGCTCGCCCGGCAGGCCCTGGTGGGTGAACGCATGGGGCTCATAGAAGTGGAAGCTGTAGACCAGCCCCGGCAGGCCCAGGGGCTGCGTGTGCTGGAATGAACTCGGCAAGCCCCAGGGCGCGGGCTCGATCATCAGCGGGGTCTCGGGGTCGGCAGCGCGAAGCTCCCGCGCGATCGCAAGGGCCAGATCGTGCCAATGGTCCTGCGCCTGACGGGGCGGCGGCGCGTCCCGCACCACGGGCTCGTTGATCAGGTCGTAGGCCTGCAACGCAGGATAGGACTTCAGGCGACGGGCCAGGCGGCCCCACTGGCTGACGATGTCGGCCTTCAGGCTGTCGCTGGCCCAATAGTCGGACTGGTCGCCCCAGGGCGTGGCCAGCAGCACCAGAACCACCCGAAAGCCATAGCGCTCGCCGCGCTGCAGGACGCGCTGGACGTAGGCGATGTCGGCTTCGGGTGTGTCGTAGTGGTCGCAGCCCCGGCACTTGCGCAACTGGATGGACACCCGCACCACGTTGGCACCGGTGGCGGCCAGGTCCTTGAAATCAGACTCGGCATAGATCTCGCGGCCATCGTCGGGCAATTCGGCCAGGGCAAAGCCGTGCAACGCACCGTCGCGAAACAACTGCATGCGCCCTGCCAGCGTCGACAGGGGCGCGGCGCCGGCGGCGGCCGCCCACAGGCCCAGCAGCAAGAGGATCGACCAGCCCGCGTGAGGCTTCGTGCTCAAGCCACGCTGCCCGGCGGACGCCCGATGCGATGCGCGGCCGAGACCAGTGCGGTCATGAAGTCGCGCTCGAACACCGGCAGCGCGTGGCTGTCGACGACCCGCTGGCGGTGCGCATCGAGCAGCGCATCCTCGTGGGCCGCGGCCAATTCGACCAGGCGGGCAGCGAATGCAGGCGCGTCGCCGCTGGGAAAGAGCCAATGCGACGGCAAGGTGTCCATCATCCCATCGACCGCCGCGGCCACGACGGGGCGCCGGAAATACATCGCTTCGATCATGACCAGCGGAACGCCTTCATACCGCGAAGGGATCACCAGCGCGTCGATGGCCGAATAGACCGCCGACAGGCCCGCGGTCCAGCCGGTGAAGATCACCGAGTCGGCCACGCCCTCAGCGGCCACCAGGGCCTTCAAGGTGTCGAGGTCAGGGCCGTCGCCGACCACCAGCAGCTTCAACTTGGGCAGCTTCTGCCGCGCCAGGGCCAGCCCCTGGATGGCCAGGTCCTGCCGCTTCTGCCAGAACTGCACGCGGCCCACGAGCGCGATGACCCAATCGTCGGCGGCCAGGCCCCACTTCGCGCGGGCTTCCGCCCGGTCCACCGCGTGGCAAGCTGCCAGATCGACGGCAACCTTGACGACGGTGACCCGCTGCCGCATGCCGTGGCGCCGCAGATAGTCTTCCATGCGCGGGCTGATGGTGATGTATTCGTCGGGCAGCCGGTAGTACAGGCGGTTGACCGGTTCGCGCAGCGCCGCCTTCAGGCGCGACGCCGAGAACAAGGTCTCGGGGTGCGTCATCGGGATGTAGCTGATGGTGGGCAGCCCGGCCTTCATCGCGGCCATCAGGCCGGCGCTGCCGAAGGCGATGGCCCCTTGCGCGACCACGACGACATCGGGCCTGAAGGCCTTCATCACCTGGGCCATGCGCCGGATGGCACGGAACGAAAGCAAGGTGCGCAGAAACTGGAACTGCCGCGATGCGTAGTCCTGAGGCATCGGTTCCAGGCGGGGACAACGCGCTGCCAGGTCCGTGATCTGCTGCGACAGCCGGAGGTTGCCGCGGAAGAACATGAACCCCAGCGCCATGTCCGGTTGTTGCGCGAGGTGCCGCACCGCGGCCAGGGTCATCGTCTCGTGGCCGCCGAACTCGGGGGCGTCGTCGTAGAAAAGCACTCTCATCGGGCAGGCCGTGGCTTCAGGGGTACCGGGCCACTAACGCCGGTGCCCCAGGGACTGCGGCAGGGGCAGCATGAGGATGCCCAGGTGCTTCTTGGCAAAGTACACGCGCAGCAGATTGCACGCGGCCGTGGCAATGGCGTTGGCAGCCGCGGCGCCCAGGATTCCCCAGAACGGAATCAGCACGAAGCACAGCCCCACGGTGATGAGCGCACCGGCCACCGCGATGCGTCCCTCGATCCGGTGGTAGCCGCACATGTTCAGGAGATAACCGACGGGCCCTGTCGCGGCGTTCACGAACTGCCCCAGCGTCAGGATGACGAGCACCTGAGCGCCCGCTTCGAATTGCGGGCCGAAGACGGACAGGATCTGGGTGGGGAAGATCATGAACATCAGCAGCACGGGCACGCTCGAGACCGTCGTCAACAGCGTAGAACGAACGGCCAGCCGGGCCATGCCATCGGTGTCCTTGGCGGCGTGCAGCCCGGCGAAACGGGGTGCCGCCACCGCGCTGTTGGCCAGCAGCAGGAACCGGGTCAGCAAGGCCGTGCGCGCTGCGGCGGTGTAGATCCCGACATCGCTGGCCGCCACGAACATGCCGAGGATCAGTACATCCGAAAACGTCATCACGACATCGGCCATGGCAGAGCCGTACATGGGCAATGCCGTGAAAAGGAGATCGCGATAGCGGATCGACTCGTTGCGGGCATATCGGCAGGCAGGAATGCTCCGGCGCCAGAGCACATAGCTGGACACGCAGATGACCAGGCTGGAGCTCAGGTGCAGAAAGGCCGCGGCGCCGGCGTCCTTGATCCGGCTGGAAAAGAGGAACAGCATGAGCAGGCTGACCATGGGAAGGGCGGCGCCTTGCACGAACGACGACAGAACCTGGTGCTGGCCCGCCTTCAGGAGTTCGCCATACAGGTTGAAGAGGCTGAAGGGCACCAGGGCCAGGCTCATCAGCCGAAGTGGCCCGGCAATGGCGGGGTCGGAATACACCGTGGCCGCCAGCCAATCGGCACTGAAGAAGGTGCAGGCAGCCACGAATCCGCAGCCCAGCAAGGCAGTGCCCATGCCCAGCCGATGAACCGCGAGGAGCCGCCTTTCGTCGCGCAGGGCATGGCTGGTGGCGCCGAACTTCAACATCGCCGCGTCCATGCCGATCCGCCCGACAACGCTCGCAATCAACGCAAAGGTCAGCGACAGGTGGTAGATGCCCAAGCCGCCCGCACCCAGCACGCGGGCCAGCGCGACATTCAGCGCGAACCCGAGGCCGGCGCCCGCGATCCGGACCAGCAGGACGGACCCGCTGCGCAACACCAGTTCCCACCAGGGAGAAGCCTGCGCAAGGCCGCGCAGCCGATCGATGAAGGGCAGTGCACGCAAGCCCCTGGTCATGGCCGATGGCCCCGCCGAAGCCGGTGTTCGTTCATGCTCTGCACGTCTGGCCTGTGCCCACTAGGCAGCCTCGGCAAGGATCAACTGTGCGGCCTTTGCTCCGATGACGTAAGCAGCCGCCTGCGTGTTGCCGCTGACGGGCCCCGGCATGATCGAGTTGTCGGCCACCCGCAG
>CAIJPE010000276.1 GCA_903822435.1 uncultured beta proteobacterium | reverse complement strand
GACCTCGGGGTCGGCTTGGGCAATCGTCTCGGCGTGCGGGAACACGCGGGTCAGCGCCGGGAAGGGTGTCTCGATCGGCTCGCCATAGCGGTCGACCAGGCGTTGCACCAGCGTTCGCGCGGCCTTCACCGTCACTTGCTGGCCCAGGATGACGCGCACGGCGATCTCGAAGCCGTCCAGGCCCGTGGGCAACCGCGCGCCGGGGCGGTGGGGCACGGGCAGGGTGGCCATCACCGGATCGATGACCGCGGGGTCGGCATCCAGGTCCAGCCCTTGGCGCACGCGCTGCAGCACCGCACCCAGCACCGGCGCCAGGCTGGGCGAGGTGCGCACGTGCACCTCGTGCCGCTCGGGCACGAAACGGCCGTCCAACCAGCCGATCACGCGCTGGCCGCGCCAAGTCCAGCTTACCGTGCGGCGCAGGCTCAGGGCCTCCACCTGCTCCACGCCGCGCACTTCGCGCCGTGCGAAGAAGCCCAGCACCGCCTCGATGTCGTAGGGTGGCCGGTAGGCCAGCCGCAGCGGTGTTTCAGGCTGCGGCGCGCTGCGCTGGCGACGCAACTGCGTGGGATTCAACCGGTAGCGCTCCAGGAAGGCGGCGTTGAAGCGGCGCAGGCTCTCGAAGCCGCTGGCCATCGCCACCTGCGTCACAGGCTGTGCCGTGTCGGTCAGGAGCTGCTTGGCCAGCAACAGGCGCTGGGTGGTCATGTAGTCGTGCGGGGCCACGCCATGGGCGGCCTGGAAGATGCGGCGCAGGTGGCGGTCGGTCACGCCCAGGCGCAGGGCCAGGGCGGGCAGGCCGAGCGACTCGCCACTGTGCACGGCGTGCTCGATCATCCGGGCGGCGCTGTCGGCCAGGGTGCGCGAGGAGTCCACCAGCGCCAGGCCCGGCGCGATCTCGGGGCGGCACTTCATGCACGGTCTGAACGCCGCGGCCTCGGCCTGGGCGCGGGTGTCGAAGAAGCGGCAGTTCTCGCGCCGCGGCAGGCGCACGCGGCAGACCGGGCGGCAGTACACGCCCGTGGATGTCACGCCGATGAACAGGCGGCCGTCGAAGCGGGCGTCGCGTGCAGTCATCGCCAGGTAGGCGGCATCGGGATCCAGGGCCATCGGGGCATGATAGGTCGCCAGCCGCGCGGGACTCGCCGGATTCGGACCTGTCCCTCCGGGGCCCCGCAGGAGCTCGTCACGGCAACGGCGATGCGCCGGGCATTCAAGTGGGTCCTGGGTCCGGCTGCTGGTGCGCGCAGGACCAGAACTGAGCCCCGCAAACAGGCCTTTCCCGTCAACATGCTGAAACAATCTCTCCTAGACTGGATGCTTCTCGACGAACATGCAGCCGCCCGCCGTGATCAGCAGCGACGACCTTGTGCCTCACATGCGCGGCGTGCAAGCCGCCGAGCGCGACCTGCGCGACCTCGGCGTGGTCTGGCGCATGATCGAATCCAGCGCCGCCATCAGCTGCCCCGAAGCGGTGGCGCCGATCCTCCCCACGCTGATGGACACGCGCGAACGTTTCGACGACTTGAGCACACGGCTCATCGCGCAGATGGTGCACGAACACACGGCCGAACTTGCGGACGAGCTGGCCGCCAAGGCACAGGGCGCGATCGATGTGCTGGTGCGCAATCTCTACGAACGCACGGCCGACGTGGGGTTTCTCGCCACCGACGAGGTGGTGCGCAGCTTCTGCGCCACCGCTGAGCGGACCGAGCCGTTGCGCGCTGCCATGGTCGGGCGCCTGGCGGCCTACCAGGCAAAGTACACGGTCTACGAGGACGTGATCCTGCTCTCGCCGCAGGGCGAAGTGCTGGCCCGACTGGACACCGAGTCGCCCGTCCGGCACAGCCGTGACGGCCTGGTGGCCGAGGCCCTGGCCAGCCCCGGGTACGTCGAGCGCTTTCGCCGCTCCGACCTGGGCAACGACACCGCGCCGGCACTGCTCTACGCACACCGCATCGTCTCCGGTTCGCGCCATGTGGGCGTGCTCGTGCTGCGCTTCCGTTTCGCCGACGAGCTGCACCGCATCTTCAGCAGCATCAACGCCGACAACCTGCAGCTTGCGCTCGTGCTGATCGACGACGACCAGTGCGTGCTCGCCAGCAACGACCCAGCCCACGTGCCCACCGGTTCGCAACTGGCGCGCCTGGACGGCACGGCCATCACGCTGTCGGCCTTCGCCGGCCGCGAATACCTGGCCATGTGCCGGGCGAGCGTCGGTTACCAGGGCTACCGGGGTCCCGCCTGGCGGGCTCAGGCCATGATCTCCCTGCTGACGGCCTTCCGCCCGCATGGCGCCG
This sequence comes from uncultured beta proteobacterium, assembly GCA_903822435.1. Lineage (GTDB taxonomy): Bacteria > Pseudomonadota > Gammaproteobacteria > Burkholderiales > Burkholderiaceae_C > Rubrivivax. The sequence goes on along the minus strand of CAIJPE010000276.1, from coordinate 11,748 downwards.
AGGCGGATCCGGCCGACGCCGTGCCGCTGGACAACCGTGAACTGGTGGCCATCAACCACAACGCCGATGCCATCAACCGCGAGCTCCGGCGGGTGGTGTGGAACGGCCGCCTGATGGCCGGCACGCAGGGCGGCGACCGCGCGCGCCTGACCGCCGTGCTCAAGCAGGTCAACCAGACCGGGGTGCGCACCCGGCAGCGTGTAGGCCTGGCGATCCAGGACATCTACCGCACCTCGCTCGCCCGGGCGCAGCGCCAGACGCACGAACTCGCCCGCCTGGCGGCCGACATCCTCGACCGCAATCTCTACGAACGTGCCAACGATTGCCGCTGGTGGGCGCTCTCGCCGGTGCTGCGCGACGGCCTGGCGCAGCCCGCAACCGATGCCCACGTGCTGGGCAGGGTGCTGGACGACATCCACGCGCTGTACACCGTCTACAGCCGCCTGGTCGTGTTCGGTGTCGACGGCGTGGTCCGCGCGGCCTCGCGGTCCAGCGAAGGCGACGGCCTGGCCGGAAGCCACGTGCCTGCGGAGTGGCTGCAGGCCGTGACGGGCCTGAGCGACGCCCAGCGTTATGCCGTCAGCGGCTTCGAGGACACCCGGCTGCATGACCACGGCCCCACCTACACCTACCTGGCAGCGGTGCGCAGCCCATCCGATGGCGAGAGGGTTGTCGGCGGCATTGCGGTCGTCTTCAACGCGGCCACGGAATTCAGCGCCATGCTGCGCGACGTCCTGGCCGAACGCGCCGGGTTCGCGGCCTTCGTGGACGGGCAGGGCCGGGTGCTGTCGGCAACCGATGCGGCGCTGGCGGGCAGCGTGCTGGCGGGCCTGCAGGGGCAGGCGGCATTGCTGGATCACGCGGGAACCCACTATGCCTGCGCACGCTTGCGGGCTACCGGGTACCGGGAGTTCAAGTCGGGCGAAGACCCGCGCGATGCGGTGCACGCCGTCGTCGGCCTGCGCCTGGGCCGCAGCGAGCGACGCGTCAGTCAACTGGGTGACACGGAATTGACCTCGGCCGCCCATCGCAGAGACTGCCAGGCGGTGGAGCTCGCAGTGTTTCAGGTCGGCGGCAGCCGTTACGCCTTGCCCACCCGCGACGTCATGGAAGCCGTCTCGACTGCGGGCCTGGTGTGCACGCCGGGCAGCCATGGCGCCCACATCGGCCTGGTCGAGGTGTCGGCGGGCGACGGGGCTCAACTGGTCAAGGTCATCTGCGCCCGCAGCCTGTTCGGCTTGACGTATCCGGCCCGCGCCAGCGATGGCGTGCTGCTCGTAATCCGGTCGCCCCGGTCACCCTCGCAACCGTTGTATGCCTTGCGCGTGGACGAGGTGCTGACGGTGCTGGATGTACCGCGCGATCACGTGCACGCGTTGCCGCAAGGCTTTGGCGGGTTTGCACCCTGGATCGACGCCATCGTGGACAGCGAGGCGACGACAGCCGGCCGGATCGACTCAGTGCTCGTGCAGATGCTGGCCCCCGAACAACTGGCGCGCGCCGCTTTGCCGGGCCTCCTGCCCGAAATGGCGGACGAGGCGCTGGCTGCCGCCTGAGCACGACCGAAGATCGGCCTCAGGCGCGCGCCTTGGCAATGGCCGCGCCCGCGGCCAATTCGGCGTTCAACGCCACTTCCAGCGGGCTGCGGCACAGCCCGGCGACGTCGTAGCGCATGTTCTCGTACAACTCGGCGGTCGCCGGCGCCGCGTCCAGCAGCTTGTGCAGCAACTCGTCGGGCTCGGCCTCGGCCAGCAGGCGGCTGACCTGACGGGCCACGCCGCGGTACTGCTCGGCGCTGGCTGACCGGCTGTGGGTGGGAATGCGCTCCAGGCGCTCCAGCAGACCGGCCATGGCGGCCAGGCTGTGCAAGCGGGCGGGCAGGGGGTGGCGAGTGTCGGTTTGCATGGTCCTCCATAGCTGCGGCCGTCCGCCGCGCTTTCAAGGGCCTTGCCGCGGATCCAGTGCGTCGCGCAGGCCGTCGCCCAGCAGGTTGAAGGCCAGCACCAGCGCGAAGATCGACAACCCCGGCCAGATGGCCATCCAGGGCGCGTTGTCCACGAAGTTCTTGGCCGTGTTGAGCATGCTGCCCCAGCTGGGCGCGGGTGGCTGCTGGCCCAGGCCCAGGAAGGACAGGCTGGCTTCGGCGATGACGGCTGCCGCGATGGCCAGCGTGGACTGCACGATCAGCGGCGCCACGATGTTCGGCAGGATGTGCCGCAATGCGATGCGCCAAGGCGGGTTGCCCACGGCGCGGGCGGCTTCGATGTAGTCCTCGACCTTGATGTTCAGCACCTGGGCCCGCGTCAGCCGCACGAACACGGGCGTGGCAGAGACGCCGATGGCGATCATGGCGTTGGTCAGGCTCGGCCCCAGGAAGGCCGCCAGCGCGATGGCCAGGATCAGGAAGGGGCAGGCCAGGAAAGCGTCGGTGATGCGTGAGATCAACGCATCCACCCACCCGCCCAGGAAGCCGGCCGCCAGCCCGATCGGAATGCCCAGCAGCAGCGAGATCGAGACCGACACCACCCCCGCCAGCAGCGAGGCCTGCGTGCCCCAGATCACGCGGCTGAAGACATCGCGACCGATGTCGTCGGTGCCGAACCAGTGCTCGGCCGAAGGCGGCTTGCGGATGGCGCCCCAACTCGTGGCAATCGGGTCCTGTGGGGCGATCCAGGCCGCACCGAGTGCGAGCACGATGAAGCCCAGCACCACCGCCGCGCCCAGCAGCGCGCTGCGCCGGCGGATCAGGCGCCGCCAGGCCCGCTTCCAGGGGCCGGCGCGGGGCCGGGGGGGCGTGTTGGCGGCGGCACCGGCCGGGTGGGGGGTCATGGCAGGCGTGTTCATCGGCATCAGCCCCGCAGCCGCGGATTGACCGCGAAGTACGCCAGGTCGGCCAGCAGGTTCAGCGTGATGTAGGCCGTCGCCGTGACCAGCACCACGCCCTGCACCACCGCGTAGTCGCGGTTGAAGACCGAGTCCACGATGAGCTTGCCGAAGCCCGGGATGGTGAAGACCTGCTCGGTGAGCACCGCGCCCGACAGCAGGGTGCCGAGCTCCAGGGCGCCCAGCGTGATGATGGGCGTCAGCGCATTGCGCAGCGCGTGCTTGAGCACCACCACGGGCTCGGACAGGCCCTTGGCCCGCGCCGTGCGCACGTAGTCGGCTGACAGCACCTGCATCATGGCGCTGCGGGTGTGGCGCATCAGCACGGCGGCAATGGCGTTGCCCAGCACGAAGGCCGGCATGATCATGGCGGCCAGGTTGGCGCCCAGGTCTTCGAAGGGGCTCACGTAGCCCGAGGCCGGCAGCCATCCCAGCTGCACCGAGAACAGCAGGATCAGCAGGATGCCGAGCCAGAAGTTCGGCGTGGACAGGCCCCACAGCGCAAACATGTTGGCGGCCGAGTCCCACCAGCTGCCGCGCCCCACCGCCGAGATGATGCCGGCCGGGATACCGATGGCCAGCGCGATGGACATGGCCAGGAGCGCCAGCTCCACCGTGACGGGCAGCTTCTGCAGCACCAGTTGGAGCACCGGCTGCTGGTTGCGCACGGATTCGCCCAGGTCCCCCTTGAGCACGCCGCCCACCCAGTAGGCGTAGCGCAAGGGCAGCGGTTCGTCCAGGTGCAGCTTGGCGTGCAGGTAGGCGATGACGCTGGGGTCCTGCTCTTCGCCGGCCAGGATCTTGGCAGGGTCGCCCGGCAGCAATTGCTGCAGGCCGAAGATGAGCATCGAGACGAAGATCAGGGTCGGCACGATGGTGGCCAGCCGCTTGAGGAGGAAATCGAACATGGGGCAGGTGTCTCTCGGGGCCTTACCAGATCGAGCAGACCCGCTCGCGCGGTTTGGTCATGGGCGAGCCTGCCTTGCAGGCAAAGGCCCGGGCGAACTCGGGCATGTTCACCACCACGCCATTGATGCGAAAGCGGTCGGGTGAGTGGGGGTCGGACAGGAGCAACTCGCGCTCCTGCTCGGGTCGTGTGTTCGAGCAGGCCCACTGCGCGAAGCCCACGAAGAAGCGCTGGTCGGGGCTCAGGCCGTCGCGTTCGGGCAGCGTCATGCCGGCCACGGCCTCCTGCCAGGCCTGGTAGGCCAGCACCTGGCCGCCCAGGTCGGCCACGTCTTCACCCAGGGTGAGCGCACCGTTGATCTTCAATCCGTCCACCACCTCGTAGGCGCTGTACTGGTCGGAGATGCACTTGGCCTTCTCGGTGAATCGCGCTGCGTCTTCCTTCTTCCACCAGTCGCGCAGGTTGCCGCGGGCGTCGAACTGGCGGCCCTCGTCGTCGAAGCCGTGGGTCAGCTCATGGGCGATGGTGCCGCCTGTGTTGCCGTAGTTGGGGGCATCGTCCATCAACGGGTCGTAAAGGGGCGGCTGCAGCACCCCGGCCGGGAAGTTGATGTCGTTCATCTGGGGGTCGAAGTAGGCGTTGACAGTGGGCGGTGTCATGCCCCATTCGCCGCGGTCCACCGGCTGGCCGATCTTGTGCAGGTCGCGGGCCGATTCGAAGGCGGCCGCTCGCTGCACGTTGCCCGCGTGGTCGGTGCGGCTGATGACGACGCTGCCGTAATCGCGCCAGTGCTCGGGGTAGCCGATCTTGTTGCGGATGGCCCGCAGCTTGTCCAGTGCGGCCGCCTTGGTGGCCGGGCTCATCCAGTCGCGCTGCTGGATGCGCCGCGCCATCACGGACTCGATGCGCTGCACCATGGCCAGCGTGGCCGCACGTGTTTCGGGCTTGAAGACCTTCTGCACGAAGGCCTGGCCGAGTGCCTCGCCGAGTTGCGCGTCCACATCGCGCACGCAGCGCTTCCAGCGCGGCTGCATCTGCTTGGCGCCGCCCAGGTACTGGCGGTAGAAGCTGAAATTCTCGTCGACGAAAGACGCCGACAGGGCGGCCGCGCGCTGGTTGGCCAGGTGCGCGCGCAGGTAGCTCTGCCAGACCGCCAGGGGTTCGCTCTGCAGCAGGTTCGACAACGCCTTGAAAAAGGCCGGCTGCGCCACATTGACCGTGTGCAGTGCCGGCGGCTTCAGCGTGGCCAGGTAGGCCCGCCAATCCAGGCCCGGCGCCATCGCCGTGAAGGCCTTGAGCGACATCTTGTGCTTGGTGGCGTAGGGGTCTCGAAGTTCCACGCGCTTGAGCGATGCCCTGGCCAGGGCCGTTTCCAGGCGCAATACGTCAGCAGCGTGGTTGGCGGCGTCCGCCTCGGATTCGCCCAGCAACAGCAGCAGCCTGGCCACATGCTGCCGGTAGCGCTCGCGCGTCTCCACCGATTTGGCGTCCGTGCGGAAGTAATGGTCGCGCTCCGGCAGCCCCAAGCCGCCCTGGTTGAAGCCGGCGATCTGCCTGGAGGAATCGTCGGGGTCCTGCTGCGAGCCCGCCCCGAACAGGATGGACCCGCTGGGCGTCGCGGTCTGCAGCCTGGCCAGCAGCGGGCCCATGCTGCGGGCGGAAGTCAGCGCGGCGATGGCGGCCAGGTCGCCAGCCAGCGGTGCGGCGCCGCGCGCTTCGATGGCGGCTTCGTCCATGCAGGCGGCGTAGTAGTCGCCGATCTGCCGCGTCACGGTGTCGCGCGTGGGCGCGGCGGCCGCCTCTTCGAGGATGGTGCGCAGCACCTGCAGGTTGTCTTCAGCCAGTTTGGCGAAGACGCTCCACGAAGTCTGGTCGGGCGGGATGGGATTTCGGGCCTGCCAGCCGCCGCAGGCATAACGGTAAAAATCCACGCAAGGATCGACGGTCCGGTCCATGGCCGCGGGATCAAGGCCTGGCGTGTAGGGCAGGCCTGGCTCGCCGGCCCGGGCCGCCGGTGCCAGCAGGCACGACGCCATGCCCCATGCCACACCCAGCGCAGCCAGCGTCGGCTTCACGGTGCCATCTTCAGCCCGCTCACGCGCAGGAGGCCGTCGGGGATCTGCCGCACGCCCGTGAGCTTGGCGTTGTAGGCCCACAGCCAGTTGCGGTGGTAGAGGTAAACGATCGGGCGCTCTTTCAGGACGCGGGCGGCGATCTGCTCGAAGAGCTTCTTTCGCTCGGCCGGATCGCGTGCCGTGCGCGAGGCGTTGAGCAGCTTGTCGGTCTCGGCGTCGCAGTAGCCGGCGTAGTTCAAGGGCTGCTTGCAACCGTCGAAGCTGAACAGGTTGCCGTCCGGGTCGGGCCGGCCGCTCCAGGCCAGCACGTAAGCCTCGTAGTCGCCCTTGTCGGCCATGTTCAGCGAGGTGGCGAATTCGGTGGCCTGGATCTTCACGTCGAAGCCAGCCTCACGCGTCATGGCTTGCACCACCAGCGCCAGGCGCTGGGCATCCGAGGTGGTGGGCGTGACCAGGGTGAAGCTCGGGTTGGGCACCCCCGCCTCCTTCAGCAGCGCCTTGGCCCTGGCGATGTCTCGCTTGGGGATGGGCACGTTCTTGGCGTAGTACGGGTTGCTCGGCGCGACCCACTGGTTGCCCACCACGGCCTCGTTGTCCATCACCACCTGCGACAGGCCCTGGCGGTCGATGGCCAGTTCGAAGGCCTCGCGCACGCGGGCATCGCGGCCCAGCGGATTGGCCTGCGCCTTCTCGCTCTTGCCGATGTTGATGGTGATGCCCTGGTAGCCGATCTCGGTGATGCTGGCGGTCTTGAGCTTCTTGTCGGCCTTGAGCTTTTCCATGTCGCTGGAGGCCAGGCGCTCGGCGAAGTCGAGCTGGCCCGACTTGAGGTTGGCCAGCCGCACCGTGGCGTCGGGGATCGGCGTGTAGGTGATCTTGGCGAAGTGCGCGGCGTCCTTGTTCCAGTAGCCGTCGAAGCGCTCCAGCACGATGCGGTCCTGCGCGACCCGCTCGACGAACTTGAAGGGGCCCGAGCACACCGGCTTGGCGCCGAACTTCTCGCCGGCGGCCTGCGCGGCCTTGGGGCTGACCATCATGCCGGCGCGGTCGGACAGGGCCGCCAACAACGGCGAGAAGGGCGCGCTGAGGTTCAGGCGCACGGTGAGCGGGTCCAGCACGTCCACGGTGGTGACCGGGGCCAGTTCGCCGCGCCGGTTGGAGCCCGGCAGGGTCTTGTGGCGCTCGATGTTGTACTTGACGGCTGCGGCGTCGAACTTCTCGCCGTCTTGAAAGATCACCCCGGGGCGCAGCTTCATGGTCAGCGCCTTGCTGTCGGCCGACCATTCCCAGCTCAGGGCCAGCTGCGGCTGGATGTTGAGCTTCTCGTCGATGTCCAGCAGCTTGTCGCACATCGCGGCGAACACGATGCGTCCCACGAAGGTGCGGGCCAGCGTGGGGTCCAGCACGTCGGGGTCTTCGCCCAGGCCGATGCGAAGGTGGCCTGTGGGCGCCGTCTGCGCCAGGGCGGGGTTGATCGGCAGCACGGCCGGGGCGAGGGCGGCCAGCAAGGCGGCAAGGAGCAGCTGTTTCATGGCGGTTTGGTGCAACGCAAGTTCAGGAAGACGTGGGCAGGAAGGCCGATTGCAGCCGCAGCAGGCGCAGGGCCTGGCCGTCTGAACGGGGAGGCGGGGGTCGCAGCGCGGCAGGGGACTCGATCTCGCGCCAGAGGTGGCAGGCCACCGCATGCCCCTGGCCGCCCCCGGGGTCGCCCAGGGCCGGCACGTCCTGCTGGCAGCGGGGTTGCGCGTGCGGGCAGCGGGTGTGGAAGGCGCAGCCCTCTGGCGGGTGCGTGGGGCTGGGCACGTCGCCTTGCAGCAAGACACGTTGGCGGGGGTCCAGGCCCGGTTCGGGCACGGGGATGGCGGCCAGCAGGGCCTGGGTGTAGGGGTGCCGCGGCGTGGCGAAGAGCGTGGCCTTGTCGGCCCATTCGACGATGCGCCCCAGGTACATCACGGCAATGTGCGTGGCGATGTGCTTGACCACGGCCAGGTCGTGAGCGATGAAGATGTAGGCCAGCCCGAGGCGCTGCTGCAGGTCCTGCAGCAGGTTGACGACCTGGGCCTGCACCGACACGTCCAGCGCCGAGACGGCCTCGTCGCAGACGATCAGCCGCGGCTCCACGGCCAGCGCCCGGGCGATGCCCACGCGCTGGCGCTGGCCGCCCGAGAACTCGTGCGGATAGCGCTGGGCGTGCTCGGGCGCCAGGCCCACGGTCTGCAGCAGTTCGGCCACGCGCTCGCGGTGGCGTCCGGCGTGCAGCCCGTGCAGGGCCAGCGGCTCGGTGAGCATCTGGCCCACCGTCATGCGCGGGTTCAGCGACGAGAAGGGGTCCTGGAAGATGATCTGCACATGACGCCGCTGGGCGCGCAGGGCGGCGGCGTCCAGTTGCCCGAGGTCGACGCCATCGAACACCACCCGCCCCGCCGTGGGCTCGATCAGGCGGAGCACCAGCCGCCCCAGCGTCGATTTGCCGCAGCCCGATTCGCCCACCACGCCCAGGGTTTGCCCGGCCTGGAGGTTGAAGCTCACGCCCTGCACCGCGCGCACCGAGGCGCGCGCGCGGCCGAACAGGCCCTGGCGCACCGGGAAGTGCTTGACCAAGTCTTCCACCTGAAGCAGGGGTCGTGGGCTCATGCGGAAGGGGCTTGCACGGGTTGTGCCACCAGCACGTCGGCGTCCAGCGGCGCGCGCCAGCAGGCCGCCAGATGGCCGCCGCCCAGGTCCTGCAGTTCGGGCTGTTCGGCGCGGCAACGGGCTTGCACGAAAGGGCAGCGGTCGGCAAAGCGGCAGCCCGCGGAACGGTCCAGCGGGCCGGGCACCTGGCCGGCGATGGCCGCCAGCCGCGTGGCCTGGCCATGCAGCCGCGGCATGGAGCCCAGCAGCCCGACCGTGTAGGGGTGCTGCGGCTCGGCAAAAAGGGCGGCCACCGGGGCCTGTTCGACGATGCGGCCGCAGTACATCACGGCCACGGTATCGGCCACCTCGGCCACCACGCCCAGGTCGTGCGTGATGAGCACGATGGCGGTGCCGCTGGCCTGCTGCAGTTCGCGCATCAGGGCCAGGATCTGCGCCTGGATGGTGACGTCCAGTGCGGTGGTGGGTTCGTCGGCGATCAGCAGGCGCGGCCCGTTGGCCAGCGCCATGGCGATCATCACCCGCTGGCGCATGCCACCGGACAGCTTGTGCGGGTATTCGTGCAGGCGCTGGGTCGGGGCCGGGATGCGCACGCGCTCCAGCCCCTGCAGGGCCAGCCGCTCGGCCTCGGCGCGGCCGATGGGGCGGTGCCGCTGCAGCACCTCGATGATCTGCTCGCCGATCGTGAAGGCCGGGTTCAAGGAGCTCATGGGCTCCTGGAAGATCATCGCCATGCCGTTGCCGCGCAGGGCCTGGAGCTCGCGCACGGGCAGCCCCATCAGTTCACGGCCTTCCAGCTTGATGGAGCCCCCGGCCAGCCGGCCGGGCGGCTGCGGCACCAGGCCCATGATCGACAAGGCCGTGACGCTCTTGCCGCTGCCCGATTCGCCGACGATGGCCAGGGTCTTGCCGGCCTGCACGGACAGGCTCACCCCGTCGACCGCGGCAAACTCGCCGCCATCGATGGCGAAGTGCGTGCGAAGGCCGTGGACCTCGAGCAGCGGACCGCTCATTCCACCTTGCCGATCTTGCGCACGGCCTCGATCATCTGCCGCGCGTCGGTGTCCCAGTAGGCCTGGAATTCGGGGGCGTCGAGGTATTCGATGGGGCTGCCTGCGCGCTGAATGGAAGCCAGCACGGCGGGGTCGGCGGCCGCTTTGCGCGCCGCGGCCCGCAGCTTGGCGACGATGTCATCGGGCGTGCCGGCGGGCACGAACAGCGCCGACCATTGCGCAAAGCTCACCGCGTAGCCCGCCTGCTTCAGGCTGGGCACGTCCGGCAGCGACGTCAGAGGCTGGGTACCCCAGTGCGCCAGGGCGCGGAGCTTGCCCGACTTGATCTGCTGGGCGACGGTGGATGGGCCGCTGGCCACGGCATCCACCTGCCCCGACAGCAGCGCCAGGACTGCGGGCCCGGCACCCGTGTAGGGGATGTGCGTCATGCGGAAGCCCGCGCTGGCCTTGAGCATTTCCATAGGCACGTGCATGGTGCCGTAATTGCCGGAACTCCCGTAGTTGTAGGCGCCCGGCTTCTTCTTCGCGTCGGCGACGAATTCAGCCAGGGTCTTCCAGGGGGCATCGGCGCGCACCACCAGCACCGTGGGGTCGGCCGTGAAGCGGGCGATCGGCTTGAACTGGCTCAGCGCATAGGCTGGCTTGCGGCCCAGGATGTGGTCGGCCTCGGGCAGGATCGAGATGGACGACAGGGTCATCAGCACCGTGTAGCCATCGGCTGCGGCCCGGGCCGCCACGCCCATCCCCACCGCGCCGCCGGCCCCGACCTTGTTGTCCACGACCACCGGTTGGTGCAGTTCCCGGCTCAGAGCTTCGGCCACGGGCCGGGCCACCGTGTCGGCCACGCCACCGGGCGGGAAGGGCACGATCATCGTGATGGGCCTGTCGGGCCAGCCTGTCTGGGCCCGGGGCGCCGTGGCGACGGTGGCCAGGGCCGCCAGGCACAGGCCGGCGCAGATGGCGCGACGGGTCACCGTCCTTCCTCCACGAAGTGATTTTCAAGCAGGCCGATGCCGTCGATCTCGATGCGCACCACGTCGCCGTGGGCCAGCCAGCGCGGCGGCGTCAGGCCCATGCCCACGCCGGCCGGCGTGCCCGTGGCGATCACGTCCCCCGGGTACAGCGTGATGCCGCGCGAACAGGTCTCGATCAGCGTGGGCAGGTCGAAGATGAGGTCGGTCGTGCGGGCGTCCTGGCGCAGCTCGCCGTTGACCCAGCACCGCACGCGGGTGTCCTCGCCGTCCAGTTCGTCGGCGGTGACGATCCAGGGACCCATCGGGCAGAAGGTGTCGAAGCTCTTGCCCAGGTCCCACTGGCCGTGGCGCATCTGCACGTCGCGCGCGGTCACGTCATTGACGATGGTGTAGCCGTACACGTGCGCCATCGCGTCGGCGCGGCTGATGTTGCGGCCGCCGCGCCCGATCACCACCAGCAGTTCGGCTTCGTAGTCGATCTGCCGGGACACGGCCACCGGCAGCCGCACCGCAGCCCCCGGCCCGATCACGCATTCGGGCACCTTCGTGAAGACGATGGGCCAGGCGTCCACGGCCTTGGCGTTGTCCTTGAAGACGGTCTCGCGCAGTTCGCGGGCGTGAGCATGGTAGTTGCGGCCCACGCAGAACAGGTTGCGCCGCGGCACGGGCAGCGGCGCGCGCAGCGCGGTGGCCGTCAGCGGCACCACCGCGCCCAGCGCTGGCAGCCCGTTTCCTGCTGCGGCCTGCTCGATCAGGCCGAGCGCGCCGCGCGCGCCGTCGGTCTCGAACAGCGCAGCCGAACGGCCGTCGGCCTGGACCTGTCCGACCCGCAGGCGGCCTTCGTGTACAAAAGTGGCGATGCGCAAGGCAATGGCTCCCGGCTGTGTGTTGGTTGTGGTCCAAATGCTACCATTGCGGCCCAACTTGACCAGTCTGGCTTCGGCCAGCCCTGAACCGTGGATGCCGTCGCCCTTCTGCGTGAGACCCTGATCGGCAACCTGCGCTCGCGCACCTGGCGCGCCGGCCAGCGGCTGCCCACCGAACGTGCCTTGAGCGAAGAATACGGGCTGAGCCGCAGCACCGTTCGGCGCGTGCTGCTCGACCTCAAGCGCCGGCGCCTGATCACGCAGACGGTGGGCAGCGGCACGTATGTGTCGGAGCACGTGCAGGATGCCCTGGCCGAGATGACGCCGATCAACGGCGCCGCGGCCGTCAGCCCGGCCGAATTGATGAGCGCACGCCTGGTGCTGGAACCGGCCCTG